>NZ_JBJDNC010000026.1:0-99940 GCF_044900265.1 Pseudomonas sp. NPDC089406 | reverse complement strand
GCCAGTGTCGGTTTCGCACAAAGCGCGGGCCTGATCCTGGGTGGCTCGATCAGCCAGAGCAACTTCCTCGGTACCGGTAACAAGGTGTCCATCGGACTGACCCGCAGCGAGTACCAGACCAAGTACAACTTCGGCTTCACCGACCCCTACTTCACCGCCGATGGCGTCAGCCTGGGCTACAACGCCTTCTACAGCAGCACCGACTACAGCGACTACTACGACGACGGCGTGTCGTACTACGCCATCAACAGCTATGGCGCCGGGGTCAGCATCGGCTACCCGATCAACGAGACCTCGCGCCTGACCTACGGGCTGACCCTGCAGCACGACGACATCAGCCCGGGCACCTACAGCGCCGACGAGATCTACGATTTCATCCAGCGCGAAGGCAAGAGCTTCAACAACCTCAAGGCTTCCATCGGCTGGTCCGAATCCACCCTCAACAAGGGCGTGCTGGCCACCCGCGGCCACGCCCAGAGCCTGACCCTGATGGCCACCACCCCCGGCAGCGACCTGTCGTTCTACAAGCTCGACTACAGCGGCCAGACCTACTTGCCCGTCACCCAGAACACCACCCTGCGCCTGCACACCAACCTGGGCTACGGCAACGGCTACGGCGCTACCGACGGCCTGCCGTTCTACGAGAACTACACCGCCGGCGGCCAGGGCTCGGTACGCGGCTTCAAGGACGGCACCCTCGGTCCGCGCAACACCCCGGCCACCGGCACGTACTCCAGCGCAGGCCAAGCCTATTACTCCGACCGCGACACCGACGCGCTGGGCGGCAACATCCTGATCACCGGCGGTGCCGAGTACCTGTTCCCGCTGCCGTTCGTGAAAGACCAACGCCAACTGCGCAGCTCGGTGTTCGTCGATGCCGGCAACGTGTACGCCGACACCTGCTACCTGAGCACCACCACCGGTTGCGGCAACGTGAGCCTGAACCAGCTGGCGGTGTCGCTGGGTGTCGGGGTGACCTGGTACAGCCCGATGGGGCCGCTCAGCTTCAGCCTGGCCGCGCCCCTGAAAAAACCGGACGGTGCCGAAACGCAAATCTTCCAGTTCTCCCTGGGCCAGACCTTCTGAAAGCTGAGCCCCCTGTAGGAGCCGGCTTGCCGGCGATGAGGCCATCCGCCACGGCATCGTGGTTTGCAGGCCTGGCGCCATCGCCGGCAAGCCGGCTCCTACAGGGGTATTACCTGCTTTTACTCCCGCTTAACCCAAGTTCACCGTGCCCTTGCCTAAGCTGGTCACTACAGAACCTCTTGCGCAGGATCCCGTATGACTCCCTTCCCAACCACCGCGCTGGCCACGGCGCTGCACGACGAAAACCCCACCCCGCTGCTGGCCCTGGTACAACAGCGCCTGGCCAGCCTGCTCGGCGCGCGCTTCACCGTGGTGCTGGCCGCCAGCGGCGATGCGGCCTGCCACTACCACCTGGCCATCCAGCACAACCGCAGCGGCCTGTCGCTGGAAGACAGCGGCCAGCTCGGCCCGGGCTTCGCCACCCACCTGCTGGCCATGGGCACACGCGCCAAGGCCATGCTCGAATCACCCACCTTCGAACGCATGGCCAACGGCAACCCGGACCAGTTGCTGGTGTGGCTCAGCGACGCCGCAAGCACACCACCTACCCTGTAGGAGCCGGCCTGCCGGCGATGAGGCCACAGCGCCGCACAACCGATCCCCGCTTTGCCGCTATACTCGCCGCCCATTTTTCAGCAAGGAAGCGTCAAATGCGCAGGCTGCTCTGCGGCGTAGTGCTAGCCACGGCCTTCACCCCCCAGGCCATGGCCGCCCCCAAGTCGTTCGCCCTTGTCGACCCCAGCGGCCAATACCTGGTGGAGGTGCTGTTCCCCGAGGTACCGCAAGACCCGCAAACACTGGCCCAGGCGCTCATCACCCTGCGCGACCGGCAAAGCCTCGAGCCGTTGCAGCAGTTGCAAACGCAAATGGACAGCCTGCCCGATGAAGACCCCGAAAGCGTCAATGACTGGCTCAGCGGCCCCTACGGCCTGCTCAGTTTCGGCGACTTCAACTTCGACGGCCGCCAGGATGTGGCCATCCGCGATGCCACCCAGGTCATGCTGACCGGCAACTACCGCTACACCGTCTACCTGCAGGACGAACAGCAAGCACACTGGGTGCAGCACAACGAACTCACTGCGCTGGCCCGTGAAACCGTACTCGGCATGTTCGATGTGGACACCGCCAACCGCCAGTTGGTGGTACTGACCAACCGCGGCTGCTGCGCGAGCCGCAGCGCCCGCTGGCAGTTCACCGACGGCAAGCTGGTGCAGCACAGCAGCGTGACCCAGGAGGAAATCCCGGCCGACCTCGATGGCCGCCAGGTCAGCATGCCGCCGGGCTACCTGATGCGCACCCGCGGCGCCTGGCAAGACGGCCAGTGGCGCGAGACCCGCAACATCGAAGGGCCGCAGATCGCAACCGCGCAGAAGCTCAACGGTACTCTCGACGGCAAGCTGCCGGTGCAGCTGTGGTTCCAGGACCAGGGCGCAGTGGTCATCGGCGAGCTGCGCTACACCCGCAGCGGCAGCGGCGCGCCTATCAGGCTGGTGGGCGAGCGTGGCGAGTACGACGGCCTGCAGTACCTGTACCTGTTCGAGTTTGCCGACGATGGCCACCAGACCGGCATCTGGAGCATCACCCCCAACCTGGAAGACCCCGGCACCTACACAGGTTACTGGGTCGACAAGAGCTACACGCAAAAACCCGAGCTGCCACTGCTACTGCGCCACGGTGGCCCGGAGCCGGCAGCGGACAAGCTCGGTGATGTGCCCGCGGGCGAGCGCAGCGGCCGCTACCAGATGCTCGCCGACTTTCTCCAGCGCAACGGCCAGCTGGACCTGGCGATTCTCCCCGAGCGCGACGCGCAAGGGCGCGAGGTGGCGGAGTTCACCCTGACCCTGAGCGATGCCAAGACCGGCACGCAGCTGATCAGCGAGCACCACCGCCTGCCGATCGAGGCCGGCAACCTGATTCTCGTGCGCGAGGGGCAGGCATCGAAGGGCAACGGGCCGTACCACATCCAGCTGGTGAAGGGCTTTGCGGTGGTCAAGTACAACGCCGCCCCCGACAACCCGCAGATGATGACCGGGATGTATCGCAAGCAGCCTTGAGGCCGGCGGGTCATGCAGTGATCTGGCAGAACCAGTGCCCCGTGGGAGCGGGTTCACCCGCGAACACCGGCGCAGCCGGTGCCATGCACCGTGTTGCTTGCTTCGCGGCTAAAGCCGCTCCCACAGGTAATGCATGAGCTTCAGGTCAGCGCCGTACCTGTAGGAGCCGGCTTGCCGGCGATAGGGCCTGCACAGGCTAAAGCTGGCACCGGCTGCGCCAGTGATCGCCGGCACAGCCAACACAAGACAGTCACTCCCACAGGCCCGAGCCCGCCCATGGCTCATGGTCAGCCCGGCATTACCCCGTCACTCAATCCTGAAACTGAAGGTGTTCTTCACATTGGCCACCGCCACCGCCTGGCCATTGACCAACCTTGGCTGGTAACGGAACCGCTTGGCCGCCGCCAGCGATGGCTTGACGAACAGCGGGTGGCAGTTGCCGACCACCTGCGGGTCCGTGACTCGCCCGCCTGGGTCTACCGTGTAGGCCACCGTGCACTCCCCTTCGATATGCCGGTCCAGCGCCCGCTGCGGGTAGTCCGGCGCTTCTTTGGCGATCGGCAGGTACTGCCGGCTGGCGGCGTCGGCCTCGGCACGGGCCTTGGCGGCAGCCGCCTGGCGCACGGCCTCGGCATCACGTGCGGCGGCCAGGCGCTGTTCCTGTTCACGTGCCTCGCGGGCCTTTTCGTCCCGCGCCAACTGCTCGCGGCGCTCGCTTTCCTGGCGCTGCTTGCGCGCCAGCTCGGCCTGCTGCTCGCGCTCGCGGCGCTCCTTTTGCTGTACCCGCTTGAGCGCAAGCGCCGCGTCCTCAACCGGCGGCGCCTGCACGGTCGGTTGCGGTTCTGGCGCAGGCGCCACCGGTGCCGGCTCCACCACCGGCGGCGCAGCCACCACCGGCTCCGGCGCCGGCAACTGCACCAGCTGGGTCTGGATCACCTGCGCCGGCGGTGCTGGCAGCTCGGGGGTGTGCGACAGGCTGAACAACAACCAGGCCGCGCCGACATGCAGGGCCACGGCAATGGCCAGCGCGCTGCCATGCTCGCGCCAGGCCGGCCACATCGGTTGCTGCAAGGTCAGGCTGGTCATGGTCACGGCGCCTCGGTAATCAGGCCCAGGCGGCTGACACCACCGCGCTGCAGCTCGGCGATGCCGGCCACTACGCTGGCGTAGTCGGTGTCGCGGTCAGCGCGCAGGTACACCTGGGTCTGCGGGTCTTGCGCCACGATGACGGCGATCTTCTCGCGCATCTGTGCGGTATCCACGGCGCTGTCGGTCTGCGCGGTGGTGTCCACCTCGCTGCCCAGGTTCCAGTAGTAACTGCCGTCGGCCTTCACCGACAGGGTGACGATGCGCTGCTGGTTCGGCGTGGGCAGCGCCTCGGCGGCCACCTTGGGCAGCTCGATCTGCACGCCCTGCACCAGCATGGGCGCGGTGACCATGAAAATCACCAGCAGCACCAGCATCACGTCGATGTAGGGCACCACGTTCATTTCGGCCTTCAGGCCATGTTTGCGCACAGGTCTGACTAGCATGCTCGGGTCTCCTCAGGCCGCTGCGGCAAGGTTCGCCGGGGCTGCCTGCAAGCGCCGTTGCAGGCGGCCCTGCAGCTCGTTGCCGAAGGCATAGTAGCGGGCGATCAGGGTTTGCGCGCGGGCCGAGAAACGGTTGTAGGCCATCACCGCAGGGATGGCCGCGAACAGGCCGATGGCAGTGGCGATCAGCGCCTCGGCAATGCCCGGGGCGACCGTGGACAGCGTCGCCTGCTGCACCTGGGACAGCCCGAGGAACGAGTTCATGATGCCCCACACGGTGCCGAACAGGCCGATGTAGGGGCTGACCGAACCCACCGTGGCGAGAAACGGCAGGCCCTTTTCCAGGCGCTCTTCCTGCTCGGCGATGGCCACCAGCAGGCTGCGCTCGACGCCCTCCAGCACGGCATCGGGCTGCTGGCCGGGTTGCAGTTGCTGGAAGCTCTGGTAGCCGGCGACGAAGATCTGCTGCAAGCCGGCATCCGCCCCCGGTGCGTTGCGCTGGGCGTCCTGGTACAACGCGCCGAGTTCGCCCGCGCGGAACTGTTTGAGGAACGCCTTGCCATGGCCTTCGGCGCGGCGCAGCAAGGTGCCGCGCCAGACGATCAGGTACCAGCTGAGCAGCGAGGCCAGCACCAGGCACAGCATCACTGCCTGCACCACCAGGCTGGCCTCGCTGACCAGGCCCCAGACGCTGGTGTGTTGCAGCGGGGTTGTCGGGGTTTGCATGTCGTGTGTCCTTTCAATCGGGGGAGCCGGCTGGCTCCTAGTCAATGGCAAAGAGGTTGCGGGGGGATGACAGCCAGGCCAAACGCGCCCCTGTGTGTGTAGGAGCGGCCTTGTGTCGCGAAAGGGCTGCGCAGCAGCCCCGACAATCCCCCATGGGCGTGGAAATCCTGGGGCCGCTACGCGCCCCTTTCGCGACACAAGGCCGCTCCTACAGCGGGGCACGTCATGGCCGGGCTGTCACTCCAACCCCAGTACCCGGGCCACCTCGGCCCAGGCCACGTACTTGTAGTTCTGGTTACCCTCGGGCATGCGCTTGCGCCCGTCCTGCACCACCAGCAGCCCCTGGCTCAAGGGCCCGCCCAGGTTCGCCGAAGTCACTTCCAGGCCATCGGTCTCGGAAGCCCCGTCGATGCCGCGCTCGGCATCCAACCCCACCTGGAAGCTGCCTCGTAGCCGGTACGGCGGCTCGGCCTCGACCACCACGTAGCGGTCGTTGCCCTGGCTCGAAATCACCAGGTAATCGCGCTGCGCACCGTGGTACAGCGCCAGGCCTTCGATATCGTCCTGCACCGGGCCACCCACGCCGATCACCTTGTGCAGGGTTGCCGGGGCACTGCTGCGGGCATCCAACGCCCACACCGCCACATCCTCCTCACCGATGAACAGGCGCTGGCGGCGGTCGTCGGCCACGCAGCCCTCGGACTGGGTCGGGGTGCTGAAGCTGCGCACCCGCTGGCCGCCGGCCTTGCCGTTGCTGCCATCCAGGCGGTACTGCTCGAAGCGCCCGTCCTTGTCGTTGACGATGGCGTCGATGGCGCCATCGGTGCCCTTGAACAGGCACAGGCCGTAAACCTCCGTCAGCCCCGTGGGCACCTGGCCGATATCGCTCAACTGGCCGCTGTCTTGGTCAATGGCGAACAGGTGCAGGCCATTGGTGTCGCGGTTGCTGGCCACCGCCAGGTCCACCTCGCGCTCGCCCAGGCGAAAACCACTGCGCACATCGACGTTGTTCAGGCGCCCCACCCGCAGGTCCTGCAGCTGCTTGCCAGCCAGGTCGTAGGCCAGCAAGCCACCCTTCTTGTCGGTGCCTAGCACGCGGCTCTGCGACGGGTCCTGCGGGTTGACCCAGATCGCCGGGTCGTCCGCCGCATCGCCCAGGCTGGGTACCCCGTCGGTCTGCGCCAGCGCGGTGACCTGCGCCGGGGCGGCCGGCAGTGGCAGCGCTTTCGGCGCCCAGGCCAGCTGCGCGCGGTGGGTGCCTTTATCGTCCACCAGCAACAGCTCCAGCCCCTTGCCGGCAGCGCGGGCGCTTACCTGCTCAGGCTCCTTGAGCGTGGCCAGCGGCACCACCCCGGCCCGGGTCCAGTGCCCGGCAGCCTGCTGATACAGGTGCAAGGCGCCCGCCGCAGGGTCCAGCGCCAGCAGCCCGCCCGGCACCACGGCCATGCCCGCGGCAGCCTTGGCCAGCCCGCCGAACGGTGCGCGCAAATCCACCGGCTCGCGCAGCAGCGGCGCCTCGGCGGCCGCCTCGTAGCGCCACAGGCCGACGTTCTCTTCGTTCACGTACAGGCTGTGGCTGGCGTCATCGGCCTGGCAAAAGCCGCTTTGCGGCGGCAGGCTCAGGGCCCGCACCTGGCGAGCCTCGGCCAGCGGCACGCCGGCATGGCCGACCAGCCACTGCTCGCCAAGGCCCTCCTCGCCCACCAGGAACAAAAAGTCGTTGCGCGCGCTGTCGCGGTACAGGCACAGGCCTTCGATGGCATAGCGGGTCTTGGGCAGGTACAGCGGCGCCGCCCACTGGCCATCGCCACCCAGGCGGGTCAGCAAGGCCTGCTGGCGCTTCTTGTCGAGGGTTGCCACCAGCAGGCCATTGGCATCGGCGCGGTGGTCGAGGGTTTCGAAACGCCCGGCCAGCTCACCGAGCACACGGCCCTGGGCATCGACCACCTGCAAGGCCTTGGCGGCCACCTGCAGGCGTTCGGCCTGGTGCATGAACGGCAGCGGCGCCAGCCACTGGCTGTATTCGCTGGCAACAGTTTGGCCCTTGAAAGCCAGGTTCGGCGCCGCGACGGCGGCGCCCTGGGCCAGGGCGATACACAGCCCCAGCATGGACAGATTGAACATACGCATCGGCAGGCAGTATCCGGGTCAGAAGTGGGTCAGGGTCAGGCCGAGCTTGTAGGTCGGGCCGTATTCTTCGTATTGCGCGTTGTAGCGGCGGTGACCGCTGTACACGTAGTAGGACTCGTCGGTGATGTTCTGCGCCTCGAAGGTCAGCTGCAGCTCGGGGGTGAGGAAGTAGCCGGCCTTGAAGTCCACGTGCAGTTGGTCGTCGGCGTACTGGTCGTGGGCCTTGTCGTCGATGGCGCCCAGCTCCAGCAGGTAGCCCGACTTGTAGTTGGCGGCCAGGCGCAGGTTGAGGCGGTCGTTCTCCCAGCCGACCATGAAGTTGCCCACGGTGTCGGACTGGTTGGGCAGGTCGATGTGGCGCTTGGCACCGGTGGCGCCCTGGTAGGTGGCGTCGGACTTGCTCAGGGTCAGGTTGGCGCCCACCAGCAGGCCGTTCCAGGGTTCGGGCAGCCAGTCGAATTTTTGCGAGTAGGCCAGCTCCAGGCCGTACAGCCGCGCGCCGCCGCCGTTCTCGAAGGTCAGCGCCTCGTCGAAGCCCAGCCACTCGCCGGTGCCGGCGAGGTCGGTGCTGTAGATGAAGTTGTCCAGGTCCTTGTAGAACAGGAACGCCGAGGCCACCCCGGCGCGGCCCATGTAGTGCTCGATGCCGAAGTCCAGGTTCATCGACTCCAGCGGTTTCAGCTCAGGGTTGCCGAACGAGGCGTCGGCGCCGTCGATGGCAAAGCCCGGGGCCAGCTGGCCGAAGGTCGGGCGCACCACGGTGTTGGTCCAGGCCGCGCGCAGGGCGGTGGCCGGCGTCAGCTGGTAGCGCGCATGCAGGCCGGGCAGCCAGTGGTCGTAGCGGTTGCTGCTGTGGATGCTCTCGTAGGTGCCTTCGCGCAGGCCCGTGCCCTTGGCGTCGAACTCGGTGCCCTCGTAGCGCAGGCCGGCGATCAGGCGCCAGTCGCCTACATCCAGGGTGTGCATCAGGTAGGCGGCGTTGATGTCCTCGCGCATGTCGAAATCGTTGATGCGCGAGGCTTCTTCGTCATAGAACGCGGCCTTGTCCAGGCTGCCGATCAGGCCCTTGATGGCGCCGGCGCTGATGCCGTTGCCGTAGTGGCCCAGGGCATAGTCGACGTTACCGCTCTGGTAGTCGGCCAGGCTCACGCCGGTGAAATCGTCATACACCCAGGTTTCGGTGTCGCTGGTCTTGTCGCGCCGGCTGACCTTGCCGCCAAACTTCACCTGCGCGCTGTTGCCGGCCAGCTCGTAGTCGCGGGCCAGGTCCAGGCGGATGTTCTTTTCCTGGTCCTTGCCGTTGACCTTCTCCCACTCCACTTCATCCAAGGTGAAGTTGTTGGGGTTGTAGAAGTCGCTGCCCACACTCAGGCGTGGCTTGGAGGTGCCGTCAAACCCCACACCGTCGAAGTCGCCGACGAACTTGGCCCCGGCAATGCCGCCCGGGTCTTTCTCGGTGGCCTGGCTGTAGCCGGCCTGGGCGTTGAGGGTCCACTGCCCGATCATGCGTTCGCCGCCGAGCACGTAGGACTGGATTTCCTGGGTGTCCTCGCGGGATTTGAGGTCGCGCCAACCCTCGGCCTCGCCACGCTGGCCCGAACCCTGCGGGTCGGCGAACTCCAGGCCCATGGCATTGCGCGTTTCGGTGTCCTTGAACTTGCTGTACAGGGTGCGCAGGTAGTAGCTGGAGTAGTCGTCGGGCTGGTAGTCGAAGTTCAGGCCAAAGCCTGTGCGCTCGCGGGTGATCTGGTAGTCGCGGGCTTCCACCTCTTCCAGGCGCGCATCGCCGCCGCTGAAGTCCCAGTTGCCGCCGGTCTCGACGTTGTCCGAGCCGAACTTGCGCTTCTGCCAGCTGAACGCCGCCGCCACGCCAAAGTTGTCGACGCCGTCGCCCAGGCTGAAGCGGTTGCTGAAGGCACCTGAGAATTTCGGGCTGGTCTTGTCGACGTTGGTGTCCTGGCTGGCCTCGCTGCTGAAGGTGTAGAACAGCCCGTCGTGGTCGAAGGCCGACAGGCTCTCTACCTCGATGGTGCCGCCCAGGGAGTTGGCGTCCATGTCCGGGGTCAGGCTCTTGACCACCGACAGCGACTGCACCAGCTCTGCCGGCAGCACGTCCAGGGCCACGGCGCGGCGGCTGCCTTCAGGGGCCGGCACCAGAGTGCCGTTGATGGTCACGCTGTTCAGGTCCGGGGCGATACCGCGCACGCTGACGAAGCGGCCTTCGCCCTGGTCGCGCTCCACCGACAGGCCCGGCACCCGCTGCAGGGCTTCGGCGGCGTTGTCGTCCGGCAACTGGCCGACGCCGTCGGCGTGCACCACGCTCTCGATGCTGTCGGAGCTCTTCTGCTCGCGCAGGGCCTTGTCGATGCTGGCAGCCTGGCCGATTACCTCGACCCGCTCCACCGCCTCTTCCTCGGCCCAGGCAGGTGCGGCGCCGATGGCGATGGCCAGCAGGCTGACCCGAAACCCGTTGCAACGGATGTGACGTAACGGCATTGCCACCTTGGAAACCCTCGTTTGCAGTGGCCCGGCGAACCCGGGAATGGCTGCGAACGCTAAAAAGGCTGTGTGGCACTTGCATGACAGAGCCCGGCAGCTAACGCCCTGGCACCGGGTTTTCGGCGGTTTTTACCGACGTTTTGAGCTCAAATGACCCCTGGCCAACAGCATCGACACTCCAACTCTGCAAGGTGCGCTACCGCGCTGGAAAATGCTCGCCCAAGTGCTCGCAGCCCCCTGTGGGAGCGGGTTCACCCGCGAACACCGGCGCAGCCGGTGCCATCTACCGCGCCGCCTGCTTCGCGGGTGAACCCGCTCCCACAGGGGCGTGCATGGCCGCCAAAATCAGCTTTGGAACACTCGCTCACCTGAGCCAAATCGACCCCCCACCCGGTAACCGAACCGTCATTCGCCTTTGTTTCCTTTGCCCCCCATCACGCCATCCGGGCCATTCGAGGAAACCCCATGCACCGCCCCCTGCTGTTCGCCGCCACCCTGCTCTGCGCCGCCATGGCCCAGGCCAGCGACACCAACCCCATCCCGCGCTCACCCGGCCAGCCCTACGCCGCCGGCACCCTTGCCGACCGCATCGTGCTCACCCCGGGGCAGAACGCCGCCACCCAGATGGCGGTCAGCTACCGCACCGACCTGGCCCAGGCCGACGCCGTGCTGCAACTGGGCCCGGCCCTGGCCGGCCCGTCGCTGGAGGCCAAAGCCAGCCAGCTCAATGGCAGCACCCAGCGCCTGGACAGCGACAACGGCCCGGCCAACTACCACCAGGTGCGCCTGGAGCACCTGCAGCCTGACACCGCCTATGTGTACCGGGTCAAGGGCAGCGCCGGCTGGAGCGAGTGGCACCAGTTCCGCACCGCCAAAGGCCAGTTCGCGCCGTTCAGTTTCGTGTACCTGGGCGACACCCAGAACGACATCCTCGCCATCGCCTCGCGCACCATCCGCCAGGCCCTGCGCAGCGTGGCGCAGCCGGCCCTGGTGGTGCACGCCGGCGACCTGGTGGCCTCGCGCGACGACCTGGCCCACGACGACGAGTGGGGCGAATGGAACCAGGCCGGTGGTTGGTCGTACGCCGCCATCCCGCAGCTGACCGCCTTCGGCAACCACGAGTACCTGGAGCAGTTGAACGCCGACGGCAGCGAAAGCCGCAGCCTGAGCCCCCACGTACCGGCCCAGTTCGCCCTGCCGCGCAACGGCGCCGAAGGGGTGGCCGACACCAGCTACTACAGCGACTACCAGAACGTGCGCTTCGTGGTGCTGGACGGCACCTCGGCCCTCGACCTGGGCACCCTGCCGGCGCAAACCGCATGGCTTGAGAACACCCTGCGCAGCAGCAAGGCGCAGTGGAACATCGTGGTCATGCACCAGCCGGTCTACACCTGCGCCCGCCCCGAAGACACCGAACCGCTGAAGGCCGCCTGGCAACCTTTGCTTGAGCGCTACAAGGTCGACCTGGTGCTGCAGGGCCACGACCACTGCTACAGCCGCCTGACCCACGCCGCCGGGCGCCAGGCCACCGCCGCCGCGCAGCGCGCCAGGCAGGCCATTGGCCCGGTGTACATGGTCTCGGTGACCGGCTCGAAAATGTATGGCCTGAACGACCGCGCCCACCGCCAGCCCGACCGCAGCGCCGAGGACACCCAGCTGTACCAGACCGTGCGGGTAGAGAAGGACCGCCTGCAGGTACGCGCCTATTCGGCCGACGACCAGTTGTACGACGCCTTCGACATCCAGCGCGACGCCAAGGGCCGCAAGTTCCTGCACGAGCCCAAGCTGGCCCTGGCCAGCGAGCGTTACTGCGACGCCAGCACCGGCCCGGACGGCCTGCCCTGCACCGCACGCGGCAAGTGAGCGTCATCGGATTGAGATAATCGGCCCGCATGCTGCCCACTGCCACCAGGGGTCCCTTGTAGGAGCGGCCTTGTGTCGCGATGGGCTGCAAAGCAGCCCCGGCGATTTTGCATGAAGCCAAGATCCGGGGGCCGCTGCGCAGCCCATCGCGACACAAGGCCGCTCCCACAGAGAGTCGCATGAGTTTCAGACCTGCACTGTAAGCTGCCGGCCTGCCGGCGATAGGGCCCGCCCAGGCCACAACAACACCAAGGACGCCCCATGCCCCCCCTGCTCAAACGCCACGGCCTGACCCTCGCCGGCCTGCTGCTGGCCTTCAACGCCGGCCTGCTCATCTACCTTGCCGCCGGCAACATCAAACCCTGGGCCGAAATCAACTGGATGGACGTGGCCGGCGAAGGCGGCACCTGCCTGATCCTCTGCGGCTGGCTGTTCATGCTGCTGCGTGGCCGACCGGCCGGCAGGGTCACCCGGTTGCTGTCCGTGGGCCTGTGCTTTACCGCGTTTTCCATGTGGATGGACACCCTCGACGAATTCATCCGCCTGCCCCCCGAGGCGATTTGGGACAACTGGCTGGAAACCGCCCCCATGCCAGTAGGCATGCTGCTGTTGACCCTCGGCATGTACCACCTGCAGCAGGAGCAACGCGCCATCAGCGAGCAGATGCGCAAGCGCGAACAGCTGTTCCGCGAGCACCGTCTGTTCGACAAGCTCACCCCGCTGGCCGGCGCCCAGTACCTGCGCCAGCACCTGCAACAGGCCATCGCCCAGGCCAGCACCGAACAGCAGCCGCTGTCGCTGGTGGCCATCGACCTGGACGACTTCAACCAGGTCAACCAGCGCTATGGCCAGGACGAAGGCGACCAGGTGCTGCAAGTAGTGGCGCAGTTGCTGCTGCTCAACCTGCGCCAGCAGGACATGCTCTGCCGCCTGGCCGGCGATCGTTTCGTCGCGGTGCTGCCCAACACCGGTGAGCGCCAGGCCCAGGCCATGGCCGAGGCGCTGCGCCAAAGCATCGCCCATCTGGCCCACCACACCGCCCGCCACGGCGAACGCCTGCAACTGGCTGCCAGCGTTGCCTGCGTGATGGCTGTAGATGAAGACGAGGCGCAGTTGCTCAAGCGCCTCAACCAGGCCCTGGCCCGGGCCAAGCCACGCCAGGTGCGCAGCGCATGAACGGCTACGACAGCGACAGCCGTTTCATTGCCGCCCACCACCTGCCCGCCGCGCTGATCGACCTGGCGCGCTCGCGGCACATCGACACACACCACCTGCTGCGCGGTTGCGGGCTGTTCTACGAGGACATCATCACAGGCACCGCGCAGCTCAGCCCGCAGCAGTTCCTGCGCCTGATCGCCAACGCCCGGCGCCTGCTGGACGCCGCCGACAGCAGCTTTCTCTATGGCCAGCGCCTGTGGCCCGGGCACTACGGCGCCGCCAGCCTGCTGCTGGAGCAGGCCGACCACCTGCTGCAGGCGCTGGAGCGCCTGAGCCAGTACCGCGCCCTGCTGTCGCCGCTGCTGACCCCGGTGCTGCGCCTGGACGAGCAGTACCTGCACCTGTACTGGCGCGAAAGCTGCGCCATGGGCGAGCAGACCCTGTTCCTGCTCGAAGCCAGCATGACCGCCGTGGTCGCCCTGGCCCGCCGTCAACAGCACGAGCAGTTGCCGTGGCGCTTTCAGTTCGCCCACCCGGAGCCTGGGTATGTGGAGCAGTACTGGGTGCACCTGGGCGATGCGCTGGCCTTCGACTGCCCGTGCACGGTGATGAGCGTGCCCCGCGAATACCTGCTGCGCCCCTGGCCCGGCGCCGGCTCCACCGCCCAGCAGGTGGCGCGCCAGGCGTGCGATGCGCAATTGAACACCTGGGGTTGGCAGACGAGTTTTCTCGACCAGTTGCACGACCATCTGCTCGCCCAACTGCGCCAGCCCCTGAGCCTTGAGCGCGTCGCCTGCGCCTTCGCCACCAGCCCGGCCTCGTTCAAGCGCCGCCTGGCGCGCCAGGGTACGCATTTTCAGGAACAGCTCGACTGTGCCCGGCGCGATCTGGCGTTGTACCTGTATCAGGTCAAGGGGTATGGCAACGACGAGGTGGCGCAGATGCTGGGGTTCAACGACAACACCAATTTGCGCCGCTCGTTCAAGCGCTGGACCGGGCGCTTGCCGAGTGAGCTCAAACCCCTGGCGGGAGGGGCTTCGCTGTAGGGGCGGGCTTGCGAGCAAGCAAGTTTTCGCCGGAGCCTCTATGCCCTGATGCGGCCTGAAGACATGCACCAAGGCTGGCAACCATGGCCTGACAGGCATGGCCACGTTGCAACAAATGTGGGAGCGGGTTTACCCGCGAAGCGCCGCGCGGGCGGCGCTCGATCTTGAGAGCGCTGCAAAGCTTTCGTCTGGCACCTGTATGCCCTGATGCACTCTGGAGACTTACACCTCGAAGCCTCGATACATCCCTGAAGCCACACCTGCGACCTCAATCATTGTTGGGGTGATCGCATTAGGGCTGCCAGGTGTTCGACCAAAACTCTCCTGCGCCTATAAAACCGAGCGCCTAAGAGAGATACCTTTAAGCCCCCTCTGCTTATAGTGGGTGTTTTTAAATGAGTGCTGGCAGTGAACAGACATCCGTGTCCAGTCACACCCCATACAAGCGCAGGTAGAGGACGTTGTAGCCACCGTGGCTCCCTACCCTCCCTTCAGTGTTCAACTGTGAATACGCTCAATGGGATTTTCCGCAGCTCCCACTGTCCAAGATTAGAACTTTTCCTATAGATCTGCCCTCCCGTTTCCAGTAGCCTCCGCGCGCCAGCTTAAAGACTGGTTTGTCTATGGACGAAAGACGCAAGGACGATGCTCGATGATTTCTTCTGCTCGACTGGGTGACAAACACGTCTGCCCATTGCCCGGTCACGGGACTAACCCTATCGCTTCCGCATCCGGTGACGTAAACATCAACTTCATGGGGTCTGCCCGTGTGGGAGATACCTGTGGGTGTGGGGCAGTCATCACTACAGGCTTCCCGTCTATTCAAGTGAATGGCCGTCCCATGGCATGGTATGCGCAGATAGGGACGACCAGCGCTCAAGCGATAGGGGCTGCGAATGGTGCAGCTGCTATGGCCATTTGGACTGAGCGAGTAGGCCAGAATCGTCCATGGGACCACAAGCCGATAATCCATGCGAAGTTTGGCGGCTATCGGCACAAACAGGGTAAATACGACTACTTCTATGATATCTGGTCGAACATACATTACGGCTATGTTGGCAGGGCTGGGGGGCTTTCCGAAAGCGTGCTGGCCGATGGTGCTGGGGTTGAACAGTACGCATCAGACGCCATCAGGAAAGTGTTTGATTGGGAAAATCGCAGAGGACCACACGCGACAGAAGGCGTAGAAGGTGCGAAAGTCTACGACGATGCTCCCGACCGGATATCAATCAGCATAGGCATCGAACTATTCACCGAACACCCTAACGGGGGTATTACCGCAAAGATGATCATGGATAAGGTTCTTGCTGTAAAGCCAGAGGATTGGGGAGATGGCGTTCGTGCCCACGTGTGTAACCAAGATGGGTAAGGGCCGTGTGATGTTCCTGGCCCTTCTTGTATCGTTGGCATTTTGGTATGGGACGTTGCCAAGGGTAGCCGTTCATTATCCAAAAGAGGGTAAGCAGGAGTTACACTATATTTGGAACACTCAGCACCGCATCGACAAGGGCGAAATACTACCCGGCCAATCAACCGCAGACATCGGCCACGTGTTCCCCGATAAGGACTTTTTCATGATGTTCGATTGGTGGTCAGACAAGGGCTTTCAGAGATGCATCAACATCACTCCAAGATGGGGAGCCACGACAGAAATCAATCTTGATTCTACTGGCAGGATAGATACAGACAAGACCCCCCCTGACGTAGTTGCTCGTCTGAAACAATGCGAGGGAGAGCGAGACCCCTTCCGCCCCTAATTGATTGTTTCAGCAGGAAAAGAACGTTGTACCCCGGGCTATAACAATCAATGGGCGCTTTTCCGAGGTGCGGTCAGCGTATCGGATTCTTCTTTTCATATCGCTGAGCCGCCCGGAAGAGACGCTGCAATTCCTTTTCCTGTGCGCTCAACTGAGGGGTGCTCCTACCCCGATTGACAACCCTTAATGCCGCTTGCCGATTGACCTTCTCGCGCTCGACCAAATGGACGACCGCATTCTGAATCGACACACGCTTGAAGCCCGCCCCCTCCAGCTCAAGCCAGCGTCGATTAACCAGCAAGCGTAATGTTGCGTGAGACATGCGCCAAGGCTGGCAACCATGGCCTGACAGGTACGGCACGTTGCAACAAATGTGGGAGCGGGTTTATCGGGGTGCCGAACCACCGCGAAGCGCCGCGCGGGCGGTGCTCGGTTTCATAGGCGCAGGAGAGTTTTCGTCGAACACCTGGCAGCCCTGCTGCGATCAATCCAGCCATGATCTGGGTCGAACGGAGAAGGAGTGGCTTCAGGTTGCAACGGGGCTTCGAGGCGCACGCCTCCAGAGTGCATCAGGGCATACAGGTGCCCGACGAAAGCTTTGCAGCGCTCTCAAGATCGAGCGCCGCCCGCGCGGCGCTTCGCGGTGGTTCGGCACCCCGATAAACCCGCTCCCACATTTGTTGCAACGTGGCCATGCCTGTCAGGCCATGGTTGCCAGCCTTGGTGCATGTCTCAAGGCGGCATCAGGGCATCAACGCGCATGTCTTCATGCCGCATCAGGGCGCCTTGGTACAGAGCACCGAGCATGTGAACTGCGCCCTGGCCAAGGCACTGAAGCCACGGGCGCGCCCCCTGTAGGAGCCGGCTTGCCGGCGATGAGGCCGCTTTGCGGCCTGACTTATCGGATTTTCCCTATTCCATGTAGGACGTTTCCCAAACAAGCTTTTCCACGCGTTCAGCCATTGCCCAGGCCCGTTTCGGTCACTAGTCTCGGCCAGCCGCTGCATATTCAGCGGTCAGTTTTGACAGACTGTTTCGACTACTGATCACGCGTGCAACCTCAATGGCGGCTGTACGTGGGGCACTTTCGAGTGCGCCGAGTTCAGTGTCCTCGGTCTGTCAACCCACGTACTGCTGCCACCTTCCTGTTTGACAGCGGGTCTCTGGTAGTCCCTACAGACACTGAGGTCACTATGCTGAAGATTGTCCCCGATCCACCCCACCCTCACCTTTTCGAAGACACCTTGGTGCAGACCACCGAGCATGTGAATTGCGCGCTGGCCGTCACCCATCAATCCCTGTTGCTCAGTACTCGTTCGCCGGGTTCGTTCCTGTTGTTGGCGGCGATGCATGAGCTGGAAAGCGTGCGCACCTTGCTGGAGGCGCTGCTGGCGCAAGTGCAGCAAGTGTCCGAGGCGCCGCAGACGGTGCATTGATGGCTTTGTAGGCAGGTTGGCCCTATCGCCGGCAAGCCGGCTCCTACAGGGCACGTGCCTGGGTTATGCTCGCTGGCCACCCAGGAGCCCACGCCATGCAGCTCACCTTCAGCCACGTCGATGTGCTGGTCAGCCAGCTCGAACAAGCCTGCGATTACTACCGGCAGGTGCTAAGCGCCGAGATTTCCACCACCCAGGTGTGGCAGCGCGGCGGCCTGCATGTGCGCTACGCCATCGCGCGCATGGGCAAGGAGCGGTTCATGCTGGTGCAGCCGCTGGCCGGCAATCTGAAAGCACTGCTCGATACCCATGGCGAGGGGATGATCTACCGCCACTGCTACTCCACCCCGGACATCGAGCTGGCCTATGACGAACTGGTGGCCAGCGGTGTGCAGCCGGAAGACGAGAATGGCCAGCCCCTGGCCCGCGAGGCCCTGACCTCGCCAGCCGGGGCGCGGATCATCTGGTTGCCCAAGCGATTCGGGCATTTTTCCATCGAGATCATCGAGGCGGCGGGGTTGGAGGCGTTTATCGACAGGGCATTTGCCCCAGCACTTGATTGACCTGCAATGCTCGCCTGTAGGAGCGGCCTTGTATCGCGAAAGGGCTGCGAAGCAGCCCCGGCGATTGATGCGGCAAAGCTGACATCCTGGGGCCGCTTCGCAGCCCTTTCGCGACACAAGGCCGCTCCTACAAGGATCGCATCCGCCTGACAGCGCCCTACCCCACCACAAACTGCCCCGCCAGCGCCATCACCCCAACCAGCAACACCACCACCCCCAGCATCGTGGTCATCACCTCCGGCGTCGAACCGCTCAACCAAATACCCCGCCGGGGGTAGTGACCGAAGGTCAGCAAGCGCAACACCAACCAGCCGATGGGGTAACACACCACCCGCATCAGCACTGCGAGCAAGTCGTAAAACAGCGATTCCTGCATGTCACCTGCACTCCTTGCAAAACCTTCTGAAAAAAACCAAAGCTGCCGCGTCTATACACCACGCCGCATTCCCCGCCTAGCCTCCCTGCCCGCAACACCCTTGCGCATAACCCTGGCATACCAAGGGTTTTTCCCTGCCAAACCCTGCATAAAACTTCGAAAATTGCGAGTAATCGAACGTAATTGCAAAATACAATCAAAGCTTATTGATAAGTATTCTCATTCTGTTTAATAATTCTTAACTCAGTTGGCCAGCGGCCACCCGTGAGAATGCAACACTCCTTCGACGCTATTTAAAGGATCAACGCCATGCGCGTATTGGTGGTGGAAGACGACCCCTCGGTCAGTCACTGGTTGGGCAGCAAGCTGCATGCGTGCGGGCACAACTGCAGGATGACCGACAACGGCGAAGGCGCCCTGGACATGATCCTGCGCGAAGCCTTCGACGTGGTGATCCTCGACCGCGTTCTGCCCAAGATGGACGGCATCGAAGTACTCAACCAGCTCACCGGCAAGCCGCGCCCGCCGATCCTGGTGCTGTCCGCAAACGATCAGACCGCCGACCGCGTCGAAGGCCTGCGCGCCGGCGCCGACGATTACCTGGGCAAGCCGTTCGACTTCACCGAGCTGCTGCTGCGTCTGGAGCTGCTCGCCCGCCGCCACCAGCAGCACGCCCACGACGAGGTGCTGCAAATCGACGAGTTGCAGGTGGACCTGAGCCGGCGCACGGTCAGCCGCGACGGCCAGCGCATCGACCTCACCGACAAGGAGTTCAAGCTGCTGCAGGTACTGGCCGAGCACCGCGGCCAGACCGTCACCCGCAGCATGCTGCTGGAGCGGGTGTGGGGCTACCACTTCGACCCGCAGACCAACCTGATCGACGTGCACCTGTCCAAGCTGCGCACCAAGATCGACAAGGGCTTCGAACGCCAGATGATCCGCACCATACGCGCCATCGGCTATGTCCTTGGTTAACGCCTATGGCCTGCGCCAGTTGCTCAACACCAGCAACTTTCGCCAGGCCTCGACCATCGCCTTCGTCTGCCTGCTGGTGTCGCTGATCTCGATCGTGTGCAGCAACCACCTGCTCGAAGTGGTAACCCGCAGCCACGTGCGCGACATGATCCTCAACGACGTGCGCTCCCAGCAGTTGCACGGCAGCCTGCGCAGCACCGCGCAAGTGGTGGCGGCGCTGCAGCAGCGCGAACCCACCGAGGCGCGCAAGGAGCACCTGCCCACGGTGGTCGATGCCCAGGGCCAGCTGCGCTATGGCAACGCCTGGCTGGTGCCGCAGTTCGACTGCGCCGGCGGCTGCCTGGGCAACTGGCGCCATGCCGTGGTGCCCGGTGGCAACGGCACGGCGGAGATCCTCGGCCTGCTGGTGCCGCTGGCCGACGGCGGCAGCTACTTCAGCGCCTACAACCTGCGGCCGATGCTCGAACGCACGCGGATCATCCCGCTGATGGCCGGCGCCACCATGCTGCTGGTGCTGCTGTTGATCCTGCTCACCAGCCTGCCCTTCAGCCGGCGCAACCTGGAGCGCATCAACCACATCCGCGATGCCCTGGCCCGCTACGCCAGTGGCGAGCACGGCTCGCGGGTGGCCTGCCACAGCGACGGCGACGAGTTCGACCAGCTCGGTAGCGAGGTCAACCACAGCTTGCAGCGCATCGACCGGCTGATGGAGGAAGTGAAGAACATCACCAGCCACATCGCCCACGAGCTGCGCACCCCGCTGACCCGCCTGCAGGCCCGCCTGCTGAGCGTGGCCGAGCAGTTGCAGGACGAGCCGGCGCGGGCCGAGCTGATGCAGGCGGTGTCCGACAGCGAACGCATCCAGAGCCTGTTCCGCGCGGTGATGCGCATTGGCGAGGTGGAAACCGGCCGCTGCGCCCACCAGTTCGACAGCCACAGCGCGCAGGAGCTGCTGCAGGACATCGCCGACTACTACCAACCGCTTGCCGAGGAGCGTGACTGCCAGTTGAACGTGCAGTGCAGCCCGCGGGTGAGGGTGTACGGCGACCGCGCGCTGCTGTTCCAGGCCCTGGCCAACCTGGTGGACAACGCCCTGAAGTACTCGCCCAAGGGCTCGCCGATCACCCTGCGCGGCGAGCAGGTGCGCAACCGTTCGCGGTTGTGCGTGGCCGACCGCGGCCGCGGCATCCCCGACGCGCTCAACGACCGCGCCATGGCCCGCTTCCAGCGCCTGGACACCAGCGGCAACGTGCCCGGCAACGGCCTGGGCCTGACCCTAACCCGCGCCATCTGCGACCTGCACGGCGGCCAGCTGTTGCTGATCGACAACCAGCCCGGGCTGTGCGCGATGCTGGAGATCAAGGCCCCCGCAGCCCCCGTTTCTACACGCCCCCTGTAGGAGCCGGCTTGCCGGCGATAGGGCCGGCACAGGCGAATGCTGGCACCGGCTGTGCCGGTGATCGCCGGCAAGCCGGCTCTCATAGAACAAAACACAACTCATTGATTTAGCAGGGCCCTGTGGGAGCGGGTTTACCCGCGAACACCGGCGAAGCCGGTGCCAGACTCCGCGTCGCTTGCTTCGCGGGTAAACCCGCTCCCACAGGGTATGTCGCGCGCTTACGAATTCTGTTCTCTGCGCGACAGCGCAGCCCAAAGGGCTGGGTGATCTCCTACAGGATCGCGCGAAGCCCGAACCATGCGCCGTACCTGTGGGAGCGGCTTTAGCCGCGAAGCAGGCACCGCGCTAGATGGCACCGGCTGCGCCGGTGTTCGCGGCTAAAGCCGCTCCCACAGAATCTTCGTTAAATCAACGAGTTGTGATTTGTTCCTTAGGAGCGAGCTTGCCCCGCGATGGGGCCTGGCCGGGTAACAGCGCTTGCCTTGCTGGCCTCATCGCCGGCAAGCCGGCTCCTACAGGAATGCGGCAAAACCTCTCACTTCCTTAAGCATTCTTAATACACCCGCCCTTGCCCGGTACATGAGAATAAATCTTAATACCAACCACTTCCCATCCACCCCTTCGCCCACCGGAGCCCGCCATGCTCAAGCGCTTCAAACAGTTCCTCAACGATGAAAGCGGTGTCACCGCCATCGAATACGGCATCCTCGCCGCCGCCATGGCTGCTGCCATCGGCGTGATCTTCGGCTCCGACGGTGTGTTCGTCACCGCGCTGAAGGAACGCTTCTCCTCCATCGCCGACCAGATCACCAACACCAACGCCCCCGGCCAGTAACCCGGAGCCCGGAGCGCCCCATGGACAACACCCTCGCCCTCTTCGTGCTGCTGCCGGCGCTGGTGTTCGTGGTCGGCTCCGACCTGCTCTACCGGCGCATCCACAACCTGCTGGTGCTGGTGCTGCTGGCGCTGTGGTTCGTACAACCGGCCGCCGCCCTGCTGGGCTTCGGCCCCTGGCAACAGCTGGACACCCTCGGCGTGTTCAGCGCCATGGGCGCCTGCCTGCTGGGCGCGGCACTGGTGCTGCTGGTGGGCTGCGGGCTGTTCTTCCTGGGCCGGGTCGGCGCCGGCGACGTCAAGCTGATGGCCGTGATCTGCCTGTGGGTCGGGCCTGCCGACCAACTGGCGTTTCTGATCGTCACGGCACTGGCCGGCGGCCTGCTGGCCCTGGGCTTGCCGCTGCTGGCGCGTATCGAGCAGTTGCTCGGCCACGGCGTGCAGCGCCTGGCCCGGCGCTTTCCGCGCCTGGGCATCCAGACCCCGATCGTGATCACCGAACACTGCCCGCAGGGCATCCCCTACGGGCTGGCCATCGTCACCGGTGCCCTCTACATCCTGTTCATTCCCATCCATTCCTGAGCACGCGACTTCATCATGAAAACCCCTTCCGTCCTTCTGCTGGCAGGCACGCTGCTGGTCGCCGGCAGCGCCGCGCTGCTGGTGCGGGTCATGCTCAAGCCGGCCCCGGCACCTGTGGTGGTTGCACCGCCACCCGCGCCGCCTGCCCTGCCCGCCGTGCTGGTGGCCGCCCGCGACCTGCGCCCCGGCGAGTTCATCGACACCCTGGCCGTGCGCTGGCAAGTACTGGAAGGCGAGCATTCGTCGCTGCTGTACTTCCTCGACAACAAAGACACCCTGGCCGTCGCCGTGGGCGGCACCGTGCGCCGCCCGCTGCGCGCAGGCCAACCACTGGCCGCCACCCTGCTGATCAAGCCAGGCGAGCCGGGCTTCATCGCCGCCGTGCTGCAACCGGGCCTGCGCGCCATCTCGGTGCCCACCAGCGCGGTGGCCAGCAACTCGGGGATGGTCTCCACCGGTGACCGTGTCGACGTGGTGCTGAGCCTGGACCGCGACAAAGAGAAAGAAACCGCTGGTGCCGGCAGCAGCACCCCGCGCCTGGCCTCGCAGACCTTGCTGCGCAACGTGCGCGTGCTGGCCCTGAACAACATCACCCGCGGCGCCCTGATCGTGCGTGAAGAGCAACCGGTGGAGAAGGACAAGAAGCGCTACACCAGCTTCGAGACCGTGACCCTGGAGGTGACCCCGGCCCAGGCCGAGCGCCTGTCGGTAGCCAAGGAAGTCGGCACCTTGCAACTGGTACTGCGCGGCGCCCGCGAACCGCGCCAGCCGATGGTCACCGATGGCCGCAGCATCACCACCCTGAGCCAGGCCACCGGCGTCTACAAGAGCCTGAGCAGCCCTGCGGCGATGCTGCAGATGTACCGCGGCGACGCCGTCGAAGTCCGCGACCTGTCGCGCTGACCGCACTCGCCCACCCCACGCCTGCCACCTGACACCGCAGCTTTTCTGGAAGTCCCACGATGAAGTTCGCCCCAGCAACACTCGCCCCCTCACTGGCCCTGGCCCTCGGCTGCGCCCTGCTCGCCCAAGGCGTGCAGGCCGAAACCACCCAGGCCGCCGCCCAGGAAAACCCCGCCGACAATTTCGAAACCTGGGGCGACCCGTCGATCTACGCCAACCTGCCGGCCACTGCGGCCGACCCTGAGCCCGAGGCCGAACCTGCGCCGCGCCCACTGCCACGCAAGCTGACCCAGGTACAACCCAGCGAAACGGTGAACCTCACCGTCAAGCAAGGGCGCCTGCTGCAACTGCCGGCCCTGGCCGCCAACGTGCTGGTGGCCGACCCGACCATCGCCAGCTTCCAGATGCCCTCGCCGGGCAACGTGTTCGTCTACGCCAAGGGCGCCGGGCGCACCACGCTGTACGCGCTGGATGCCAACGACCAGGTAATCAGCGCCATCAACCTCGAGACCCACTACGACCTGGACGCCCTCACCCGGCAGATCGCCGAGGAAGTACCAGGGGTCAACGTGAACTTCGGCCCGGCCTCGGGCAACGGCCTGATCGTGCGCGGCAATGTGCGCACTCCGCAGCAGGCCAAGCTGGTGATCGATGCGGTCAAGGCCTACGTCGGCGGTGAAGACGACAGCAGCGGAGGCGGCGGCGCAGGGGGCGGTGGTGGCGGCGGTGGCGGCGGTGGCGGTGCTCCAGGCGGCGGCAGCGACAGCCCGCGCATCGTCAACCAGCTCAAGGTCGAGCTGTCGTCCCAGGTGAACATCAGCGTGCGTATCGTCGAGGTGTCACGCTCGATGACCACCTCCCTGGGCCTGAACTGGGACGTCGCGCTCAAGGACGGCAACTTCTTCTTCCGCAATGGCAGCAGCCTGTTCGACGCCACCACCGGCGCCTTCACCGGCGGCACGGTGACCAACGCCGTGGCCGGCGGCGTGCGCACGCGCGGCTCGATGACCGTCGGCGGGCTGCTCACCGCGCTGTCCGAGGACGGCCTGGCCACGGTGCTGGCCGAACCCAACCTCACTGCCATGTCCGGCGAGACCGCAGGCTTTGCCGCCGGCGGCGAGGTGCCGATCGTGATCATGAACAACAACCAGGTGACCATCGACTACAAGCAGTACGGCGTGATCATGCGCATGACTCCGACCCTGCTGTCGCCCAACCGCATCAGCCTGCACGTGGCCCCTGAAGTGAGCGACCTGTCCGATGAAGGTGCCGTCGACCTGCAGGGCTTCACCATCCCGGCATTCAAGGTACGCCGCGCCGACACCACCGTGGAGCTGTCCAGCGGCCAGAGTTTCGCCCTGGCCGGCATGCTGCGCAGCAACGTCAACCAGACCGTCACCGGCGTGCCCGGGCTCAAGAGCATCCCCGGCATTGGCCGCCTGTTCGAGACCGACAGCAGCAAACAGGAAGACACGGAGCTTGTAATCATCGCTACCGCCTACGTGGTCGAGCCCACCGCCCCTGGCGACCTGCAAACCCCAGGCCGCGGCGTGCGTTCGCTGGACGCCGTGCTGCCGCTGCAAGCCACCGCCGGCTACCTGTTCTGAGGAGAACCGCCATGACTAGACGTGCCCTGCTGCCCCTGCTGACCCTGGCCGTGCTGTTGGGTGGTTGCGACCGCCAGCTCAACCAGATGCGTGAAACCCGCTTTGCCCCGTTCACCCCGGTCCCCCAGGCCACGGTGGCGCCGTCGGCGCTGATGGCCTCGCTCAAGGCCAGCGGCAACGGCAGCTTCACCGCCGAATCCCTGGACAACCTCAACAGCCTGCTGCACGCCCAGGGCCGCCTGCACAACCAGCACCTGACCCTGCAGCCATACACCCCCAGCGGCGACCGCCTGGCCCAGCGCCTGGCCAGCGTGCTGCGCGATCAGGGCGCCGCCGAGGTGAGCATCCGCCCCACCCGCCTGGACGCCGGCGAAGCCCGTGACTGGGACCTGCAAGTGGTGTCCGAAGCCATCGTGGCGAAGATCCCCGACTGCAGCGTGGCCAATGCCCAAACCTGGACGGTCAAGCCGTTCGAGGCCGTCGGCCAGCCCGGCTGCGCGGTGCGCGCCAACATTGCCGCGATGGTCGCCGACCCGCGCGACCTGGCCCGCCCGCGCACCCTCGACAGCGCCGACGGCATTCACGCGGTGGGCGCCATGCAGCGCTACCACGAGGATGAAGTGCGCGAGCTGCTCGACATCGACTTCCAGGACTGACCGCCTTCGGCCGCTCGCAGAGAGAACCGCGACATGAACGACACAACCCTCCCCGCCCAGGACCTGATGCTGTTTGCCGCCAGCAACGAAGAGGCCACCCGCTTCGGCGAAATGCTCACGCGCCTGGGCCAGTCGCCCGAACAGGCCCTGCCCGGCGGCATTGCCGCTGCCATCGCCTGGTGCCGCAGCAACCCGCCCGCCGAAGTGCTGGTGGTGGACATCGAAGGTGACCCGCTGCCGCTGCAATCGCTCGAAGAACTGGCGCAGGTCTGCGACCCGTCGTGCCACATCGTCACCCTGGGCCGCAAGCAGGATATCGACCTGTACCGCACCCTGCTGCACAGCGGCGTGTTCGACTACCTGGCCAAACCCGTGCCGCTGGACCTGCTGGCCACCACCGTGGCCCGCGCACGCAACGGCCACAGCGTCGCCCACGGCGTGCGCAGCGGGCGCACCCTGGCCATCAGCGGCGCCTCGGGCGGGGTCGGCACCAGCACCGTGGCCGCCAGCCTGGCGCTGCTGCTGAGCGAACAACGCCACACCCCCACCGCCATGGTCGACTTCGACCGCTGCAACGGTGACCAGAGCCTGCTGCTGGGCTTTGAGGGCGAAGCGGGCCTGGCCAGCGCCCTGACCAGCACCGAGCTGGACAGCCGCCTGCTGCAACGGGCCATGGGCCGCATCAACGAACGCCTGCACCTGCTGGCCCAGGCCCCAGGCCTGCGCCCGGCGCAGAACTTCAGCGTGGAGCACCTGCTGAACATCGGCGGCACCCTGTGCAGCATGTTCAACCAGGTGGTCTGGGACCTGCCCGCCGGCCGCCCGCACGGCAGCCTGGAAGTGCTGGCCCACGCCCAGACGCGCATCCTGCTCACCGACCTGACCGTGCAGGACGCGCGCAACCTGCACCGCCTGCTGCGCGAAATCGGCGACGAAAGCGAAGGCCAGCACCTGCTGCTGGTGAGCAACGCCGCCCGTGGCCAGCACCCGGGCGTGATCGAGCGCAGCCAGTTCGAGGACTTCGTCGAGCGGCGCATCGACCTGGCCCTGCCCTGGGCCGGCCCGTCGCTGCCCGGCAGCCTGTTGGCCGGCCCGCTCAAGCTGGCCGGGGCCCCGGCATTCCATAACGCCCTGCTCGACCTCGCCGACCTCGCCACCGGCCACACCCCGCAGCGCGCCGCCCAGGGCAGTGGCCTGATGGCCCGCCTGAAGCAGGCGCTGACCCGCCAGCGCGCCGCGTGAAGGAGCCCTATCGATGCTGATCAAGCAACCGCACAAACCCCGGCCGGTGCGCGCCGATGTGAAACACGCCGCCGAACAGCCTGCGCCGCCCAGCCAGGAGCTGCGCGCCACCAGCACCCAGCGCAGCGCCCAGCAACGCCCGCAGGACACCCCGGGGGCGCAGAACCGCAAGCTGGTGCGCCACCACCTGTACGACCAGATCGACCCGCTCAAAGCCGCCGCCATGGGCCGCGACAAGCTGCGCCTGCAGATCGAGAGCATGATCCGGCGCATCTGCGACGAGCACCGCCTGCAGCTGTCGCGCCCCGAAGAAGAAGCCATCGCCGAAGAGACCCTCAACGAGATGGTCGGCATCGGCCCGATCGAGCCGCTGCTGGCCGACGATTCGGTGAACGACATCCTGGTCAACGGTGCAGGCCAGGTGTTCGTCGAGCGCTACGGCAAGCTGGAGCTCTCGCCGATCACCTTCGTTGACGAAGAGCACGTGTTCAACACCGCCCAGCGCATTGCCGCAGCGGTGGGCCGGCGTATCGACGAAAGCCATCCGATGGTCGACGCACGCCTGGCCGACGGCAGCCGGGTCAACGTCATCACCTACCCGCTGGCGATCGACGGCACCAGCATCTCGATTCGTAAATTCATGCGCCGCAACATGTCCCTGGAGATTCTCGCCGAACGCGGCGCGCTGTCCATGGACATGGTCGAGGTGCTCAAGCGCGCCATGCTGGCGCGGCTGAACATCATCGTTTCCGGCGGTACCGGCGCGGGCAAGACCACCCTGCTCAACGCCCTGTCGCAGAACATCAGCGACGCCGACCGGGTGATCACCATCGAGGACGCCGCCGAGCTGCAACTGCAGCAGGCCCACGTGGTGCGCCTGGAAACCCGCCCGGTCAGCGCCGAGGGCACCGGCAAGGTCGACCAACGCGACCTGGTGCGCAACGCCCTGCGTATGCGCCCAGACCGCATCATCCTCGGCGAGGTGCGCGGCGGCGAATGCTTCGACATGCTCCAGGCCATGAACACCGGCCACGACGGCTCGCTGTCGACGGTGCACGCCAACACCCCGCGCGACGCCATCATGCGTCTGGAAAACATGGTGATGATGGCCAGCATGCAGCTGCCGCTGGAAGCCATCCGCCGGCAGATCGCCAGTGCCGTGAACCTGATCGTGCAGGTGGAGCGCATGCGCGACGGCGGCCGGCGCATCGTCTCGGTCACCGAGATTTGCGGCATGGAGAACGACGTGATCCAGACCCAGGAACTGTTCGGCTTCAAGACCCACAGCGTCGATGCCAACGGCAAGCTGCTCGGCCAGTACGAAGCCAGCGGCCAGCGCCCGCAGTTCTACACCTCGCATTCGCACCTGTTCGGGGGCCACGCCTGATGGACGCCACCCTCGACCTGCTGACCGCACTGGTGTTCCTCGCCGTGCTGCTGGCGGTGCTTGCCGCCCGCAGCCTGCGGGCCCGCGGCCCGGACGACAAGGCCATCGCCCAGCGCCTGGAGCAGCTCAAGGAAGACCTCGCAGGCCAAGCCCGCAACGCCGACCCGCAAGGCGCCGCAGCGGGCATTCTCAAGGACCTGGAGCACACCCCGTTCGCCGACCTGCCGCTGCTCGGCCCGCGCCTGGCGCAGCTGTGGCTGGGCCTGCAAGTGCTGGGCTGGCGCCAGAGCCTGGCGATGCGCGCCGGCCTGACCCTGCTGGTGAGCTTCATGGCCGGCGTGCTGCTGGGCCGCGAAACCCCGTTCCCGGTGCTCGGCAGCCTGCTGCTGACGGTGCTGGCCTTCAGCGTGCTGGCCAGCATCGGCTACCGCAACGGCATGGCCCGCCACCTCAAGGAGCTCAAGCAGAGCCTGCCCGAGGCCATCGACGCCATCACCCGCACCGCCCGCGCCGGGGTGCCGGTGAGCAACGCCTTCGCCCTGGTGGCGCCGAACCTGCCCGGGCCGCTGTCAGTGGAGTTCGCCCTGATCGACAACTGGCTGCGCCTGGGCGTGCCGCTGCGCCAGGCCATGCAGGACTCGGCCAAGCGCGTGCCGCTCAACGAGTACCGCTTCTTTGCGGTGATTCTGATCATCAACCAGGAGGCTGGCGGGCGCCTGGGCGAAACCCTCGACCGCCTGGCCTCGACCCTGCGCGACCGCCACGAGCTGCACCTGAAGATCCAGGCCAAGACCTCCGAGGCCCGCGCCTCGGCCAAGATCGTCGCCTCGCTGGTGCCGCTGGCGCTGGGCTACATGTACATGAGCGCGCCGAAGGACTTTCGCTTCCTGCTCAACGACCCCACCGGCAACGCCGTGCTGTTCTACGCCTTCGGCAGCGTCGGCCTGGGCCTTTTGATTACCCAGTTGATGGTCCGGAGGGTGTCCTGATGGCCTGGTATGACGACCCCCTGCTGGCCCTGGCCATGGCCGTGCTGCTGGCCGGCATCGGCCTGCTGCTGATCGGCCTGCACCGCCGCGCGCAACCGGCGCCCCTGCGCGCCCGGCTGCTGGGCGAGGCCGCTGGCGACGGCGCCGAGCGCCAGGCCGACAACCTGGCCCGCGACCAGGGCCTGCAACTGCCGCCACGCCTGCAAGCGCTGCTGCTGCCCATCGCCCGGGTGGGCGAGCAACTGGCCGGCAGCGACAACGACAAATACAAGCTGCGCCGCCTGCTGGCCATGGCTGGTTTTCGCAGCCGTCAGGGCCTGGGCCTGCTGATGGCCGGCAAGCTCAGCCTGGGCGTGCTGCTGGCGGTGGTGGTGCTGTTCGGCCTGGTGCCGGCCGGCTCGCGCCTGGGCCTGAACGGCCTGGCCGGCGGCCTGCTGGCGCTGTTTGCCGGCAGCACCCTGCCCGAGCTATGGCTGCGCATGCGCAGTGCCCGGCGCGGCGAGCGCCTGGCGCGCAACCTGCCCGATGCCCTCGACCTGATGGTGATCTGCGCCGAGGCCGGCCTGCCGCTGGGGCGGGTGCTGCAGGTGGTGTCCAAGGAGCTGGCGCTGTCGGCGCCGGAGCTGGCCGACGAGCTGCGCTACACCTGCGCCGAACTGCAAATTCTGAGCGACCGCCCGCGCGCCCTGCTCAACCTGGCAGAGCGCACCGGCGTGAGCGGCATCGAGAGCATGGTCGCCACCTTGATCCAGGCCGAGCGCTACGGCACGCCGCTGTCGCAAGCGCTGCGGACCATTTCCGAAGAGAGCCGCAAAACGCTGATCCTCAGCCTCGAGGAACGCGCCGGCAAGCTGCCGGCCCAGCTCAGCGTGCCACTGATGACCCTGATTCTGCCCCCCATCGTTGCGATGATGGGCGCACCTGCACTGGTGCGCGTCATCCGCCTGCTCAGCCAATGAAGCGAGACCCGAACATGCGTGCCCACCGCCTTACCCTGCTCACCGCCCTGCTGGCCCTGACCCTTACCGGTTGCGCCAACCTCGGCAGCCTGGCCAGCCGCGAGCCTGCGCTGGACAAAGAGGGCCGCGAGGCCCTGAAACTGGCCCACACCCTGCGCGACGCCCAGCGCCTGCAAGCCGCCCACGGCGTGTATGCGCGCATGGACGAGCGCCATCAGCTCAGCGGCAGCTACCTGCTCGAATACGCCAGCGTCGCCTCGGCCGTGCGCCCGCCGCGCGAGGCCCTGGGCCTGCTGGAACGTGCGCGGCTGTCACTGGGCGGCGATGTAAAAGCGCTGCCGGCGCCGCAGCGCCTGGCCCTGTGCGCAGGCCTTGGCCGCGCCCGCCTGGCCCTGGGCCAGAGCGCCCAGGCCGAACGCGACTTCCGCTGCGCGGTACAGGCCGACCCACGCAACACCCAAGCGCTCAACGGCCTGGGCGTGGCGCTGAACCTGCAAGGGCAAAGCGAGCAGGCCCGCCAGCAGTTCGACGCCGCCTTGCAGCTGGACCCCGGCTACACCCCGGCGCTGAACAACCTGGCCCTGGCCTGGCTGGCCGCCGGCGACACCACCCGCGCCATCGGCCTGCTCAACCAGGCGCGCGGGCTGGACGATATCTCGCTGCAACTGAACCTGGCCCTGGCCTATGTGCTGGCCGGCCACGACGACACCGCGCGCAACGTGCTGCTGGAGCACCTGGAGCCGGCCCGTGCCGACGCCATCCTGGCCAGCTTTCGCACCGCCCAGTCGCGGGTACAGGCCGGTGCGCCGCTGACCAGCGAGCTGCTTGCCGCCAGCCAGCACCCGCTCAAGCTGCTCGAGGACTGAGGCGATGATCGCAGCCCGCCTGCGCGCCCTGCTCAACCAGCAGCACGGGGTCACTGCGGTGGAAACCGCATTGATTCTGCCGGTGCTGCTGTTCGGGGTGATGATGCTGTTCGAACTGGCGCGCATCTCGCTGATGATCGGCATCGGCAACCTGGGCCTGGAGCGCGCCCTGCAGGACTTTCGCGGCGACAAGGCGTTCTACCGGCAAACCCCCGAGGCATTGCAGGACGCCATCGAGGAACGCCTGGTGGACTATTCCTACGGCCTGCTGAACAAGGACAATTTCGTGGTGGAGATCTTCACCTTCGACACCCTGCGCCAGTTCGGCGGCGCCGAGGCCGACAAGCAGATCGACGACCAGGACCAGTCGCCGCCGGTGCTCAGTGTCACCGTCGACCTGACCCAGCCGTTCATGACCCCGCTGCCGATGCTGTTCGGCATTGGTGATGCGTTCCAGTACCAGTACCGGCAGTTGCTGGGCAACCTGACCAGCGACAAGGCGGAGGACTACTGAGCATGCGCCTGCGCAAACGACAGCGCGGCAACGCGCTGGTAGAAACCGCCCTGATTCTGCCGCTGCTGATCGGCATGACCCTGGTGATCGCCGACCTGTACAACGTCAGCCAGGCCCGCGCCCACCTGGAGCGCGCCGCCCACACCCTGGCCAGCACCCTGGCGATGCACAACCGCCTGGACTACGACGGCCTGCAGGCGCTGGTCAACGGCGTCGCCCCCAGCGAGGTGTTCGGCAGCTACCAGCTGGTGATCACCCGGGTGGAGCTGGACCGCAGCCTGAAGTGGAAGCCGCTGCACCGCGGCGACGAACAGGACTTGTGCCCGGTGTACTCCAGCGGCACCACCTACAATGCCGAGCTGCCCGAACGCACGCTCACCGAAAGCCGCGACGATGAAGACAAGATCGACTCGGCGATGCTGGTGGTGCAGCTGTGCCGGCGCAGCGCCGACCTGGCCCTGAGCAGCAACCTGCTGGTGGACAAGGACATCCAGGCCCTGGCCTTTGCAAGGGTGGTGTACAACGATGTGACGCTGGACAAGCAGTTGACCGAAGAGATCGGGCTTGAGGATGAGGGCGAGTGAGGCGCCCCGTCTTCAGCTCCGCGCGGCCCCTGTAGGAGCGGCTTCAGCCGCGAACACCGGCATAGCCGGTGCCATCCACCGCGTTGTCTGCTTCGCGGCTAAAGCCGCTCCCACAGCGATCGCATGACCTTCAGGTTTGCGCCGTACCTGTAGGAGCCGGCTTGCCGGCGATGAGGCCGGCACAGGCTTGTGAATACGACACCCCTTTCTCGTTTCCCCCCCGCAATTGCACCCCTCCTGTCAATAAACATTGCGTTTCTAAACCCGCATGAATTTTCAGAACCAGCTGGCATATTTATGCCCGCGAACTCCTTAGGCTGCGCGCTTCACTGACAAGGAGTTCACCCCATGGCTTTTCATGGCTACATGACCATCACCGGCAAGCAGCAAGGCCTGATATCTGCCGGCTGCAGTTCGCAGGAATCCATCGGCCACCACTGCCAGCACGGGCACCGGGACGAAATCATGGTGCTGTCCTTCAACCACGGCCAGGTCAACCCGGTCAACGCCCTGCGCGGCACCCACCACCCGGTATTCATCACCAAGTACATCGACAAGGCCACGCCCCTGCTGGCGCAGGCCGTGGATGGCCGGGAAGTGGTCGACTGCGACATCCACCTGTACCGCACCCACCCCGGCGGGCACCGTGAAAAGTACTTCTCGGTAAAACTCGGCGGCGCGCTGATCGTCGCCCAGGACCTGGAAATGCCCCACGCCATCCTGATGAGCGACCAGGACGCCGAAGAACGCCTGAGCATCAGCTACCGCACCATCAGCTGGATCCACCACGCCGCCAGCACCAGCGGCCACGCCTCCTGGGCAGAACAACCATGAGCCAGCGCGGCGACTATGGCGACCGGCTGGACGATGCCTTCTGGGAGGTGAACGCAGCCGCCTCGCGGTTCATCAGCTACGGCTGCGGGGTCAGTGCCCGGCATCTGCGTGATCGCAAGTTGCGCATGCAGTTCAACCGCGAGCTGGCGTATTACGCAAAGCGTGTGGTGGAGGATGTGTATCAGCGGCGGATCAGTCCGGAGCAGGGGTTGGAGGCGATACGGGGTGAGGCCAACAGCCTGAAATCGCAGGCCAGTCGAATATTCACGCAAATGGGCGGTATGGCCGGTGGTGCTTCACAGTTTTTTACCGGCATACGCAGTTGCGTACGTAGCTATGGGACGACGTGTGCGTTTCACGGGCTGCCACTGATTGCCCATGGAGGTAACAACTTCTACGAAAACGCCAGAGGGATGTATGAAGGGCGAACAGATGTAGTTGGGCCAGTCAGAAAAACCTATCAAGAGGTCGCTCTGCGGATGGGCTATAGCGAGCGAGAAGGGAACATCGCCTACTACGCTACCGACCTATTAATTTCTGGAAGAGCGCTTGTCAGAAAAATCCCAAAAAGAGGTGCATGGCGCCTATACCACTACATGAGCACTGACAAGGAGCGGGCGATCATGCAAATGGGTAAGGGAGCATTATCTGTCGAGGCTTTCACTTCCGGCCTCACACTTAAACAACTGATCGACGAATACAAAAAATGAAACTACTGGGACTCATCCTATTGGCGTTCATAGATGTCAGGCTGCGATTGACCCTCAGCAAATACGTATTCAAGGACATGATGCGAGCTTGGCAATTTTGGGGAGAATTCATCTATGCGATTTGTATGGCTGTCATTTACTTCGAGATCATGGCGGGAAAAGGTGTCATTGAGTTCCCATTGGAAACGATGCACATGGCCAGTTTCTGGATCATGACCACGGTAACGGGAGCCATGATTATTTTTCATGCCTTGGCATTCACTCACCTCTTTGACAGGTGGCGCCGTTGAGAGTCAACTTGAAACAACTGGCCGACGAATACAAAAATGAAAATTGCGACACTGGCGATATTTGCGGCAGGCGATATATTTTTGAGCCTATTACTCAGGCGACTCATCTTTGTCCGCATGACGCGCAATTGGCAGACATGGGTAGCTTACCTTTATACCGTGTTCTTTTCCGGTCTTTACTTCCTACTTCTGGGGGATAACGGTTTTGTAGCGTTTGAGTTTGATTCCTTCTATTCCGTTGGCTACTGGATGCTGGTGACATACAGTTTTGGAATGATTGCTTTTCACTGGTGGGCGTCCGGCTTTTTTCACGAGCACCCGTGATTTTTAAATTGTGCGACCGGTCGGGAGAAAAACCCCAGAAACCTTATGCGCCGGGGGTCAACTTCCGGCCAACCCTTAACTTATCCGTCGAAAATACAAAAGTGAAACTGCTTGGACTCGTCATCTTCGCACTATCCGACGCAGGACTGAGATTGGTGCTCAATAAATACATATTCAAAGACATGACTCGAGCCTGGCAGCTTTGGGGCGCACTGTTCTATGCCATGTGGCCGGTTGAAGCGTATCTCGAAATTCTCGGCGAGCGTGGGATCATAAAGTTCCCACTGGCTTCCATGCATTCTATTGGATTCTGGAGCGTAATGGTCATAACCAGCGGTATGATCCTGTTTCATGCATTGGCATTCACGAATCTTTTTGACAGATGGATACGATAAATGGCTATAAGGAGTCGAGCCTTGTTCTCAGACAGGCATGAAACATGAAAATCGCCACGCTTATACTATTCGCGCTAGCCGATATCGTCGCAAGCCTATTACTTAGACGATTCATCTTTATCAGCATGACGCGCACTTGGCAGGTTTGGGTATCCATTCTCCACGCCGCATACTTTTCCGGCCTCTACTTCCAGCTTTTGGGGGATAATGGTTTCATTGCGTTTGACTTCGGCCCTTCCTTTTCCGCTGGCTACTGGGCATTGGTAGTATACAGCTTGGGCATGGTTGCTTTTCACATGTGGGCATCCCGCATTTTCCACGAACATCCATGACTTTTTTAAATTGTGCGACCGGTCGGGAGAATGCCCCCAGAGTCTTATACGCCGAGGGTCAACTCCCGACTTCACTTTTAACTCACCCATCGAAAATACAATAATGAAACTGCTTGGGCTCGTCATCTTCGCACTGTCCGACGTAGGACTGAGATTGGTACTCAACAAATACATCTTCAAGGACATGATGCGAGCTTGGCAATTTTGGGGAGAACTCATCTATGCGACTTGCATGGCTGTCATTTACTTCGAGATCATGGCGGGAAAAGGTGTCATTGAGTTCCCATTGGAAACCATGCACATGGCCAGTTTCTGGATCATGACCACGGTAACGGGAGCCATGATTATTTTTCATGCGTTGGCATTCACCCATTTGTTTGACAGGTGGAGGCGTTGAGCGGGTGACTGTCTTGTGCTGCCTGTGCCGGCCTCATCGCCGGCAAGCAGGCTCCTACAGGTACCGCGCAAGTTGCAAGGCTTTGCGGTCCGTGTGGGAGCGGCTTCAGCCGCGAACACCGGCGAAGCCGGTGCCATCCACCGCGTTGTCGGCTTCGCGGCTGAAGCCGCTCCTACAGGGACCCCATGACCTTCAGGTTTGCGTTGTACCTGTAGGAGCCGGCTTGCCGGCGATGAGGCCGGTTCAGGCAACACAAGAACGTTGCTCGCGCAGGGCATTAGGTCCTTTCAGGGTAACCGCATCAGGGCTGCCAGGTGCTCGCCAAAAACCTTGCAGCGCCTATCAGATCGAGCGCCGCCCACGCGGCGCATCGCGACACAAGGCCGCTCCTACATTTGTTTCGGGCCAGTCTCTCCTGTGCCATCACCTGGTCCGCCTTGTTGGTACGACGCGATTTCAGCGTGGGCGTTGCCGCCGCTTCACATGACTCAAGGCATGCACCAAGGCAGGCGCCGATACTTTCACAGGCATAACTGGCCCGAAACAAATGTAGGAGCGGCCTTGCCGGGGCGCCGTCCGGTCGAGATGCGCCGCGCGGGCGGCGCTCGATCTCACAGGCGCTGCAAGGTTTGTGGCGAACACCTGCCAGCCCCACCACCGCCCCCTAAAACCCCCACCCTTAAGCATTCTTAATAAACCGCCCATTGAGCGATATTGGGAATTATTCTTATCTTTGCATCCCGCGTGATCCCCCTGCCACGCCACCCCGGATGCCCCGACGCCCATGCTCTCCCGCAAAAAAACCATGACCGCCGCCCGCCACCGCCAACGCGGCAGCATTGCGCCATTCATGGTCCTGGCCCTGGGCGGCGCGCTGCTTGCCACCGCCTATGCCCTGGACACCAACCGCATGACCAGCAACGCCGCCCAGGTCAAGCGCGCCACCGACGCCGCCGCCATGGCAGTGGGCAACGAACGGCTGATGAAAAACGAAAAATCGCCCACCGTGCTGCGCGAGCTGGCCTACGGCTACGTGGTCAACAACCTCGGCATGGACACCAGCCTGGCCAGCCAGATCGACCGCGACAGCGTCGAGCTCGAAGAGCAGACCGGCGAAGACGAACGCATCCGCTACAAGGTCGAAGTGCGCTTCAAGGCCGACCCCGAGCTGCTCGGCGGTGAGGTCAAGGACATGCGCGTGCACTCCACCGTCGAGGTGGTGGCGCGCTCCACCGAAGTGGCCATCGTGCTGCCCAACAGCGGCACCGAAGGCGCCACCGAACTGGCGGCCCTGCGCAAGATGTTCAAGCGCTTCGCCGGGCAGTTGCTGGACGATGACGAGAACAGCGAAAAACGCATCTGGCTGTCGCTGGTGCCGTTCAGCCAGGTGGTCAACGTGTATGACCGCGAAGACACCGGGCGCCTGCGCCGCTGGGCCACCGCTGCGGCCATTCGCCCGGTGGAGCTGACCTCGCTGTGGCGCACCGGCATCCGCGACCTGTCCGACGGGCGCATGCCCGACCCGCGCACCGAGCGCCTGTGCATGAACCGCGGCCTGTACCCGGGCCAGGTGTACTACTGGGATCAGCCCCCCACCGGCCAGTTCACCCGCGTGTACTACCGCCACGACCTGCCCGAGAACCACCCGCTCGAACCCAGCATCAGCTGGACCGGCCCCAACCCCGACTTCGGCCAGGCCACCGGGGTCAACGACACCCGCTTCATCATCGGCAACGTCGGCTGCCCACGGGCCGCACTGCTGCCGCTGACCAACCAGCTGAAAAAGGTCGAGGACCGCCTCGACGAGATGCGCACCGGCTTCAACGTCAACTACGCCATCGGCATGGGCTGGGCCGGCCATGCCCTGTCCCCCGAAATGCGCGGCAGTGCCGGCTGGGGCGACAGCGAGCTGCCGCTGGACTTCCCCGACAGCGACAAGGCGCAGAACGCCAAGATCATCGTGATGCTGGCCAACACCACCGGCGACTGGTTCGACACCGACGCCTACAACGCCGGCAAGGTCGGCGAAGCGGTGCAAAACGGCAACAACGACCCGGGCGGCACCGCCACCGCCAGCCGGCGCTTCCAGGACCTGTGCGACAGCTTTCGCAGCCGCCACCTGAAGTTCCACTTCATCGGCGTACGCCCGGGCGACCCGCAGGACTTCGGCCGCCAGCTGTTCGACCGGGTGGCCGGCATCCCCCTGCAAACCTGCGCCCAGGGCGGCGGCAGCATGACCTTCGCCAACGCCCCCACCTTCAACGAAGGCCAGGAGCAGATCCAGCACTTGCTGGACGACATCGCCGACAAGATCAAGCACGAGTTTTACGCCCGCCTGGTCGAGTGACCCAAGGCCGCGCCCGCATTCATCGACAGGACTTCGAACCCATGACCACCACCCCGAACGCCCGCAACCGTACCCCGCGCGCCCGCCTGGCGCTGGCCCTGGAGCCGCGCATCCTGCTGGATGCCGCGGCCGTCGCCACTGCCGCCGACGTGGCCGCCAAGGTCGATGCCAGCGCCACCGCGCCCGGTACCGAGGCCACCCCGACCAAAAGCACGGTGACCATCAAGGACAGCACCGACAGCTTCGGGCCGGTCAACCTGTTCGACAACGTCAAGGTCACCCTCGACAGCAGCAAACAGGCGCCCACCGAACTGACCCTGCAGGTCAGCAGCAGCGGCAGCAACCAGGCCCTGGTGATCGACGGCGAGCAGATCGTGCTGCAGAACGGCAGCGGGTTCACCCAAGCCAACGGCTACTCCTGGTCGGTGAGCGTCGAGAATGGCGTGAGCACCGTCACCATCAACCTGCAAGCCAGCGTGCAGGCGCCCACCGCCGCACGGGCGCAAACCCTGATCGACAACCTCAGCTACCAGGTGCTGGACAAGACCGTCGACAGCGGCACCGTCAGCATCACCCTGAAAAGCCTCACCGACAGCGGCGGGCAAAGCACCGACCTGTCCGCCATCAAGGCCAGCGTCACCCTCGACAACCAGGTCAACGTGGCCCCGGTGCTCAGCGACAGCGGTGGCCTGGACAGCCGCGAAACCTACACCCCGGCAGACCTTGGCATCGGCAATGGCAGCGACGTGGTGTGGTCGGCCGACGGGCGCTTTGCCTATGTCGCCGGCGGCAATGCCCTGCAAGTGTTCTCGGTGGACGCAAGCGGCGCCCTCACCCGCCTGCAGACTTACAGCAACGCAAGCCTGGGCAACATCGCGGACCTGGTGATCAGCAGCGATGGCAAGTCGATCTACACCAGCTCCGGCAGCACCAGCATCATGCAGCTGAGCGTGGATGCCGACGGCAAGATCACCTCGGCGGTGGCAGTGGCCACCCAGAACGGCAGCACCAGCGGCGGCCTGGCGATTTCTGCCGACGGCCGTTATGTGTACGCCGGCACCGCACAAAACGACGTGGTGGTGTACACCCGCAACCAGGATACCGGCGCCCTCACCTACTTCACCCGCGCCATCGAAAACGGCAACAGCCGCGGCGGGCAGATCATTACCAGCGACGACCGGGTGTTCATCCTCTACACCGGCGTTGGCGTCAACGCCTCACCCACCCTGGCGGTGTACCAGCACGGCAGCGACGGCAAGCTGGTGCTACTCAACCAGCTGGTGCTCAGCGGCCTGACCGCCGACAGCACCAGCGATGCGTTAGCCATCTCCCCCGACGGCAAGTACCTGTACATCGCCGACCCGGGCAAGGACAGCATCGTCATCCTGCGTTACGAGGCAGACGAGGTGACCCGCATCGCCAGCATCGCCGCCAGCGACGTCAATGGCCTGGCCATGAGCGCCGATGGCAGCCTGTTGTACGCCGCCAGCAGCGATGGCACGGTGCGCAGCTACAGTATCGACAGCAGCGGCAACCTCACCCTGCACGCCAGCGTGCAGGGCAACACCAGCGGCAAGGACATTGCGGTGTCCGGCAACGGTTCGGTGCTGGTGGCCGGCGACAACGTCACCCGCTACAGCAGCGTGCAAAGCCTGAACCTGGGCCAGGCAACCCGGTTCGGCGAGGAACTGAGCTTCAAGGATTCGAACTTCGACCGCCTGGACAACTACAACGGCGCCAGCATCAGCGTCGATCCCAGTGTCACTGGCGGCAGCTTCGGCCTGGCCGAAGGCAACGGCCTGACCCTGGAAGGCAGCGCGATCAAACGCGATGGCAGCACCATCGCCAGCTTCACGGTGGCCGCCGACGGCACCCTCACCGTCACCTTCAGCGCCGACACCAGCAAGGCCGTGGCCAACCAGGTGCTGCAACAACTCACTTACAGCGCCGCCAGCGGCACCACCCCCGGCAGCCTGATGACCCTGCAGGTGAGCATCAGCGACGGCCTGCTGGCCAGCGGCGTGCTCAGCCTGACCCTGCGCGCCAACAGCGTGCCGGTGGGCAACGCCGGCAGCTATGTGCCGCCCAAGGTCACCAGCGAGACCGGCTACAGCACCGTGCTGCCGGCTGACCTGTTCAGCGACGCCGACGGCGACGCATTGGTGTGGAGCGTCAGCCCCCTGCCCGACGGCCTGAGCTTCGACCGCGTCACCCGTACCATCAGCGGTACCACCACTGCCACCGGTGAATTCGTCATTGTGGTCACCGCCACCGACGCCAGCGGCCAGAGCGCCTCGGTGGAGCTGACCCTGGACGTCGAGCAGATCGCCAACCGCGCCCCCGAACATAACAGCAGCGCTGCCGACACCGTGCTGCTCACCGTGGGCAGCAACAGCGCCACCCTCGACCAGGCCCTGTTCAGCGACAAGGACCAGGGCTACGGCGATACCCTGACCTGGAGCGTCGACGGGCTGCCCTCGGGCGTTAGCTTCGACCCGGCCACCCGCACTCTCATTGGCGACACCAGCGCTACCGGTGAATACACCATCAAGGTGACCGTCACCGACAGCGCCGGCGCCTCCACCAGCACCGAGCTGACCCTGCGGGTGATTTCCCAGACCGAGGCTGACAACAGCAAGCCGGTGCTGAGCGTGGACAGCAGCACCCTGGTGTACACCAACAACGGCGGGCTCAGCGGTTTCGGCGACTATGTCTACAGTGTGGAAGTCTCCGACGACGGGCGCACGGTATTTGTACTGGGCAGTAGCGCGGGCGGGCACACCATCGTCCCCAGTGGCAACAGCACGCTGTACGTGTATAGCCGCAACCTGGATACCGGTGCCCTGACCTTGGTGCAGCGTATCGTTCAGGGTACTGCCGACGATGGCGATGCCAGCAACGGTGTCGAGGTGGACGGCCTGAAGAATGCGGCATCGGCAGTCTATTCGGCCGACGGCAAGCAGCTGTACGTGGTCGGCCAGAAAGCCGCCGGCGGCAATTACGCAGTCAGCGTGTTCGACGTCAACGCCGATGGCACCCTGAGCGCCACCGGGCAAAGCCTCGACGCCGGTGCCACACAGATCAAGCAGATGAGCGTGGGCGCCGACGGCACCCTCTACGCCGTGGCCGGCAACACCCTGCTGCGCTTCGCCGCCAATGGCGATGGCAGCCTGTCGGCAGCGACGCTGATCACCGACAGCACCTTCAACACCGCTTACGCCGTCAAGGCCGACGCACAGGGCAACGTGTACGTGATCGGCACCAGCATCCTGGTGGTCTACGAACCGGATGGCGCAGGCGGGCTGACGCGCACCGCACAGATCACCGGCAACGGCCTGAATACCACCATGCGCGACCTGGTGGTCTCGGACAGCGGCTACATCTACGTGCCCACCGGTAGCAATGGTATCCGTACCTTCCACTACGACAGCGCCAGCAACAGCCTGGTGTTCGTCAACACCGCCGCTACAGCGGCCCAGACCTGGGGCGTCGCGCTCTCGGCCGACGGCAAGACGCTGTTCGCCGGCACCAGTTCGGCCACCCTGCGCATCTACAGCCTCGGCGACGACGGCGTCCCGGTGTTCGTCAAGGAAATCACCGGCACCAGTGGCCGTGCCTACCGCATGGCAGTGTCGGCGGACGGTGAATCGATCTACGGCGGTGGTTTCTTCACCATAGGCGGCCTGGGCACCATCAGCATCTCCGACGCCGCCCAACTGGACTACACCGAAGGCCAGGCCGAGGTGATCCACCCTGGCGCCAACCTCGGCGTGTCCGACGCCGAACTCGACGCCCTGGCCAGCGGCGCCGGCAACTACAAAGGCGCGGTGATTACCCTGGAACGCGACGGCGGCGCCAACCCCGACGACCTGTTCGACTTCACCACCGGCAATGGCCTGACCCGCAGCGGCGAGCAGATCCAGCTCAACGGCACCACCATCGCCACGATCACCCGTGTCGACGGCAAGCTCACCGTCACCTTCACCGCCGACACCACCAAGGCCGTGGCCAACCAGGTGCTGCGCCAGATCTCGTATGCCAACGCCAGTAACGACCCCGAAGCCAGCATCAGCCTCAAGCTGACCTTCCAGGACGACTACAAGAGCGGCACCACCAGCCGCGAACTGGTGGTGCAGATCGCCGCAGTCAACGACGCCCCAGTAGTCAGCACCACCCCGGTGGACAGCCAGCAAGAGCCTGGCAAGGACAGCGTGAAGCTGTTCGACGCCAGCGCCATCGATGCAGTGGAAGCTGGGCAGACCATCACCAGCCTGACCTTCACCGTCAGCGGCGTGAAGGACGGTGCCAGCGAAACCCTGCTGCTGGACGGCACCCAGATCGCCCTGGTGGCCGGCAGCGGCATCACCGCCGGTGGCCTGAGCTACACCGTCACGCTAAGCGACGGCACCGCCACCGTGGTGCTGGGCAGCGCCGCCGGCATCAGCGCCAGTGCGGCGGCTGTGGTCGTCGATGGTGCGCGCTACGCCAACACCGACAGCAAAGGCGCCACCCTGGGCGTGCGCAGCATCACCCTGAGCGCAGTGAAAGACAGCGGCGGCACCGCCAACGGTGGCAGCGACACCGCCACCACCAGCCTTGCCGCCGAGGTGACCGTCACCCGGCAGAGCCCGGTGCTGGGCGCCGACATCGGCGCGCTGGAGCTGGCCGAGCTGGTGCAGTCCGGCGACTGGCCCAACCCCTATGCCGGCATCAACGGCGTGGTCAGCGTCGGCGACCAGGTCTACGTGCTGCGCAGCACCAGCGAATGGGTGTACGACGATGCCACCGGCACCGGCGCTGACGTGACCTTCAGCACCCTGTACGTGTTCACCCGTGGCGCCGACGGCGCCCTGACCCTGGCCAGCACCCTCGATGCCACGGCCAGCAACGGCCTGGGCGAAGGCTCCAGTGGCCTGGGCCTGTCGGCCGACGGCAAGACCCTGTACCTGAGCACCGACAGCCATGGCATTGCCGTGTTCAGCCGCGACACCAGCAGCGGCGCACTGACCGCCCTGGGCACCTTCGGCGCCGACGCGGGCCTGGCCAACGACGTGCTGGTGCAAGGCAACACCGCCTACATCAGCAGCGACAGCGGCCTGCTGGTGTTCACCCGCACTGGCGACAGCTGGGCGCGCAGCGCAAGCCTCACCCCCGCCGACGGCAACGCCTGGTTCAGCGCGCTGCAACTGTCGACCGACGGCAAGTACCTGTTCGCCGCCAACTCTGGCGGCAATGCACTGGTCAGCGTGTATGCCGTGGCCGACAACGGCGCCCTGAGCCTGGTGCAGCACCTGGCCGGCAGCGCTGGCGAGCACTATGCCAACAGCCTGGCCCTGGCGGCCGACGGCAAGACCCTGTACGTCGCCGACGGCACCACCCTGTACAGCCTGCAGGTGGGCGCCGACGGCAAGCTGGCCCAGAGCGGCGCCAGCATTACCCTGCCCGCCGCGCCCAAGGCCCTGGTGGTCAGCGATGACGGCAGCGCGCTGATCGCCGTGGGCGAAAGCCAGATCAGCCTGTACAAGCTGGGCAGCGACGGCACTCTGGGCAGCGGCCAGCAGCTGAATATCGACGGCGTGCGCCTGAGCGAAATCCGCGCTGTCAGCCTGAGCGCTGACGGCACCCAGCTGTACCTCACCGGCGAGTTCGGTAGCGAAGGCCTGCTGGTACTGAACCTCACCGCGCAGTCGAGCACCTTCACCGAAGGCGGCGACGCCGTGGCAGTGCTACCCGGCGCCACCCTGCACGACCCGCAACTGGACGCCCTGGATGACTACAAGGGCGCCAGCATCGTCATCCAGCGCGACGGCGGCGGCAGCACCGAGGATGTGTTCAGCCTGCTCACCGGCAGCGGCCTGACTCTGGAAAACGGCCAGGTACTGCTCAACGGCCAGGCCATCGCCAGCTTCGTGCAGGCCGACGGCGTGCTCACCCTAAGCTTCATCGCCAGCGTCAGCCAGGCCAACGCCCAGCAGGTGCTGCGCAGCATCGCCTACAGCAACAGCAGCCAGGACCCGGCCAGCAGCGCCACCTTGAGCGTGCAGGTGAACGACGGTGACGGCCACAGCGACAGCCGCCTGGTGCAGTTGGCCATCGAGGCGGTGAACGATGCGCCGGTGGTCGACACCACCGGCCTCACCCCGGTGTTCAACGCCGAGGGCGAGCCGGTGAAGCTGTTCGAGGGCACCCAGATCGACGTGGTGGAGGCCGGCCAGCAGGTGTGGCAGGTGGTGCTGACCCTGGACCCCACCGCCAGCGGCGACATCATCGGCGTCGACGGCGGCAAGATCTACCTGGACGATACCAACAGCGGCGCGCAGTTCAGCGCCAGCGGCCAGGAGTACGTGATCATCCGCAGCGGCGGGCAGACCCAGCTGGTCCTCTATGTCAACGGCGACGCCCAGCGCGCCCAGGTCCTGGTCGACAGCCTCACCTACAGCAACAGCGGCGACAACCTCGCCGGCACCCGCACCATCAGCCTGAGTGTGGTCGACAATGGCGGCGGCACTGACAAAGGCACGGCCAGCAGCCAGGCACTGGTGACCCTGCACGCAGCGCTGGCGCCCAACACCGCGCCAACGCTCGGTGGGGGCAACAGCACGGTCGGCTACACCGAACAGGGCGAACCTGTGTACCTGGCGCCCGGCGCCAGCATCAGCGACACGCAGATGGACGCCTTCAACAACGGCCAGGGCAACTACGACGGCGCCGTGCTCACGGTCACCCTCGGCGACGGCCACAGCAGCAGCGACCAGCTCGGTTTCAAGGACGGCAACGGCCTGAGCGTGAAAGACGGCAAGCTGGTCAAGGACGGCAAGGTCATCGGCACCCTTACGGTCGCCGACGGCGTGCTGACCCTGCGCTTCAGCGATGCCGCAGGCCAGGTACCCACCACCGCCGACGTGAACAACGCCCTGCAGCAGATCACCTACGCCAACAGCAGCGACGTGCCGGTGGCCAGCGTGGCGGTGACCATCGCCCTCAACGACCAGCGCGGGCTTGGCGCCGACAGCCTGGCGCTGACGGTGAACATCACCGCGGTCAACGACGCACCCGTGCTGGGCAACGACCCGGTGCTGTCGATGGGCGACCTGGACCGCGTGCAGGACCTCGACCTGAGTGCCTACGGCCTGGCCACCCCCACCGCCAGCGTGGTATCTGCCGACGGTTCGCGGGTGTACATCGTCGACGGCCAGGGCCATATCGCCCTGTTCAGCCGCAGCGAAAGCGGCGCGCTGACCCACGTCAGCACCCTGAACAGCGGCGTCGACATGGGCCACCTGCAACTGTCGGCCGACGGCAAAAGCCTGTATGCGCTGCGCAGTGACGGCAACGCCATCCTGGTGTTCAACGCCGATGCCCAGGGCAGCCTGACTCTTGCCGCCACCGTGGTGAGTGACTACGCCATCGACGCCAGCGCGCTGTTCGACATGCGTGACCTGGCCCTGTCGGCCGATGGCAAGACCCTGTTCGTGATCAACGCCTACACCGTGCTGTATTTCAGCCGCGACAGCGCCAGCGGCGCGCTGACCTACGGCGGCAGCCTGGAAGGCAACATGTGGGGCGCGCCCTACCTGTGGTCGCCCACCGAAATCGTCAGCAAAGGCGACTTGTTGTTCGTGGTGACCAACTCGGGCAACGGTTCCAGCCTGATCGTCTACCAGCAAGGCAGCGACGGCGCCCTGACGCTGTTGGGTTACAGCCGCGAGGGTGATGGCGCCCTGAGCGGCCTGACCCAGGTCAGCGTCAGCGCCGACGGCAAGACTGTCTATGTGGCCAACGACAGCCAGGTCAGCGGCTACAGCCTGGCCGGCGGCACCCTGACCTGGCTGGGCAACGTGCAGGGCGGCGGCACCATTACCGATATCGCCGTGTCGGCCGACGGCGCGCTGCTGTTCGTCACCCTGCAGGACGGCACTGTGAACCGCTACTCCACCGCCACCGGCGCCCTCACCGGCAGCGTGCAGGTGGGTGGCGCCGGGCAACTGCTGGTGACCGACAACGGCGTACTGGTGCTGGGCAACGACGCCAGTGTGCTGGCCAGCGAAGCCAAGGACGGCCCGAGCCAGGATGCTGAAGACCGCACACCCTTGCCACTGGCCCCGAGCGTGACCCTGAGCGACCCCGAGCTGGACGCCGCCAACAACTACCAGGGCTCCAGCCTGACCATCAGCGGCCAGGCCAGCGACAGCATCGGCCTGCTGGCCGGCGGCCCCTACAGCCTGGATGGCAACAACGTGCTGCTGGACGGCAACGTGGTAGCCACCCTGGTGCGCGACGCCAATGTCACCACCCTCACCTTCACCGCCGCCCTGACCCGCGACCAGGCCACCGCACTGGTGCGCCAGCTCAGCTGGACCAGCAGCGCCGACGCCCCGGCCCAGGCCAGCAGCCACGCCATCACCCTGGTGCTGAACGACGGCAGCAACGGCGATGCGTTGGCCAGCAACAGCTTCAACATCGACGTGACCCTGTTGCCGCCGAACCAGCCACCGGTGCTCAACGACGCCTACAGCGATTACGCGCTCACCCCGGCCACCGCCGGCACCAGCTACCAGTTGCAGCTGCCCGCCGACCTGTTCAGCGACCCCGAGGGCGAAGCACTCACCTACAGCATCGAAGGCCTGCCCGCCGGCATGTCCTTCAACCCGGCCACCCGCACCCTGTCCGGAACCGCGCCGCGCGAGGTCGGTAGCCTGAGCCTGACCATCAAAGCCACCGACGCCGGCGGCAAGTCCACCAGCCTGGTGCTGGAGCTGGACGTGGCCAACGCTGTACCGGTGGCCGATGCCGGCTACCACCTGCCCGGCGTGGGCGTCGGCCAGCCGTATGAAGTGCAGGTGCCGGACAGCCTGTTCCGCGATGCCAACGATGACAACCTGACCTGGAGCGTGGTCGGCGAGCTGCCTGAGTGGCTGAGCTTCGACGCAGACAGCCACACCTTCAGCGGTACCGCCCCGGCCAGCGCCGGCAGCTTCAGCATCACCCTGCGCGCCGACGACGGCCAGGGCGGCGTCACCGAGGTCACCCTGACCCTGGTGGTGGCCCGCCCGGCCAGCCCGGCCAGCAACGACGGCGTGGCGCCGGTGATCAACGCAGCCGGCAATACCGCCCTGCCGCTGGCTGCCAGCAACACGCCGTTCGAGCTGGAAGACGCTGCGCCCAACGCGCTGCAGATCACCAGCGAACCGGCCTTGCAGAGCGCCGCAGACAGCCTGCGCCACAGCAGCCTCGACGATGGCGGCCTGGCCAGCAGCCGCGGCACCCTTGCCGCACAACTGGCCAACGCCGACCGCATCGTCACCGACACCGGCTTCCAGGGCGAGACCAACGCGCAGATGCGCTTCGACGGCAAGACCCTGCGCGCCGAGGTCGACCTGGGCAACCACGATGGCCGCTGGGTCAGCCTGCGCGTGCCGCTGGAAGTCGCCGACGGTGCCAGCGTGCAGCGGGTGACCCTGGCCAACGGCCTGCCGCTGCCCAGCTGGGCCGCCTTCGACGCCCGCAGCGGCGAAATCCGCATCGACAGCCGCCACCTGCAACGCCACGGCGAGGTGCGCCTGAGCCTGGTGCTGCGCGATGCCGACGGCCGCGAACAGCGCGTGCCGCTGCACATTCGCGCCCAGGGCCAGGAGCCGGCCCGCGCCGACACCACCGAGGCGCCGGCCACCCTCAGCCAGCAGCTTGGCCGGCAAGCCAGCGGCTCCCTGTACACCGAGGCCATGGACCTGCTGCAACAGCTGGGCGAATGGGCCAACGACGACTTCCAACACATTGCCTGAATGCATCAAGGACGCATGACCAAATGACCCGCACGACTTTCAACCGCGTCTCCCTGCGCCTGGCCATCGCCTGCGCCACCCTGGGCCTGTCGGCCTGCGCCGTGAAGCCCGAGCCGATGAGCACCGAGCAGCGCCTGGCCGAGTCCGACGCCGACCGCCAGAGCATGTTCGCCGCGCAAGAGCCGGTCACCCGGCCGATCAGCCTGGAAGAAGCCATGGCCCGCGCCGTGAAGTACAACCTGCAGCAGCGCGTGGGCCTGATGCAGCGCCAGCTGGAGGACAACACCCTGAGCGGCGCCAACCTGAGCCTGCTGCCGCAGCTGGCGGCCAACGCCGGCTGGCGCGGGCGCGACAACGTGGCAGGCTCGTCCAGCGAATCGGTGACCACCGGCCAGCAGTCGCTGGAGCCCTCCACCAGCAGCGACCGCAGCAGCCGCGATGCCAACCTGCGCCTGTCGTGGAACGTGCTCGACTTCGGCGTCAGCTACTTCAGCGCCAAGGCCCAGGCCAACAAGGTGCTGGCCGCCGAGGAAACCCGGCGCAAGGTGGTGGCCGACATCGTCCAGCAGGTGCGCGAAGCCTATTGGCAGGCGGCCGGTGCCGAGCGCCTGCAGCCCCAGGTGCAGCAAGCCCTGAGCGATGCCCGCGGCGCCCTGGAGCAGGCCCGTGAGGGCGAGCGCCAGCGCTTGCAGGCGCCGATCGATTCGCTGCGCTACCAGAAGAGCCTGCTGGAGATGATCCGCCAGCTGGAGGTGGTGGACGGTGAGCTGTCGGTGGCCAAGGCGCGCCTGGCAAGCCTCATGAACCTGCCGCCGAACACCGCCTTCAGCCTGGCCGCGCCGGCCGAGAGCAGCTATGCACGCCCGGCCCTGGCCTACAACCTGGCCGACCTGGAAGTCACCTCGATGATCCAGCGCCCGGAAATCCGCAGCGAAAGCTACCAGGCGCGCAATGCCGTGCTGGAATCGCGCGCCGCCTTGCTCAAGCTGCTGCCGGGAGCCAACCTGTTCGTCGGCGGCAACTACGACAGCAACAGCTTTTTGGTCAACGACCACTGGGCCGACGCCGGCCTGCAAGTCAGCTGGAACCTGCTCAACGTGCTGGCCTACCCCACCGTGAAAAAAACCGGCGAGAGCCGCCAGCAACTGGCCGAGCTGCGCCGCCAGGCCATGCGCATGGCCGTGCTGACCCAGGTGAACGTGGCCTGGCGCGAGTTCCAGCGTTCCAGCCAGGTGTACGAGCGCTCCAGCGAGCTGCAACAGGTGCAGCGCGGCATCTACCAGCAAAGCGAGCGGGCCTACGCCAGCCAGGCGCAGAGCCGCCTGGAGCGGGTACGCACCGCCACCGAAACCGTGCTGGCCACGCGCACCCGCGACCGCGCCTACGCCGAGCTGCAGGTGGCCCATGGCGCGGTGTACCAGGCCGCCGGGCTGGACCCTTTGCCCGAGCGCATCGCCGGTGCCGGCATTGCCCAGCTGAGCCAGGCCATCGCCGCCAACAGCGTGCGCCTGAACCAGGGCCAGGGCAGCGTACCGGCCGGCGTTGCCGCCGCGCAGCAACTGGCCTACGCCAAGCCGCTGGCCGCGCCCGCCCCACTCGCCCCGCCACCGGCGCCGCGCCAGCAAGTGGTGCGCCTGGACCTGTGGGACAGCCTCGGTTCGCTGCGCGGTGCCGAGCTGGTACCGGTGGAGCACGTCAATGGCCGCTAGGCAACGCAAGTGGGCCGCCGTGCTGGCGATCCTGGTGGCGGTAGCCGCCGAACGCGCCCAGGCCGAAGGTGACAACGGCGAGCTGCGTGTGCAGCTCAGCCCGATCCGCCAGACCGTGCTGTCCAGCGAGATCGGCGGCAAGCTGGTGGAGCTGGACGTGAAGGAAGGCGATACGTTCAAACAGGGCCAGCGCCTGGCGGCGTTCGACTGCTCGGTGCAAAAAGCCCAGCTCAGCCGCAGCCAGGCGGCGCTGGCCGGGGCGCAAAAAAAGCTCGAAGTGGCGCGCAAGCTCGATGCGCTGGAGTCGATCAGCCAGAGCGAAGTCACCCAGGCCCGCGCCGACATGGCCATTGCCCAGGCCGAAAGCGGCGTGGGCCGGGCCATGCTCGGGCGCTGCACGCTCAACGCGCCGTTTGCCGGGCGCGTGTCGCAACGCATGGTGCAGCGCTGGCAGCACGTGGCCGAAGGCACCGAGCTGCTGGCCATCTATGACGACAGCGTGTACCAGCTGGAGCTGATCGTGCCCTCCAGCTGGCTGGGCTGGCTCAAGCCCGGCCAGGCCTTTGCGGTGCAACTGGACGAGACCGGCCAGCGCTATGGCGCACAGGTTGAACGCCTGGGCGCGGCCATCGACCCGGTCAGCCAGTCGCTGAAAGTATTCGCGCGCATTACCGGCGACACCTCGGCGCTGCTGCCGGGCATGAGCGGCGTGGCGCTGCTGGCACCGCCTGGGGCCGGTTCGTGAACGCCGCCGTAGCGCCCGCGCGGGACAAGCGCGCCGAGCGCATGGCGCTGCTGCTGCAACTGGAGCGGCGGGTGCGCGGCGAAGCCGACCTCAGCGGCCTTGGCTTCTTGCTGGTCAACGACAGCCGCCAGCTGTTCGACTATCAGGAGGCCCTGCTGTGGCAGGCCGGCGGCGCCGGCGTAAGCCACTGCTCGGGGTTGTCTCAGGTCGAGGCCAATGCGCCCTTCGTACTGTGGCTGGGGCGCCTGTGCGAGCACTGGCAAACCCAGCCCTGGGCAGGCGAAACGCGGGTATTGAGCAGCGCCGATGCGCCAGCGCAAGAACGCAGCCAGTGGCCGGAATACCTGGCCGAGCAACTGCTGTGGCTGCCCCTGCGCCGGCGCGACGGGCAGTGGCTGGGAGCGCTGCTGTTCAGTTGCCAGCGCGCCCCCGGCACCGCCGAGCTGGCCCTGCTGCAACTGCTGCAAGACGCCAGCGCCCACGCCTGGGCCGGCCTGCAAGGCAGCCGCCGCCCACCCTTGCTGCAGCGCCTGCGCCATCGCCCGCGCAAGGCCGTGCTGGCCATCGTTGCCGCGCTATTGGTGCTGGCTGTTCTGCCGGTGCGCCAGAGCGTGCTCGCCCCCGGCGAAATCGTCGCCCGGGACCCGGCGGTACTGCGCGCGCCGTTGCAGGCGGTGGTCGAGCGCATTCTGGTGCAGCCCAACCAGGCCGTACGCCAGGGCGAGCCGCTGGTACAACTGGACCGCCGCGAGCTGGACAGCCGCCTGGAAAGCGCCCGGCAAACCCTCACCGCCGCCGAGGCGCAGTTGCGCCAGGCACGCCAGCAGGCGCTGTTCGATGAGCGCGCCAAGGCCCAGCTGGCCGAATTGCAGACCCGCCGCGACCAGGCCCGCGCCGATGTCGATTACCTGGACGGCAACCTTGAGCGTTCGTTGATGCTGGCCCCGCGCGACGGCGTGGCAATTTTCGACGACCCCAGCGACTGGATCGGCCGCCCGGTGTCACTGGGCGAGCGCATCATGCAGGTGGCCGACCCCCACGATGCGCGCCTCGAGGTGCAACTGCCGGTGGCCGACGCGATTGCCCTGGCGCCCGGCGCCCAGGTACGCCTGTTCCTCAACAGCCAGCCCGGCAGCCCGCTGCTGGCCACGCTGCAGCGCCACGGCTACCGCGCCACGCCCGGTAGCGACGGGACCATGGCCTACCGCCTGCAAGCGGCCTTTACTGAAGACGATGCGCGCCTGCGGGTGGGCCTGAAAGGCACCGCCAAGCTGTATGGCGAACGCACCTTGCTGTTCAACTACCTGCTGCGCCGGCCGCTGGCCGCAGCCCGTGTGTACCTGGGGTGGTGATGGACGCAGCTGCCCTGCCCCTACCACCCGGCCAGGCGCGCCTGCCGGTTCTGCGCCGCAGCCTGCGCCTGCACCCGGGCCCGCGTTCGCGGGACGGCTCGCCCAGCTGGACCCTCGAAGACCCGGCGCGCGGGCGCTTCTACCGCATCGGCTGGCCCGAGGCCGAAATGCTCAGCCACTGGCCCAGGGGCAGCGCCGAGGCAGTGGCCGCAGCCGTCAGCCAGTCCACCACCCTGGCCATGCAAAGCCAGGAGGTGGAGCAGTTCGCGCAGTTTCTGCGCGCCCAGCAACTGGTGGATGTGGCCGGCGAAACCGCCATGGACGAGCTGCGCAAGCGCAGCGAGGCCGGTGCCACCGGTTGGGCCGGCTGGCTGATGAAAAACTACCTGTCGATCCGCATCCCGTTGCTGCGCCCGGATGCGTTTTTGACCCGTACCCTGCCCCGGGTGCGCCAGGTGTTCGGCCAGGGTTTCGTCATCGCCACCCTGCTGGCGGCGCTGTTGGGGTTGTACCTGGCGGCCCGCCAATGGGACAGCTTCACCCACACCTTCCTGCACTTCTTCAGCCTGGAAGGCGCGCTGCTGGCGGCCTGTACCTTGAGCCTGAGCAAGGTGCTGCACGAGTTCGGCCACGCCTATGCGTGCAAGCACTTCGGCTGCAGGGTGCCGACCATGGGGGTGGCCTTTCTGGTGCTGTGGCCGGTGCTGTACACCGACGCCAGCGGTGCCTGGCGCCTGACCCGGCGCCACCAGCGCCTGGCCATCGGCGCCGCCGGCATGGGCGTGGAGCTGTGCCTGGCGGCCTGGGCCACCCTGGCCTGGAGCTTCTTGCCCGACGGCCCGCTGCGCAGCGCCGCGTTCATGCTGGCCAGCACCACCTGGATTCTCACCCTGGCGGTGAACCTCAACCCGCTGATGCGCTTTGACGGGTACTTTCTGTTCGCCGACCTGCTGGATGTGCCCAACCTGCAGGAGCGCGCCTTCGCCCTGGCGCGCTGGCGCCTGCGCGAGGCGCTGTTCGGCCTCGGCGACCCGCGCCCGGAGTACTTCGAGCCCTGGCTGCACCGGGTGCTGCTGGGCTATGCCTTCGCCACCTGGGTGTACCGCTTCTTCCTGTTCATGGGCATCGCCCTGCTGGTCTATCACTTCGCCTTCAAGCTGCTTGGCGTGCTGCTGTTTCTGGTCGAGATCGTGCACTTCATCCTGCGGCCGATCTGGCAGGAGCTGCGCCACTGGCACCAACGCCGCAAGGACTATCGCATGAACCGCAACACTCTGTTGAGCGCCGGCCTGCTGGCCGTGGGCCTGACCCTGGCGGTACTGCCATGGAGCAGCCGCATCGATGCCCCGGCGCTGCTGCGGGCCGAGCGCCAGGCCATTCTGGTAACCCCCGCCGACGCCCAGTTGCAGGCCATCGAGGCGCGCCCCGGCGAGCCGGTGCAGGCCGGCCAGCCACTGTTCCGCTTAAGCTCGCCGCAGCTGGCCCACGACCTGGCGCGGCTTGAGCAGGAAATCGCCCTGCTGCGCCAGCAAGGCAGCCTGCAGGTGCGCGCCAGCGAAGGGGCAGCGCGCCAGGCCGTGGCCCAGGATGAGCTGCGCATTGCCCTGCAACGGCGCCAGGCGCTGCATGACCAACTGGCCCAGTTGCAGGTGCGCGCGCCCTTTGCCGGGCGCCTGGCCGACCTGGCCGAGCCGCTGGCCGCGGGCGAATGGCTGCCGGCAGGCGAGTGGCTGGGTACCCTGGTGGATGAACGCAAGCTGCGGGTGGAGGCCTTCGTCACCGAGGCCGACCGCGAGCGCCTGCAGGCCGGCGCCGAGGCCTGGTTCGTGCCCGAGGACGCCGGCCGCGCGCGGTTGCGGCTGAAGGTGGACGACATCAGCCAGACCGCCACCCGCAAGCTCACCTCGGCGCCGGAGCTGGCCTCGGTGTACCAGGGCGCGATCGCCGCCAAGCTCGACCAACAGCAGGTGCCCGAGCCCGAGCAGGCGCTGTACCGGGTATTACTGAGCCCGGTGGGCGAGCTTGAAGGCGACCTGACGACCTTGCGCGGCACGGCTATCATCACCGGCAGCGCGCGCAGCCCGCTGCTGCAGGCGCTACGCCGGGCATTGGTGGTGGTGATTCGCGAGTCGGCGTTCTAGCACCATACCCTCTGTAGGAGCCGGCTTGCCGGCTCCTATGGGAAAAATCACAACTCGTTGATTTAACAGAGACTCTTTGGGAGCGGCTTCAGCCGCGAACACCGGCGAAGCCGGTGCCATCTAGCGCGGCGCCTGCTTCGCGGCTAAAGCCGCTCCCACAGGTGTCGGGGGCGCGCTTGCGGCCATAGTTCCCTGCGCGACAGCGCAGCCCGAAGGGCTGGGTGATCTCCTACAGGGACCGCGACACGCAGCGGGTTAAGCATTCTTAATGAACCGCCAATTGTCCTGTACGCTGGCGCTGACCATCATGCTGGCAACCTGAAATTGCCCGGAACCTGACCATGAATGCCATTCTCCAAGCCAGCCCCGAACTGCCCCTGAGCAAGCAACTCAAAGCCGGCTCCAGCAGCGACCACGACAGCGTCGACAACCTGGTGATGGGCGCCCGCCCGTTCGAAAGCCTGGAGCGCTATGGCTGCTTCCTGCGCCTGCAGCACACCTTTCACGGTGCCATCGACGCGCTGTACGAACAGGCGCAACTGAACCTGCTGCTGCCGGGCCTGCGCGAACTGCCGCGCTACCAGGCGGTGTGCGCCGACCTGCGCGACCTCGGCCTGGCCGTACCGGCCAAGCCTGAGGCGGTGCAGCCGCCGGATGCCTGGCACGCCATCGGCTGGCTGTATTGCAGCGAAGGCTCCAACCTGGGCGCGGCGTTTCTGTTCAAGCAAAGCCAGCTGATCGGCCTGAACGAAAGCCACGGCGCCCGCCACCTGGCCGCCCACCCCGATGGCCGCGGCCTGCACTGGCGCCAGTTCGTCGCCCTGCTGGACGGGCTGGACATCACCGATGCACAGAAACAAGCCGCCATCCAGGGCGCGCGGGATGCGTTCGAGTTTTACCGCAAGGCGCTCAAGGCGAGCTTCTGAGCCACAGGTTGTAAGGTCCCTGTAGGAGCGGCTTCAGCCGCGAACACCGGCGCAGCCGGTGCCATACATCACGTCGCCTGATTCGCGGCTAAAGCCACTCCTACAGGTTTACCTGTCTCTGCCGCCGCTCTACCATGGCCCGATGCCACCAACCCACCGGGCCTGCCATGATCGACCGCAACCACCTGCACCACAACGGCTATGCCCTGCTGCGCGGGGCGGTCCCGCCCGACTGGCTCGACACCCTGCGCCACACCTTCGACACCCACTACCTCCCCTCCGACCAGTGGCCCGCACCGCGCGGCCCGGACTGGCGCCATTCACAACTGGACCACGACCCCACCGTGCAGGCCCTGTGCCGCCTGCCAGCGCTATTGGCGGTGGTCGGCGCGCTGATTGGCGAGCGCTTTTTCCTGGCACAAGTCGAAGGCCGCGAGCCGCTGGCCGGCGGCGGCCACCAGCAGTTGCACCGTGACCTGTCGGTTGAGCGGCCGGGGGATAGCGTCACGGCGCTGGTGTACCTGGACGACTACGGGCCGGGCAATGGCGCCACGCGCATCGTGCCGGCCAGCCACAGGCCCAAGCCGGGCGAGCCTGCGTTCGATTTCGCCGATGAGTCCGGGGCCGTGCAATTGAACGGGCGCGCCGGGGATATGCTGGTGTTCGACGTCGACCTGGTGCATGGCGGCAGCCTGAATATCGACGGCGGGCGGCGGCGCACGCTGCTGGTCGGCTACTTTGCCGAGGGGCTGCATGCCATGCATCAGCGCACGGCCAGCTTGCGTGGGGTGCGGATGCAGACCTGTGAAAGGTTCGAGCCGGTTTAGGCATTCTTGTATTGCCTGGACGGGCCTCATCGCCGGCAAGCCGGCTCCTACAGGGGACCGCATCAGCTTACCGGCGATGGGGCCCCACATCGACCGCATGACATCCAGGCCTGTGCTGTACCTGTAGGAGCCGGCTTGCCGGCGATGGGGCCGGGCCTGCTAACGCAACTGTTCCAGCCGCCGCAGAATCCGCAGCACATGCCCCTGCTCGATCATCGCGCGCCAGTGCCCGTCGCAAAACCGCTCACCCCGGCAGCAATAGGTGAGCTGGCTGCGCAGTTGTGCCAAATCCGCCTGGTCGAGGCGTGCAGGGTCATCGCGCACGGCATGCCCGGCCTCGATGCTGTAGCCCAGGTCCTGCCAGCAGTCACGCGCAAGTACGGCAAAGAAGTCCGTCACCACCGGCAGGTACACCGGCCACGGGTTATCGCCGTGCACTTCGCTCGTGCGGATCGCTACCCCGCCCGGGTACAGCAGTGGCAAGTAACCCAGCAGTTCGTCGATTTCTGCCGGCCCCGGCCATGCCTGTGCGGCCACTTCGGGCTTGGCGAAAAGCCCCCTTACCCGCTTTAGAAAACCCATCGTTTTGCCGTCCCTGACCGCTGAAAACCCAGGCCGGTGTTATGCCCGAGTCTGCCCGCCAATACCACCCTCGCCCATGGATTGATCGCATATGCGCATCAATTGATGAGAAAACAACGATTATCCCCGGCGTCACTTTGGTCGAGAATCCGCGTAACAAGCACTTACAAATTTTAAAAAACGCTGGAGATACACCATGAGTCTGCCTACCCATCCGGCGCCTGCGGGCACCTCCAAGGCCAGTCGGGTGTTCCGGGTTACTTCCGGGAACTTCCTCGAACAGTTCGACTTCTTCCTGTTCGGCTTCTATGCCACGCACATTGCCGCTGCCTTCTTCCCTGCCGCCAACGAATTCGCCTCGCTGATGATGACCTTCGCCGCCTTTGGCGCGGGCTTCTTGATGCGCCCGCTGGGCGCGGTGCTGCTGGGCGCCTATATCGACGACGTCGGCCGGCGCAAGGGCCTGATCGTCACCCTGGCGATCATGGCCAGCGGCACACTGTTGATCGTGCTGGTGCCCGGCTACGCCAGCATCGGCCTGTGGGCACCGGCGCTGGTGCTGTTGGGGCGGCTGTTGCAAGGCTTCTCGGCCGGTGCCGAGCTGGGTGGTGTGTCGGTGTACCTGGCCGAAATGGCCACGCCCGGGCGCAAGGGCTTCTATGCCAGCTGGCAGTCCGCCAGCCAGCAGGTGGCGATTGTCGTCGCCGCAGCCCTGGGCTTTGGCCTGAACCAGTGGTTGAGCGCTGCCGAGATCGCCGACTGGGGCTGGCGCGTGCCGTTTGCCCTGGGCTGCCTGATCATCCCGATGATCTTCATGCTGCGCCGCAACCTGCAGGAAACCGAAGAGTTCAGCGCACGCAAGCACCGCCCGAACATGAAAGAAGTGCTCGCCACCCTGTTCGCCAACGCAGGTGTAGTGCTGCTGGGCATGCTGATGGTGGCCATGACCACGACGGCGTTTTACATGATCACCGTGTACGCGCCGACCTTCGGCAAGACCGTGCTGCAACTGAGCACCAGCGACGCGCTGATCGTCACCTTGCTGGTGGGCGTGTCGAACTTCGTCTGGCTGCCGATCGGCGGCATCCTCAGCGATCGCTACGGGCGCAAGCCGCTGCTGGTGGCGATGTCGGCGCTGACCGTGCTGAGCGCTTACCCTGCGCTGTCGTTCCTGGCCCAGGCGCCGAGCTTCGGGCACATGCTCGAAGTGCTGCTGTGGTTCTCGTTCCTGTATGGCCTGTACAACGGCGCGATGATCCCGGCGCTGACCGAAATCATGCCGGTGCAGGTGCGGGTGGCGGGCTTCTCCCTGGCCTACAGCCTGGCCACGGCGGTGTTCGGCGGCTTCACCCCGGCGATTTCCACCTGGCTGATTCACGAGACCGGCGATAAAGCAGCCCCGGCCTACTGGCTGATGTTCGCCGCGCTGTGCGCGTTCTGCGCGACCTTTGTGCTGTATCGCCGGTTGGCCACCAAGGCCCCTGTCACCGCGTGATGCCTTCCCTGTAGGAGCCGGCTTGCCGGCGATCACCGGCGCAGCCGGTGCCAGCCACCGCGCCGCCTGCATCGCCGGCAAGCCGGCTCCTACAGATAAACAGCCCTCTTGAAAGGACATGCCCATGCAGCACGCCTTCAAACCCCTGCTCACCCTCGCCCTGTCCGCTTGTTGCGGCCTGGCCCAGGCCGCCGATCTGACTGTGATGACCTCCGGCGGCTTCACCGCCGCCTATCAGCGCCTGGGCCCGCAGTATGCGGCCCGCAGCGGCGACAGCCTGACCACCGTGCTCGGCCCGTCCATGGGCAAGGCGCCGCAGGCCATCCCCAACCGCCTGGCCCGCGGCGAGCACGCCGATGTGGTGATCATGGTCGGCTACGCCCTGGACGAGCTGATCAAGCAGGGCAAGGTCGACCCGGCCTCGCGGGTGGAACTGGCCGACTCGCGTATCGGTCTGGTGGTGCAACAGGGCCAGCCCAAGCCGGCCATCGGTACCGCCGCCGAGCTGAAAAAGACCCTGCTGGCGGCAAAATCCGTGGCCTATTCCGACAGCGCCAGCGGCGTGTACGTGCAGAACGAGTTGTTCAGCAAACTGGGCATCCAGCCGCAGCTTGCCGCCAAGAGCACCATGGTCGAGCGCGTGCCGGTGGCTGGTGAAGTGGCCAGGGGGCAGTACCAGGTTGGCCTGCAGCAAGTTGCGGAATTGCTGCCGGTGGCGGGCGTGACCTACGTGGGCAAGCTGCCGGAAGAGCTGCAGTCGGTCACCCGTTTTGCCGCCGGCATCCCCACCGGTGCCGAGCACCCGGCCGAGGCGAAGCAACTGCTGAACTACCTCGCCTCCCCCGCCGTGCAGAACGACGTGCGCGCCACCGGGCTGGACTCAGTTCCGCGCTAAGGTGCCGGGCAATGCCCGAATCAACCGCTCCATCTCCAGCGCCGCCGGGGTCAAGGTACGCCCGCGGCGCTTGAGCAGGCCCATCTGCCGGCGCACCTCGGGCTCCACCAGCGGCACCTGGGTCAACACCAGGTGCGCCGGCCCAGGCATGGCGATCGACGGCACCGCCGCCACCCCCAACCCCGCCTCCACCAGGCCCAGCACCGTGGTCACATGGCGCGCCTCGCACACGCTCTCGCGGCCCACCGTAACGCCGGCCAGCGCCCGGTCCAGCACCAGCCGGTTACCCGACGAGCGCCCCAGGGTGATGAAGTCGTGCTCGTACACCTGCGCCCAGGTCACCTGGGCTTGCCCGGCCAGCGGGTGGTCCTTGCGACACGCCATCACGTAGCGCTCCTCCAGCAGCGGGCTGAATTCGATTTCCGGCGCCAGGTTGCCGGTAAAGCTCAGGCCGAAGTCCGCCTCGCCCGAGGCCACAGCAGCGCTGACTTCGTTGGCCGAGGCGTCGAACAGGTGGATCTTGATGCGCGGGTACTGGCCGTGGAAGCTGCGGATGGCATCGGGCATGAAGTAGTAGGCGGCCGAGGGTACGCAGGCGATGGTCAGGCTGCCGGTGCGCAGCGCGCCGCCGTCACCGACGCTGAGCAGGGCCAGGTCGAGGTCATCGAGCAGGCGCTCCACTTGCGGCAGAAAGGCGCGCCCGACATTGGTCAGCGAAACCTTGCGGGTAGTGCGTTCGAGCAGTTTGACGCCCAGCGCCGACTCGAGTTTTTCGATACGCCGGCTCAAGGCGGATTGCGTGATGCGGATGGCGTCGGCGGCGCGGCGGAAGCTGCCTTGCTCGACCACGGCGCGAAAAGCCTGCAGGTCGTTGAGGTCGAAGTTGATGCTCACCGCAGTGGCCCCCGTGGGTTTGATCGAAAATGTGCATCAATGGTATTTCGATCGTGGCGGTGAGGCCAGCGTGGCGAGTTGGGATGATGAAGCGAACGAAATACCCTGTAGGAGCGGCCTTGTGCCGCGAAAGGGGCGCGAAGCGCCCCCAGCGATCTTGCATGAATTCGAGATATTGGGGCCGCTGCGCGCCCCTATCGCGACACAAGGCCGCTCCTACAGGCTTACTTGATAAACCGCACCTGGCTGTTGATCTTCTCGATCACCGCACCCTTGCGCTCATTGAAGCGGGCCTTGTTCTGCTCGAACAGGTTGTTGCCCTTGGTGTCGATCGAGATGATCAGCGGCCCGAACTCGCGCACGCGGTTGACCCAGAGGGTTTCGGGCATGCCCAAATCCTGCCATTCGGCGCGCTCGATCTCCTCCACCTGGGTGGCCGCCAATACCGCGCAGCCACCGGGGAACACCGCGTGCACGGCCTTGTTCTCAAGGCAGCCGGTGGTGGTTTCCGGCCCCATGCCGCCCTTGCCGACGATCAGCTTGACGCCGGTCTGCTCGATGAACTGCTTCTCGAACTTTTCCATGCGCATGCTGGTGGTCGGGCCGATGGAGACCATCTCGAAACTGCCGTCGTCCTTCTTCCTGACGATGGGGCCGGCGTGGAAGATCGCGCCGCCGCGCAGGTCCACCGGCAGTTCGCGGCCCAACTCGATCAGGCGGCGGTGGGCCACGTCGCGGCAGGTCACCAGTTGGCCGGTGAGGTAGACCACATCGCCCACGTTCAGGCCAGCCAGGTCTTCGTCGCTGATGGGGGTGTTGATGATTTTTTTCACAGGGCTGTTCACAGTGCTGTTCACAAGATCACGCCTTCATGGGAGAGGATGTCGTAGGTCAGGTCGGCATTGATGCGGATCTTGCCGCGCCGGTGCGCCCAGCAGCCGGTGGACACGGCCACGCCGATGGTCGAGGGGTGGCGCGCCGAAGACTCGATGTTCACCCCCATCACGCTGCTGTTGCCGGTCAGGCCCTGGGGGCCGATGCCGATTTCGTTCAGGCCCTCTTCCAGCAGCTTTTCCATCATGGCTGCGCTTGCGTTGGGGTGGCTGGAGTCCACCTCGCGCAAGATCGCCTTTTTCGACAGGCGCGCCGCGGTTTCCACCGAGGTCGATACCCCCACCCCCACCAACAGCGGCGGGCAGGCGTTGACCCCGCGCGAGGTGATCACGTCGAAGACGAACTCGGTCACCCCTTCGTAGCCCTGCCCCGGCATCAGCACCTTGGCCGAACCCGGCAGCGTGCAGCCGCCACCGGCCATGTACACGTCGACGATGGCGTAGTCGGCGTCGGGGATGATTTCCCAGTCCAGCCACGGGATCTTCGAGCCGGTGTTGGTGCCGGTGTTCTTCTCGATGAAGGTCTCTACCGCGTTGTGGCGCAGCGGCCCGTGCACGGTGGCTTCCTTGGTGGCGTTCTCGAGGATGCCCTCCATCTCGCCCAGCAGCGGGAAGCGTGCGCCGGCACTGATGAAGTACTGGATCACCCCGGTGTCCTGGCAGCTGGGGCGGTTGAGCTTGTCGGCGTACTCCTGGTTGTCGGCCATCGAGTCGTACACGGCGATGGCCAGCGGGTTGGTTTCGGCGGCGCGCAGCTTGGCGGTCTTGGCCTTCACATCCCTGGGCAGGCGCTTGCCGATGTAGGCGGTGAACTTGGCCAGCACGTCGGTGAGGTTGTCTACGGCGGCGTCTTTGTCGAGTGTGGTATCCACGTTGTTATCTCCTCTTTGCATCACAAGGCGTTGGTCAGGCGTTACGGGTAAGGGCTGGCGCGGTGGCCGGCGGTTCGGGTTGTGGCTCGGGCTGGCCGTCGAGCACCTGGTGCAGGCGCTGCAGGTCGAGGGCGCCGACCCAGCGGGCGATGGCCACGGTGCCGACGGCGTTGCCGATGGTGTTGGTGATGGCGCGGGCCTCGGACATGAAGCGGTCCACCCCCAGCAGCAGGACCATGCCGGCCACCGGGATCTTGTCCATGGTCGCCAGGGTGGCGGCCAGGGTGATGAAGCCGGAGCCGGTGACCCCCGCCGAGCCCTTGGAGGTGAGCAGCAGCACGCCGAGCACGATCAGTTGGTCCATCAGGCTCAGCGGGGTGTTGGTGGCCTGGGCGATGAAGATCGCGGCCATGGTGTAGTAGATGCACTGGCCATCGGGGTTGAAGGTCAGCCCCGAAGGGATCACCAGACCGACCACGGGTTTGGATACCCCGACCCGCTCCAGCTTGGTCATCAGCTGCGGCACCACCGACTCCGACGAGCTGGTGCCGAGCACGGTGAACAGCTCTTCCTTCAAGTACTTGAGGAACTTCCACAGGCTGAAGCCCGACAGGCGTGCGATGAAGCCCAGCACGATGACCACGAACATGAAGCAGGTCAGGTACATGGTGGCGACCAGCTTGCCCAGCGAGACGATCGAGCCCAGGCCGTACTTGCCGACGGTGAAGGCCATCGCCCCGCAGGCGGCCAGCGGCGCCAGGCGCATGATCATGCCGACGATGTGGAACATGCCGTGGGAGAAGCTTTCGAGCACATCCACCACCGGCTTGCCGCGTGGGCCGAGGTGCGCCAGGGCGATGCCGAACAGGGTCGAGAACAGCAGGATCTGCAGGATGTTGTTCTTGGCCAGGGCGTCGGTGACGCTGGCCGGAATCACCTGCAGCAGGAAGTCGGTGAAACCACCGGTGCCTTGCGCCGCGGCTGCGGTATAGGTCTCGATGCTCTTGATGTCGAGGGTGGAGGCATCGACATTCATGCCCTGCCCCGGCTGCACCAGGTTGACCACCAGCAGCCCGAGCACCAGGGCGAAGGTGGACAACACTTCAAAATAAATCAGCGCTCGCGAGCCGACACGGCCGAGCTCTTTCATGTTTTCCATCTTGGCGATGCCCAGCACCACGGTGGCGAAGATCACCGGGGCGAAGACCATCTTGATCAGCTTGATGAAGGCATCGCCCAGGGGCTTGAGGTCGACACCGATGTGGGGCCAGAACAGCCCGAGCAGGATGCCCAGGGTCACCCCGATGAGCACTTGTACGTAGAGTTTTCCAAGGTAGCGCTTGGCCATTGCCGTCTCCGAATTATTGTTGTGGGTCGGATTGAGTGGCGGTGCGGGCTTGCCAGGCAGGCAGCTGAATAGCCCAGTTTTTTTGTGGTTAATCAGGCAAGCGAACGTTAATGGTTTTTCTGGATTGCTGTAATACAATCGAATTCACATCATTGTTTCCCTGGAGTTATCAATGAACCCGGTGTCGGAACTGGCCTTCTTCACCCAGCTGGTGCGCGTGGGCAGCCTTGCCGCCACGGCCCGGGAGCTGAACCTCACCCCGCCTGCGGTTTCCAAGCGCCTGGCGCAACTGGAGCAGCGCCTGGGCGTGCGCCTGCTCAACCGCACCACCCGCAGCATCAGCCTGACCGCCGAGGGCGAGACCTACCTGGTCAACGCCCGGCGCATCCTTGAAGAAATCGAAGAGATGGAGCGCCAGGTGTCCAGCAGCCGCGCCGAGCCCAAGGGCTTGCTGCGGGTCAATGCGCCGCTGGGCTTTGGCCGCACCCACGTGGCCCCGGCCATCGCCTCGTTCGCCCGGCGCTACCCGGAGGTGGAGGTGCAACTGCACCTGAGCGACCGGCCGATCAACCTGCCGGACGATGCCATCGATGTAGCCATCCGCTTTGGCGAGCTGCCCGACTCGCGGCTGATTGCCCGGCGTATCGCCGCCAACCGCCGGCGGCTGTGCGCCACCCCGGCCTACCTTGCTGCGTTCGGCACGCCCCAGGCACCGAAGGACCTGGCGCAGCACGACTGCATCGTGCTGCGCCAGAACGACGCCGCGTTCGGGCTGTGGCGGTTCAGCCGCGGCAAGCAGAGCGAGACGGTGAAGGTGGCCGGGCGGCTGAGCACCAACGATGGCGAGGTGGCGCTGAACTGGGCGCTGGACGATCAGGGGATCCTGATGCGCGCCGAGTGGAACCTGCATCAGCACCTGGAGAGCGGGCGGCTGGTGGAGGTGCTGGCGGACTGGGAGACGCCGCCGGCGGATATTTATGCGGTTTATCTGGAGCGCTTGAACCTGTCGGCGAAGGTGGCGTTTTTCGTCGAGCATTTGCGTGGTTTTTTCCGCCAGGGGGTCTGAACCAGGCTCTGTAGGAGCCGGCTTGTCGGCGATGGGGCCTGGCTTGTGCGCTGGGGCTGCTGGCCCTATCGCCGGCAAGCCGGCTCCTACAGGGGCTGCGCAGCTTGGCCCAGGCAGGTCTCACCCGAGGCAAATCAAGTCTTGTACGGGCTCGCCAAACAGCAACTAGCATGACTCCACCGATATTCTTCACCCACAGGAGCCATCCCATGAACATCGACCTCGGCGGGCGTACCGCCATCATCAGCGGCTCGACCGGCGGTATCGGCCTGGCCATTGCCCGCGGCCTGGCCCGCGCCCATGCCGACGTGGTCATCGCCGGCCGCAGCCAGCGCTCGCTCGACGCCGCCCTGGCCGAGCTGCGCGCCCAGGGCGGGCGTGGCCAGGTGCACGGCGTGGTCGCCGATCTGGGCACGGCAGACGGCGCCCAGGCGCTGTTCGCCGCCCACCCGTCGGCGGATATTGTGGTCAACAACCTGGGTATCTACGACGACGTCGACTTCTTCGAGGTGCCCGACAGCGAGTGGTCGCGCTTCTATGAAACCAACGTACTGTCCGGTGTGCGCCTGGCCCGCCAATACGCCCCGGGCATGGTCGAAAAAGGCTGGGGACGGATTGTGTTCATCTCTTCGGAGTCCGGCATCGCCACGCCTGCCGACATGATCAACTACGGCGTGACCAAAAGCGCCAACCTGGCGGTGTCCCACGGCCTGGCCAAACGCCTGGCCGGTACCGGCGTCACCGTCAACTCAGTATTGCCCGGCCCGACCCTGACCGACGGCGTCGCCAGCCTGGTGGCCGATGCGGCCAAGGCTTCGGGGCGCAGCATTCGCGATGAAGCCGACCACTTCGTGCGCCGCGCCCGGCCCAGCTCGATCATCCAGCGCGTCGCCGAGGTGGACGAAGTCGCCCACCTGGTGGTGTACCTCGCCTCCCCTTACTCCAGCGCCACCACCGGCGCGGCCCTGCGGGTCGACGGCGGTGTGGTGGACAGCCTGGCCATTTGAATCCGAAGGAAGACTACCGACATGGCAAACGCTCAAGCATCCCTGCACACCCCGCACAGCCCGGCCCACGTCTGGGCCCTGATCGGCGGCTTCGACAGCCTGCCCGACTGGCTGGCGTTCATCCCTGAAAGCCTGTCCAGCGAAGGCGGCCGCGTGCGCTCGCTGAAAGACCCGCACGGCAATGCCATCGTCGAGCGCCTGATGGCCTTCGATGAAGCGCAGCGCAGCTACAGCTACAGCATCCTCAGCAGCCCGTTCCCGGTGACCGGCTACCTGTCGACCCTGCGGGTCAAGGCCGATGGCCAGGGTAGCCTGGTGCAATGGTCGGGCGAGTTCACCCCGGTCGGGGTGAGTGATGAAGAGGCGGTGGCGTTGTTCACCGGTATTTATGAGGGCGGGTTGCAAGCCTTGGCGCAAAGCCTGGGTTGAGGCCCTGAACCTGCCAGCCCTCTGATTTGCATTGCCCCGCGATGGGTGGCACCGGCTACGCCGGTATCGCGGGCCAAGCCCGCTCCCACGTCAATCACATGACCTTCAGGCCCGCGCTGTACCTGCAGGAGCCGGCTTGCCGGCGATGAGGCCGACCCTGCTAAAGTGCCCGCCCACTAAACGTCACAAGGATGAGACACATGAAGTACTACGGCGCCGCCCCCGAAACCTGCATGACCGTGGCCCGCCTGCTGGACCTGCCGATGACCGGCCCCGAACAGGACTGGGAGTTCGTGCATGCCAGCCCGGCTATCATCGCCCCGGCAACCGACCTGCTCACAGACCACAGCTTGAGCCTCGACACCCGGGCGGCCATTGCCTGCATCCTGGTCGAAAGCCTGCGCGATCATCAGGCCACCCACGCCAGCTACCACCCAGGGCACCTGGCCGCGTCGCAGGCCATCCAGGCCGATGCCGATATCCTCGCGGCCATGCGCTTCTTCTGGCTGCAGGCGCCTGCCAAGCCAAGCCGCTCGCCCTATCTGCAAGCGCTGCTGGACGCCCCGGAGCCCACCGCCCTACCCGCAAAGACTCAGGTAACCCTGCTGCACCTCTGCCCCGATGACGAACACGACTGCCTGCTGCAGGTGGCCGGCACGCAACTGCGATGCTTCATCGGCCACGCCCCCAGCGAGCTCACCCAAGGCCACGACTACCTCGTCAGATTCGACATGCAGCTGGATGACGACTGCCACATCGAAGCCAGCGATGACCCAACCCCCTGCATCCGCCACACCGACGCCTGGTACGGCGTGGAGATTCAGGGGTACCTGAACGGCGGCACCCTCGAATCGATCATCAACCTGGACGACCAGGACATTCACTACGACTACCCGCACCTGAACGAAAAACCCGTCAAGGTCCGCGCCCTGCGCCTGGATGTGGACTTCAGCTAGCCGCTATAAAACCCGCAAGCTATTGAAACCGTTGACATTACTGACAAAAACTTTACAGAACTTTTCGCCCGTTGCCGGTCTATGTGATCAAGCGCGGCCCACTTCGGTCGCGACAACCGGAAGGTGCCCGATGATGAAACGCTCTGTCTCTCGCCTGCTTGTGCTTGGCCTGCTCGCCCTTGGGGCAACGGGCTCGGCGATGGCTTCCCAGATGAAGGCTTCCAGCCCGGTGCCAGCCCATCAAGCCCCGGCTTTTGCAACCACCAAGGCCGAGAACCCCTGGCCGAGCCTGGCCAGCAGCGCAGCGCTGCAACAGGCGCCAGTGCTGGCCCATGACGATGACCGCTACTGGCGCGATGGCCGCTGGCATTCGCGGCGCGATGACTGGCGCCGCGAGCAGTGGCGCAAGGAGCAATGGCGCAAGGAACAGCACCGCCGCGAAATCGAACGGCGCCGGGCGGCGGCTTACCACCATGACCATCGTTATCAGGATGATCACGGCCACTATCGCCGCTGACCTGCACGGGCCTCATCGCCGGCAAGCCGGCTCCTACAGAGGCTTATGCAATCCCTGTGGGAGCGGCTTTAGCCGCGAAGCAGCCAACGCGGTGGATGGCACCGGCTTTGCCGGTGTTCGCGGCTAAAGCCGCTCCCACAGGTACGGCGCTTTGTTCGAGCTTCGCGCGATCCTGTAGGAGCCGGCTTGCCGGCGATTGTCTTTATGCCGCGGCGCTGGCCTTGGCCAAATCCAGCGAGCGGGTTTCCGGCGCCATCAGCCAGGTCACCAGCAGCCCCACCATCGAGATGCCGAACGCCGCGATCATGGTGTTGGCAATGCCGATCGAGGACAGCGACATCGGCACCAGGTAGGTCCCGATGGCCGCCCCGATGCGCGACAGTGAGGTGGCCAGGCCCACGGCCGAGCCGCGCACTTCGGTGGGGAACAGCTCGTTGGGGTACACGTACTGCAGCACCTGGGCACCGCCGATGAACAGCGCGTAGCTACCAAACAAAGCCAGGGTCAGCAGGCCGGCGCCTTCCGGGAACAAGCCCAGCAGCAACAGCGCCAGGCCCGACCACAGGAAGCTGTGCATCAGCATGCGCCGGCGGCCCAGCGGGTTGATCAGCTTCACCCCGAGCATGCAACCGAACACGAAGATGATGGTGATGGCCACCGCGCCCCAGGCCGCCAGGTCGCCGGTCAGGCCCATGGCGCTGAGGATCTTCGGCGCGAAGGCGTAGATGGCGAACTGCGGGATGATCGAGCAGGTCCAGAACAGGCTAACGAAGAAGATGCGCTTGCCATAGTGCGAGTGGAACAGCGCGCCCACCGACACCCGGCGCTCGGACACCGGCTCCGGCAGGTCGGCGATGGAGAACTTGTTGCCATACACGCGCTTGATCACCTGGTCGGCCTCGGCGGTGCGGCCCTTGCTCAGCAGCCAGCGCGCCGACTCCGGGGTGCCGGCGCGCATGATCAGGAACATCACCGCCGGCACCACGGCGCTGGCCAGCGCCCAGCGCCAGGCCTCGGGGCCCATGGCGCGCAGGATGAACTCACCGGCTACATAGGCTACCGCCGCACCGACGAACCACATCATCACCAGGCTGGCGAGGATCGAGCCGCGCTGCTTGCGTGGCAGAAACTCCGCCAGCAGCGAGGTGGCCAGCGGGTGGTCGGCACCGATGGCCACGCCCAGGGCGAAGCGCAGGGCAATCAACGCTGCGGCAGAGGTGACCCAGAACTGCCCCAAGGAGAACACCGCCAGGGCCACCAGCACCAGCACGTAAAGGGTCTTGCGCCCGAGCTTGTCGGTGAACAGGCCGCCAACGAAACCGCCGAAGAACATGCCGATCAAGGACGCCGCCGCCACCATGCCTTCTTCGAACACGCTCAGTTGCAGGGCCTGGCTCAGTTGCACCAGCACCACGCCGATGATGCTGAGGATGTAGCCATCCAGAAACGGCGCGCCGGAGGAGTAGACGGCCAGTTTTTTGTGGAAGGCGTTCAGGGGCGCGTCTTCCAGTGAAATCTTGTTGTCGATGGTCATTGTTATTGTCTCTTCGCTGCTCGAGGCAGATGACACCGGGCACGCAATACTTCTGCAGGTTCGGGCCATCACTATTGTTTTTAGAATGAATCGTTACTTGGGCGTGGTCTTTTGAAGTTCACCCTCGTGTGGCGCACGGCTGTCCCTGCCGCCGTTGTTGAGCATCTTCGCAAGTGGTTTTTTGCAGGACGTGTCGCCTGTTTTTCAGCCTAAGCTCGCATGAGGTCAGGAAATAGAAGGATTACCTCAAAGAATGCGAGAAATCGGCCAGGCCCCGGTTTGCCTGGGTTTGCCCGCAAGCAGCGGCGCTGCGCCAACGTCATATGAGCTGTCCGGGGCGTTATAGGGGCGCAGGCCCTGGTGGTGAGAAAGTGCAAACAAGCGGGCGATTCGACGCCCCCTGCCCTACCCACAATCGATAAGAAACCGGAGACTTCCATGGCCTTCAAAAGAACCATCCACGCGGTCGATACGCACGCTGGCGAACCGATGCGAGTGATTACCGGGGGCGTGCCGCATATTCCCGGTAATACCGTGCACGAGAAAATGGTCTGGCTGCGGGAAAACGACGACCAGCTGCGCAAACTGATGCTGCGCGAACCACGCGGCTACCCGCCGCTGTGCTGCAACATCATCGTGCCGCCGAGCCACCCGGACGCCGACGCCGGTTACATCATCATGGAGCAGGTGGAGTACCCGGTGATGTCCGGTGGCAACACCATTTCGGTGGTCACCGTGCTGCTGGAGATGGGCATGCTGCCGATGAAGGAGCCGGTCACCGAGCTGATTCTCGAAGCCCCGGCCGGGCTGATCGGCATCAAGGCCGAGTGCCGCAACGGCAAGGTCAAGAGCGTCACCTTCAAGAACGTGCCGGCCTTCGCCGCGCACCTGGACGCGAAGATCCAGGTGCCGCACCTGGGCGAGGTGACCGTGGATGTGGGCTGGGGCGGCATGTTCTACGTGATCGCCGATGTGCGCCAGTTCCCGCACATTGAACTGACGCCTGAGCACGGCGCCGAAATCGCCCGCATCAGCGCGATGATCCGCCAGGCGGCCATCGAGCAACTGCCGGTGGCGCACCCGGACTACCCGGGCATCGGCATTACCATTTCGCAGCTGTCCGGCCCCACCGACAGCCCCGACGCCGACTGGAAGAACGCCGTGACCGTGGCCTCGGGCGAGCTGGACTGGGACAACCCGTCCACCTGGACCGGCGCCCTCGACCGTTGCCCGTGCGGCACCGGCACCTGCGCCAAGATGGCCATCCTGCACGCCAAGGGTGAACTGCCGCTGAACCAGGACTTCCGCCACCAGGGCGTGCTGGGCAACGTGTTCACCGGGCGCCTGGTGGAAGAAACCCGCATCGGCGACTACACCGCCGTGGTGCCGACCATTACCGGCACCAGCTGGATCTATGGCCTGAACACCTATGTGCTGGACCATGATGACCCGTTCACCGAAGGGTTTGTGGTGAGTGATATCTGGGCCTGACAGGTCTGGCCTCATCGCCGGCAAGCCGGCTCCTACAGGGTTACGCGGTATCCAGGATTACGCGATCGCCTGTAGGAGCCGGCTTGCCGGCGATAAGGCCCTCACAGGTTGTACGCCCGCTCGTTATGCTCGGCCAAATCCAGCCCCTGCTCTTCATCCTCACGCGAAGCGCGCAAGCCGATCGCCAGCTTGATCGCCCCAAGAATCGCCCAGCTCACCACAAAGCAATACACGAAGGTGAACGCCACCCCCTTCAACTGCACCAGCGCCTGCCCCAACGGCGTCACGCCCTGCACATACCCCCCCAGCGCCGGCGCGGCGAATACCCCGGTCAGCAGCGCCCCGACGATACCGCCCACGCCATGCAGGCCGAACACATCCAGGCTGTCGTCATAGCCCAGCGCCTGCTTGAGCTTGGTCACCGCAAAAAAGCAGATGGCCCCGGTCAGCAAACCGATCACCACCGCCCCCAGTGGCCCGACGAAGGCGCACGCCGGGGTGATGCCCACCAGCCCGGCCAATGCCCCGGACGCCGCGCCCAGCGCCGTGGGCCGGCCATGCATCAAGGTTTCGGTGAGCAACCAGCCGACGATGCCGGCGCAGGCCGCGACCATGGTCGCCAGCATCACCACCCCGGCGCCCTGGTTGGCGGCAAGCCCGGAACCGACATTGAAACCAAACCAGCCCACCCACAACAGCCCTGCGCCCACCAGGGTGAAGCCAAGGTTGTGCGGCGGCATGGCCACCTGCGGGTAGCCCTTGCGCTTGCCCAGCATCAGCGCTGCGGCCAGGGCCGCCACGCCGGAATTGATATGCACGGCGGTGCCGCCGGCAAAGTCGAGCACACCCCAGTTGACCATCAACGCCCCCGGCCCGCCCCACACCATGTGGGCGATGGGCGCGTACACCAGCACGAACCAGCCGCCCATGAACAGCAGCGAGGCGCTGAACTTCATGCGTTCGGCAAAGCCGCCGGCGATCAGCGCCGGGGTGATGATGGCGAAGGTCAGCTGGAACACCGCGAACACCCCTTCGGGGATGGTGCCCACCAGGCTGTCGTGGCCGATATTCAGCATCAGCGCCTTGTCCAGGCCGCCGATGAAACTGTTGAAGGTCAACTGCCCCTCGACCATGCCCTCGGTGCTGACCACCAGGCTGTAGCCGAACAGCACCCAGAGGATGCCGATGACCCCGGCCACGGCGAACAGCTGGGTGAACACCGACAGGAAGTTCTTGGCCCGCACCATGCCACCGTAAAACAGCGCGAGGCCCGGGATGCACATCATCAGCACGAACATCGCCGCGCAGATCATCCAGGCGGTGTTGCCGGTGTCGAGGGTGGGGTCGGCGGCGTGGGCCAGCGGCGTCAACGCGAACAGCACAACAGCAAGGGCAAGCTTCATGCGGGGCACTCCTGTGTGATCGGAATAAGAAGCCCCGTTCACCTGTAGGAGCCGGCTTGCCGGCGATGGGGCCGGGCCTGCAACTCACAACCCTGAAGCTGTGGCGCGGCCGATGGCCCTATCGCCGGCAAGCCGGCTCCTACAGGGGCGGGGTTGGCCTGCCATTGCGACAGGCCCTGCAGGCCTGTCAGTACTGGGTTTGCCCCGGCACCCACGCGGTACCCGCCAGCGGCACCCGTGCCATGGCCGCGGCCTCCACGGTCAAGGCCACCAGGTCCTCGGGGTCGAGGTTGTGCAGGTGCGACTTGCCGCAGGCGCGGGCCATGGTCTGCGCCTCCAGCACCAGCACCCGCAGGTAATTGGCCAGGCGCCGGCCGGCCTCTTCCGGGTTCAGGCGCTTGGCCAGCTCCGGGTCCTGGGTGGTGATGCCGGCCGGGTCGCGGCCGTTCTGCCAGTCGTCGTAGAAGCCCGCCGCCGAACCGATCTCCTTGAGCTGCGCATCCAGGCGCGGGTGGTTGTCGCCCAGGGCGATCAGCGCGGCGGTGCCGATGGCCACCGCGTCGGCGCCCAGGGCCATGGCCTTGGCCACGTCGGCGCCGTTGCGGATGCCGCCCGAGACGATCAACTGCACCTTGCGGTGCATGCCCATCTCCTGCAGCGCCTGCACCGCCTGGGGGATGGCCGGCAAGATCGGGATGCCGACGTGCTCGATGAACACCTCCTGCGTGGCGGCGGTACCGCCCTGCATGCCGTCGAGCACGATCACATCGGCGCCGGCCTTCACCGCCAGCTTGACGTCGTAGTACGGGCGGCTGGCGCCGATCTTCACGTAGATGGGTTTCTCCCAGTCAGTGATCTCGCGCAGCTCGGCGATCTTGATCGCCAGGTCGTCCGGGCCGGTCCAGTCCGGGTGGCGGCAGGCACTGCGCTGGTCGACGCCGATCGGCAGAGTGCGCATGCCGGCCACCCGCTCGGTGACCTTCATGCCCAGCAGCATGCCGCCGCCGCCCGGCTTGGCACCCTGCCCCAGAACGATCTCGATGGCATCGGCCTTGCGCAGATCGTCCGGGTTCATGCCGTAGCGCGATGGCAGGTACTGGTACACCAGGTGCTGCGACTGGCCGCGCTCTTCCGGGGTCATACCGCCGTCACCGGTGGTGGTGCTGGTGCCGGCGATGGTGGCGCCACGGCCCAGGGCCTCCTTGGCGTTGGCCGACAGCGCGCCGAAGCTCATGCCGGCGATGGTCACCGGGATCTTCAGGTGGATCGGCTTTTTCGCAAAGCGGTTGCCCAGCACCACGTCAGTGCCGCATTTCTCGCGGTAGCCTTCCAGCGGGTAGCGCGACACGCTGGCGCCCAGCAGCAGCAGGTCGTCAAAGTGCGGCACGCGGCGCTTGGTGCCGCCGCCGCGGATGTCGTAAATGCCGGTTTCGGCGGCGCGCTGGATCTCTTGAATGGTCAGGCGATCGAAGGTGGCCGACTCACGCAGTACCGGGGGGAATTTCTCGCTCATGGGGTTGCTCCTGGATCAGTACGCGCTGGCGTTGTCGACTTTGAAGTTGTACAGCTGGCGAGCCGAGCCGTAGCGTTTGAAATCAGCCGCCTTGTGCGCAAGGCCGGCCTGGTCCAGCAGTTCCTGCAGCTCTTGCAGGTGCTCGGCGCGCATCTCTTTCTCGATGCAGTCCGAGCCCAGCGACTGCACCGAACCTTTGACATAGATGCGCACCTCGTACAGCGAATCGCCCAGCGCATCGCCGGCATCGCCGCACACCACCAAACGCCCGGCCTGGCCCATGAAGCAGCTCATGTGGCCAATGCTGCCGCCGACCACGATGTCGACGCCCTTCATCGAGATGCCGCAACGGGCACCGGCATCGCCTTCGATCACCAGCAGCCCGCCATGGGCCGTGGCGCCGGCGGCCTGGGAGGCGCTGCCCTTGATGCGTACCGAGCCGGACATCATGTTCTCGGCCACGCCCACGCCGACGTTGCCGTGCACAGTGATGCTGGCCTGCTGGTTCATGCCGGCGCAGTAGTAGCCGGCGTGGCCGTCGATATCCACCGACACCGAGGCGTTGATGCCCACCGCCAGGTTGTGCTTGCCGTCGGGGTGGCTCACCCGCCATTCGCTGCCTTGCACATCACCGTGCAGGGACTGGTTGAGGACTCGCACCGAGGTGCTGGAAAGGTCGATCGTCTTCATGAAGTTCTCCAGGGGTTCGGTGGCAGGTCAGGCGCTTTCGCGCTCCCAGACGTACAGGGTGGCCGGGGCCGGCTCCCAGACCTTGGCGTTTTCGATGCCCGGCAGGCTGGCCAGGGCCTGGTACTCCGAGGCCATGGCCACGTAGTCGTCGGTTTCGGCCAGTACTGCCGGCTTGCAGGCGATCGGGTCGCGGATCACGGCAAAGCCGTTGCGGGTGCCGATGGCGAAGGTGAAGAAGCCGTCCAGGTCCTGCAGCGCGCCGTCCAGGGCCTGGGCCAGGCTGTCGCCCTGTTGCAGGCGCCAGGTCAGGTAGCCGGCGGCCACCTCGGTGTCGTTGTCGGTCTCGAAGCTGATGCCTTCGCGCTTGAGCTCCTGGCGCAGGCGGAAGTGATTGGACAGCGAGCCGTTGTGCACCAGGCACAGGTCGGCACCGGTGGAGAACGGGTGGCTGCCTTCCATGGTCACCGCGCTTTCGGTGGCCATGCGGGTATGGCCGATGATGTGGCTGCCCTGCATGCCGGCCAGGCCGAAGCGGCTGGAAATCTCCGCCGGCAGGCCCATGCCCTTGAGAATTTCGATGCTCTGCCCGGCGCTCATGATGCGCACCTCGGCGGCAAGTTCGGCCAGCGCCTGGCGCGCGGCGGCTTCAGTGGTGTGCACCTTGAGCACGGCGGCGCTGGCGTTCTGGAACCAGTCCAGCGAGCAGCCCAGCCGGCCTTCGAGCTGGCCCATCAGCTCAGCCCAGGGGTAGTCGTTGCGGGTGGCCTGCAGGGTCAGCTTGACCCAGCCATCGGCCACCTCGTCGCCGTAGATGGCAAAGCCGGCGCTGTCAGGGCCACGGTCGGTCATGGCTTGGAGCATGGGTTCGAACAGCTTGCCGAGCTGGGGTTCCAGCCCGGTTTTTTTCAGGTACAGACCTACGATTCCACACATGGTGATGCTCCTTCTAGGCAGTGGGTAGCCGCTGCATTCGCCGCTACCCAGGGATGGGGTTGGCGATCAGAAGAATTCGGTGTAACGCTGGATTTCCCAGTCGGAGACGTGGCGGCAGTACTCCACCCACTCCATGCGCTTGAGCTTGAGAAACTCGTCGACGATCTCGGCGCCGAGCACCTCGCGGAACAGCGGGTCGGCCTCCAGCGCATCGGCAGCTTCCTTGAGCGACTGCGGCAGGGTCTTGATACCGCGGGCGGCGATTGCTTCCAGGCTCAGGTTGTAGAGGTTCTCGTTGCACATCTCGCCGGGGTCGAGCTGGCGGTCGATGCCGTCCAGGCCGGCGGCGATGATTGCAGCGGTGACCAGGTAGGGGTTGCAGCCGGCGTCCGGCAGGCGGAACTCCAGGCGGCCATAGGGGATGCGCACCATCGCCGAGCGGTTGTTGGCACCGTAGGCGACGAAGGCCGGGGCCCAGGTGGCGCCGGACAACGAACGGCCAACCACCAGGCGCTTGTACGAGTTGACCGTGGGCGCGGCGAAGGCACACAGCGCCGGGCCGTGGGCCAAGAGCCCTGCGGCGAAGTGGTAGGCGAGTTTGGACAGGCCCATGCCGCTGCTGTCGGACGGGTCATGGAACAGGTTCTTGTTGGTCGAGCTTGCCAGTGACAGGTGGAAGTGCATGCCGTTGCCGGCGCGCTTGGGGTCGGGCTTGGGCATGAACGAGCAGATCATGCCTAAGTCGTTGGCGATTTCGCCGGCGGCCATGCGGAAGAAGGTGAAGCGGTCGGCCGACTCCATGGCGTCGCTGTAGGTGTAGTTGATCTCGAACTGGCCGTTGGCGTCTTCGTGGTCGATCTGGTAGATGTCGAAGCCCACCGGCTGCAGGGCTTCGGTAAGGCGTTCGAGGAACAGCCGCGAGCGCGACAGGCCCTTGTAGTCGTAGCAGGGCTTGTCGAGGTTGTCCGAGGCGTCCACCAGTTGCAGCTTGCCGGCCTCGTCGCGGCGGAACAGGCTGAATTCGGGTTCAAGGCCGGTGTTCAGGGTCCAGCCCTTGTCGGCCAGGCGCTGCACCTGCTGCTGCAAGACATGGCGGCTGTCGTAGGGCCAGGGCTTGCCGTCTACATGGCCGACGCACACCACCCGGCCGTAGCCCGGCTGCCAGGGCACCGGGATCAAGGTGCTGAGGTCGCCGCGGGCCATGAAGTCCGGGCCGTGGGGCTCCATGCCCATGCCGCAGATGGCGAACCCGGCAAAGCCGGCGCCCTCCTCGGCCACCATCTTCAGGCCCGAGACCGGCACCGATTTGGTTTTCGCCGAACCGTGGATGTCGACGAACTGCGCCAGCACGTACTTGATGCCGAACTGGTCGAGGATGCGCTGGGTTTCTGCTGGCAACATGGGTTGATCACTCCTGGGTAAGGGCACAGCAAGGTTGGCCTGGTTAAATTTCCAAGAAGGAAACTTACTTTCACCACAGGAATGCAATGCGCTTGCCAACTTTCTTGCAACACCCGGCAAGCCGGCCCCAGCAGACCACGCAATCCCCTGTAGGAGCCGGCTTGCCGGCGATGAGGCCAGCAGCCCCACCGCAGAATTTCCCGTTGAAATATGGGAAACTCCCTTTCACCCGAGGAAACTCACGCACTTTCCCAGTGCGAAAACAATATTCTTGAACTGAAACCGTGCAGGACACCGAATGTCGACCGAGACCGAACCGCGCCTACGCCTGGAGCAGTACCTGGGCATGCAGATCAAGCGCCAGCGCCAGGCGCAATCCTTGAAGCTGGCCGACGTGGCCCGCATCGCCGGCATCAGCCAGGGCATGCTCAGCAAGATCGAAAACGCCCAGGTGTCCACCAGCCTCGACACCTTGAGCCGCCTGTGCGACGTGCTGGGCATGCCCATGGCCAAGCTGTTCAGCCAGTACGACCAGCCCGACGGCAATGCCCTGCTGGTGAAGGCCGGTGAAGGGTTGGAGGTGGTGCGCCGCGGCACCGAGAAGGGCCATACCTATCACCTGTTGAACCACGCCCGGGGGCCGAAGAAAAACTTCGAGGCGTACATGGTGAGCATGGATGACGCCAGCGAAGAGTTCCCCACCTTCGCCCACCCCGGCACGGAGTTTTTGCATTTGCTCGAAGGCGAGCTGGTGTACCGCCATGGCAACCAGCTGTACCAGATGCAGGCCGGCGACAGCCTGACCTTCGACGGCGAAACGCCCCACGGGCCGGAGAAGCTGGTGCAGGTGCCGATACGCTTGTTGTCGATCATGAATTACGGCAGTGAGTGATACGCAGCGGCAACACATTGCACGGTAATCCCCTGTAGGAGATCACCCAGCCCTTTGGGCTGCGCTGTCGCGCAGAGAACAGAATTCGCGAGCGCTTGCGTACCCTGTGGGAGCGGGTTTACCCGCGAACACCGGCGAAGCCGGTGCCATTTACCGCGGCGCCTGCTTCGCGGCTAAAGCCGCTCCCACAGGTACAGCGCTGGACCCAGGCTGCGCGCAATCCTGTGGGAGCGCAGCCCGAAGGGCTGGGTGATTTCCTACAGGGATCGCGCTACGGCTTGCTTTCCTGTTACGAAAAAAAATTTCACAAACCGCTGGACCCCACCCCGTCATTTCGCCTATAAATCCGCCAAAGGAAATTTATATTCCTACCAAGAAAATACTCAGCACCACCTCCTTTCGCCCTTGTGCCAGCCCTGCCCCACTCTCCCCGTCACGAGGACACTTTCATGCACCCCGCTCCCGACCATTTCATCCTGCGCGTCAGCTGCCCGGCCGTGTCCGGCATCGTCGCCGCGGTGACCACCTACCTGGCCGAGCAAGGTTGCTACATCAGCGAAATGGCGCAGTTCGACGACGAGGACAACGGCCGCTTCTTCATGCGTGCAGTGTTCCGCTACAACACCGGCGTGAGCGGTGACACCGCGCAACTGGAAGCGGGTTTTGCCGACGTGGCCACGCGCTTTGACATGGACTGGAGCCTGCACAGCAGCGCCAAACCCATGCGCGTGCTGCTGATGGTGAGCAAGTTCGACCACTGCCTGAGCGACCTGTTGTACCGCCACGCCAAAGGCGAGCTGGACATGACCATCACCGCCGTGGTGTCCAACCACCTCGACCTGCGCGCCATGGCCGAGCGCCAGGGCATCCGCTTCGTCTACCTGCCGGTGAGCAAAGAGACCAAGGCCGAGCAGGAAGCGGCGCTGATGCGCATCGTCGAGGACACCGGCACCGAGCTGGTGGTGCTGGCGCGCTACATGCAGATCTTGTCCGACGACCTGTGTCGCCAGCTCAGCGGCAAGGCGATCAACATCCACCACTCGTTCCTGCCCGGCTTCAAGGGCGCCAAGCCCTACCACCAGGCCTACCAGCGTGGCGTGAAGCTGATCGGCGCCACCGCCCACTACGTCACCAGCGACCTCGACGAAGGCCCGATCATCGAGCAGGAAGTACAACGCGTGGACCACGCCTACGCCCCCGACGACCTGGTGGCCATCGGCCGCGACACCGAGACCATTGCCCTGTCCCGCGCGGTCAAGTACCACCTTGAGCACCGGGTGTTCCTCAACCACGACCGCACGGTGATCTTCAAATGAACGCCATCCCCAGCGTCAAGCTGATCGACGGCAAAGCCACCGCAGCGCGGGTGCTGGCCGAGGTGCGCGAGCAAGTCAGCAGCCTGCGCGACAACGGCCTGCAGCCAGGCCTGGCCGTGGTGCTGGTGGGCATGGATGCGGCCAGCCAGGTGTACGTGCGCAACAAGGTTTTGCGCGCCGAAGAGGTGGGCATTCGCTCGCTGGAACACCGCCTGCCGCCAGACACCACCCAGGCCCAGTTACTGACCCTGATCGAGCGCCTGAACCGCGACCCGGGCGTCAACGGCATCCTCGTGCAACTGCCACTGCCGGCGCACATCGACGAACACTGCGTGCTGCAAGCCATCGACCCACTGAAGGACGTCGACGGTTTCCACAGCCAGAACGTCGGCGGCCTGGCCCAGGGCCGCGACGTGCTCACCCCCTGCACCCCCAGCGGCTGCATGCGCCTGCTGCGCGACGCCTGTGGCGAGCTGCGCGGCAAGCACGCGGTGGTGGTAGGCCGCTCGAACATCGTCGGCAAACCCATGGCCGCCCTGCTGTTGCAGGCCGACTGCACAGTGACCGTGGTGCATTCGCGCAGCCGCGACTTGCAGGCGCTGTGCCGCCAGGCCGATATCGTCGTGGCGGCAGTCGGCAAGCCACGCCTGCTCGACGCCACCTGGCTCAAGCCCGGGGCGGTGGTGATCGATGTCGGCATCAACCGCATCGAGGAGCACGGGCGCAGCCGCCTGGTCGGCGACGTCGACTTTGCCGCCGCCCTGCCCCTGGTCAGCGCCATCACCCCGGTACCCGGCGGGGTCGGCCCGATGACCATCGCCTACCTGATGAAAAACACCCTGCTCGCCCTCGACCTGCAACAACAGGCCGCCCACCAGGAGCGCACCCCATGCCCTTCGCCCTGCTGAAACACGGCCTGAGCGCCGACTACCCGGTGGAAGTCGACCTGCCACCGCCCTGCGACCTCAAGCCACGCTACGACGTGGTGATCATCGGCGGCGGCGGCCACGGCGTGGCCATTGCCTACTACCTGGCCAAGTACCACGGCATCACCAATGTCGCCGTGCTGGAAAAGGCCTATTTAGGTGGCGGCAACACCGCACGCAACACTGCGGTGATCCGCTCCAACTACCTCACCAGCGAAGGTGTGCGCTTTTACGCCGAATCCGTGCGGATGTTCCAGAACCTGTCCAACGAGTTCGACTTCAACATCATGTACTCCGAGCGTGGCCAGCTGACCCTGGCCCACACCGACGCCACGGTGCGCGCCTTCCGCCAGCGCGCCGAGGTGAACAAGCACTTTGGCGGGCGCACCGAGATGATCGACCGCCAGCAGATCCGCGAGCTGGTGCCCAGCCTGAACCTTGACCCCGGCCACCTGCCGGTGCTGGCCGGGCTGTGGCACATCGACGGCGCCACCGCCCGCCATGACGCCGTGGCCTGGGGCTACGCCAAGCAGGCGGCCAAGCGCGGGGTGGAAATTCACCAACTGACCGAAGTGCAGGACCTGCTGATTCGCAATGGCCGCATCGAGGCGGTGAAGACCAACCGCGGCACCGTGCAGTGCGGCTGCGTGGTGCAGGCGGTGGCCGGCGCCAGCTCGCTGCTGCTGGCCAAGGCCGGCATCCGCGCGCCGATCCACACCTACCCGCTGCAAGCCATGGTCACCCAGCCGTTCAAGCCGTTTCTCGACCCGCTGGTGAGCTCTTCGGCGCTGCACTGCTACGTGCAGCAGACCAGCCGCGGCGAGATCGTCTTCGGCGGCGGCTCCGACCCCTACCCGCTGTACAACACCCGCTCCACCCTGGACCTCAAGGAGAGCCTGCTGGCCCACGCCATCGAGATGTTCCCGTTCATGGCCAACGCCAAGCTGATGCGCCAGTGGGCCGGCAGCACCGACATGACCCCCGACTACAGCCCGATCATGGGCCTGTCGCCGGTGGACAACTACTACCTCGACGCCGGCTGGGGCACCTGGGGCTTCAAGGCCACGCCGATCTGCGGCAAGACCATGGCTGAGCTTGTCGCCAGCGGCGGCAAGGTGCCTGAACTGATCGCCCCGTTCGCCCTGGAGCGCTTCAGCCGCTTCCAGCAGGTCAACGAAATGGGCGCCACTGCGGCCAGCCACTAAGGAGCACACCGATGAAGATCCTCACCTGCCCCTTGAACGGCCCGCGCAACATCAGCGAATTCACCTACGGCGGCGAGTTCAAGCCGATGCCCGACCCTGACAGCTGCAGCGACAGCGAGTGGGCCGACTACGTGTTCAACAGCGACAACCTGGCCGGGGTGGTCACCGAGTGGTGGCTGCACAACGCCTCCAGCTACTGGTTCCTGGCCGAGCGCCACACTGTCAGCGACCAGGTGCTGCGCACCTTCGACCCCAAAGAAGTGTTCGACCGCCGCGTCGACTTCACCCCCGCCGCCAGCCCGGAGATTGCCGGATGAACAGCCACACTCGCCTCCCCGCGCCCATGGGCCTGCTGATCGACCGCGAGAGCCCCTTGAGTTTCAGTTTCGATGGCAACCGCTACCAGGGTTTTGCCGGCGACAGCATCGCCAGCGCCCTGCTGGGTAACGGCCGCTGGCTGCTGTCGCGCTCGTTCAAGTACCACCGCCCGCGCGGCCCGCTGAGCCTGGCCGGGCAGGACGCCAACACCCTGGTGCAACTGCCCGACGAGCCCAACGTGCTGGCCGACCTGCACGCCGTCGAAGACGGCCAGGTGGTCGACGGGCAGAACTTCAACGGTAGCCTGGACAACGACCGCGACGCATATCTCGGCAAGTTCTCGCGCTTCATGCCGGTGGGCTTCTACTACCGCTCGTTCTACAAGCCCAAGGGCATGTGGAAGGTGTGGGAGCCGCTGATCCGCAAGAAGGCCGGCCTGGGCGTGCTGGACCAGACCTTCAAGCCGCAGTACTACGACAAGGCCTACCTGTTCGTCGATGTGGCGGTGATCGGCGCCGGCCCCGCCGGCCTGCGCGCCGCGCTGGATGCCGCCAACGCCGGGGCCAAGGTGCTGCTGGTGGAGCAGCAGCCAGTGCTGGGTGGTTCGCTCAACTACGCCCGCTTCGACATTGCCGGCAGCCGCGCCGCCAGCCTGCGCCACGAGCTGCTGGCCGCCGTCGACGGCCACCCGAACATCCAGGTGCTGTGCCAGGCCACCTGCAACGGCTGGTTCACCGACAACTACCTGCCGGTGATCCAGCACCAGCGCATGTACAAGGTGCGCGCCACCCGCTGCCTGGTGGCGGCGGGCTCGTTCGACCAGCCGGTGGTGTTTCGCAACAACGACCTGCCCGGGGTGATGCTGACCAGCGCCGCCCAGCGCCTGATGAAGCTGTATGCGGTCAAGCCCGGCCAGCGCGCCGTGCTGCTGACCGGCCACGATGACGGCTACCTGGCCGCCCTCGACCTGCAGGAGCAAGGCGTTACCGTCGCCGCCGTGGTCGACATGCGCGCCGCCAGCGCCGACCCGACGCTGACCGCCGAGCTCAAGCGCCGCGACATCCCCGTGCACCTGGGCAGCACCGTGTACGAGGCCCTGCACGAAAGCGGCATGCGCCATGTGAGCGGCGCCGACATTCGCCCGATCACAGGCCAAGGCAAGGTCGGCCCGCACGGCCTGCGGGTCAGTTGCGACCTGTTGTGCATGTCGGCCGGCTACATGCCGGTGTACCAGTTGCTGTGCCAGGCTGGCGGCAAGCTGGCCTATGAAGTGAACCGCGACGAGTTCGCCATCAGCGGCCTGCCCGCCGGGCTGGATATCGCCGGCTCCGTCAACGGCCGCCACCTGCTCGACAACGTACTCAACGACGCCACCCGCGCCGCCGCCGAAGCGCTGGCTGCGCTGGGCCTGGCCGCCCCGGCCCTGGGCGCCTTCGGCCCCGAGGCCAAGGTCAACTTCCCGTGGCCGATCTTCCCCCACCCCAAGGGCAAGGATTTCGTCGACTTCGATGAAGACCTGCAGGTGCGCGATATCGTCAACGCCACCCGCAGCGGCTACCGCGACATACAGCTGGTCAAGCGCTTCTCCACCGTCGGCATGGGCCCTTCGCAAGGCCGCCACTCGGCGCTGCCCACCGCGCGCCTGGTGGCCCAGGCAACCGGGCGCAGCATCAGCGAAACCGGCGTGACCACCGCGCGCCCACCGTTCCAGGCCGAGAAACTGGCCCATGTGGCCGGCCGCGCCTTCGACCCGTACCGACAAACACCGATGCACCGCCGCCATGTGCAGGCCGGCGCCAAGATGATGCCGGCCGGCATCTGGCAGCGCCCGGCTTACTACGGCAAGCCCGGCGAGCGTGACGCCTGCATGCAGGCCGAGGCGCGCCAGGTGCGCGAGAAGGTCGGCCTGATCGACGTGTCCACCCTCGGTGGCCTGGATGTGCGCGGCGCGGATGCCGCCGAGCTGCTGGAGCGCCTGTACACCTTCGGCTTTGCCAAGCTGGCGGTCGGCCGCACCCGCTACGCGCTGATGACCAACGAGCATGGCGTGGTGATCGACGATGGCGTCTGCGCACGCTTGGCTGCGCAGCATTTCTACGTCACCGCCACCACCAGCGGCGTCGAGCGTATCTACCAGCAGATGCTCAAGTGGAACGCCCAGTGGCGCCTGGACGTGGACATCACCAACGTCACCGCCGCCCTGGCTGCGGTGAACCTGGCCGGCCCCTTGTCGCGCCAGGTGCTGGCCAAGGTGTGCGACGACGTCGAGCTGTCGGCTGCGGCCTTCCCCTACCTGGGCGCGCGCCTGGGCACGGTGGCCGGCATCCCGGCGCGCATCATGCGCGTCGGTTTCGTCGGTGAACTGGGTTACGAGGTGCACGTACCGGCGCGTTACGCCGAGCGCCTGTGGGATGCGCTGATGCAGGCCGGCGCCGGCGAAGGCATCCGCCCGTTCGGCGTCGAGACCCAGCGCCTGCTGCGCCTGGAAAAAGGCCACGTGATCATCAGCCAGGACACCGACGGCATGACCCACCCCGGCGAGATCGACATGCAGTGGGCGATCGGCCGCAAGAAGCCGTTCTTCGTCGGCAAGCGCACCCTCGAGGTGCTCGAGGCCCAGCCACTCAAGCGCAAGCTGGTCGGCTTCACCCTGCCCAAGGGCGCCAGCCTGCCGCTGGAAGGCCACCTGGTGCTGGACGGACCCGATATCAGCGGCAACGTCACCTCGTGCGAGTACTCGCAAACCCTCGGCCGCATCATCGGCCTGGCCTACGCCGGTGCCGGCCAGGCCACCCCCGGCATGCACATCCCGATTCGCGTGGAGGGCGGCGAGATCGTCCAGGCGCAGGTGGTGCAGTTGCCGTTCTACGACCCCGAAAATACCCGTCAGGAGGTGTGAGTGATGACCAGTCTGTTAAAAGCCGATGGCTTTGATGAGCGCAGCCCCCGGGCCGTGCTGATGCAGCCCTGCACCCTCACCGACCTGACTGCCGTGGCCCGGGCAGGCTTTCGCGGCGCCGACAGCGCCGCTTACTTGCAGGCCCGCGGCTACCGCCTGCCGGCGCAGCCCAACCAGGCCGAACGCCAGGGCGACGGCGCCTGGGTGGCGCGGCTGTCGCAGACCGAGTACCTGCTGCTCGGCGCCCTCGCCGACCACGGCGCGCCGGTGGCGGCGCTGGAAGCGCAATGGGTGCTGGATGACCGCGCGCGCAACTACCTGCTGCCGCGCCAGGACAGCCACGCCTGGCTGCAACTGGCCGGCGAGCAGGCCAGTGCGGTGATGGCCAAGCTGTGCGGGGTGGACTTGCGCGAAGGTGCGTTCGCCGTAGGCAGCGTGGCGCAAACCTCAGCGGCGCGGATCAATGTGATCGTGGTGAATACCGGTGGGGCGTTGCAATTGCTGTTCGATCGGCCGTCGCTGGATTACTTCCTGGGGGCTGTCGAGGATGCGATGGCCGAGTTCGAGGGGGTGGTCGAAGTGCTCTCCTTGTAGGAGCCGGCTTGCCGGCTCCTATGGAACAAATCACAACTCGTTGATTTAACGAAGATTCTGTGGGAGCGGCTTCAGCCGCGAACACCGGCGAAGCCGGTGCCATCTAGCGCGGCGCCTGCTTCGCGGCTAAAGCCGCTCCCACAGGGATTGCATAAGCTTCAGGCCTGTGCCGTACCTGTAGGAGCCGGCTTGCCGGCGATGAGGCCGGAACAGGTTCACACCCTGCGTGACGCAGCCTCGTAGACTTCATCATCACGCCGAGCACCGATGCACAACACCAGCACAATCACCGTGCCATCGATACGGTAGACGATCCGCACATCCCCGGTGCGGATCCGCCGATAACCTGCCAGCACCCCGTGCAAAGGCTTGCCGATCCTGTCCGGCTCGCCTTCGGCGATACGCTCACGGATTACCTTCAGCACCCGCCTCGCTTCAGCCTTGCCCAACTGCTTGAGGTCCAGCTCGACTTCGTGGTGAAAACGAACGCTCCAGTTCATGGGCTATTGCCTATTTGAAGCGAGCCTCCATGTCCTCGAGGCTCACGGTGTTCTGTTCGTCCAGGCTGGACAGACGCTCGATGGCCAGCAGCTCGGCACGCAGGTCTTCGAGTTCGTCGCGCATCGCCTGGAAGGCGTCGACGCCAACCAATACGGCTGCTGGCTCGTTGTCCTTGAAAATCACCAGGTGCGACTGCTCGCCACTGGTCACTTCCTTTAATTTCGCGCTGAAACTGCGGACCATCGCGGTTGCCGAAACAGCCTGCTCAGCCCGGTCAAGAAGTGCGCTCATGGGGTTGTTCCTCGTTGTTGCAATCTGCCGGAGCAGGTCGCATACCGTTGCAGACGGTTGAAGTATAGGCAACCAAATACACAAAACAATACATATTATTTTGTGATCCAAGAGCCACAGCGTAAACCTGTAGGAGCCGGCTTGCCGGCGATAGGGCCCTCAACCACATCACAGCTTTCGGATTGCGCTTGCAGGCCCGGCCTCATCGCCGGCAAGCCGGCTCCTACAGGTACAGCGCCAGCCCCTGCTCTTCATCCTCCAGCAGCGATCTCATTCCACATAACGCACCCACAGATACTGCCGCCCATCGATAGCCTCGGCAAACACCGCAGCCAGCGCCTCGCGCTGCTCATTGGCAACGTTGTACAGCGCGCACAAATCCTGCGCCACTGCTTGCGCCACCTGCGCATTCGCAGGCTCCGCGCGCAAAAAGCCCAGATACGCCGCCCCCACTCCGATCAGCTCGTAACCCTGTGCCAGCGCCAGGTGCCGCGCAACGGCGTAGTTCTGCGCAGGGTCAAGGTCGCTGGTGAAGTAACCATTGGGGAACGCCGCCAACGCATCACGGCCCTGGGTAACCGGTACTATCAGCGCAGACATGGGCTGGTCGAGCAGGGTTACCGGGCGCGCCTGATAGTCCACCCACTCCTGCAATGCCGGCTCATCCAACACCAGCCCGTGGGCGCAGGCGTCTGCAAACGTAGCCGGCGCTACCAACGCCAGGAAGTTGCGCAGGCAAATGCCGAACTCGGGTTTGGTGTTCAGGTATCCGAGGTATTCGCCGTCCTCAAAGCACTCAGCCGGCAAGGCGGCGATTTCTTCGTCGGTGGCGGTATCCAGGGCGAGATTGTTGCGTGCGTGGCCCGAGGTGTAACGGGCCTGGTGGCGGTCATCGAGGGTGAACAAAGGCCGGCAGCCGGGGTGCTTGGCGGCAAGGGTGTGATAGGCGTCGTTGAGCTCGGTGAAGCTGGCGATGGCGCTGATGTGGTACTCGTCGCACAAGCCGCCGCTGGGGTTGTCACGTTGGTCGTTGCCGCGAAACTCGATATCCATGGGGCTTGCCTGTCCTTGTTCGGTGCTTGATCAATGCGCAGGAGTGGCGCTCACGCCGATCTCATCCATGAAACCATCCAGAAACACCTGCAACCGCCCATGCCGTTGCGCCGCCAGGCGCGCACCTTCGCCCGTCTTGAAGCCTTCGGCCAGCGTCAGCAACTTGGTGTGGAAGTGTTCGATGGCGAATGCGTTGTCTTGGTACGCCCGGCCCTCGGCGGTGGGGTTTTCGGCGTCGTACAGCGCCCGCCCCATGCGCCCGGACACATAGAAACAGCGGGCCACGCCGACCATGCCGATGGCGTCCAGCCGGTCGCTGTCCTGCAGAATTCTCGCCTCCAGCGTCAGCGGCTCGATGCCCGCAGAAAAGCTGTGGGCCTGCACTGCGTGGGCTACCTGCTCAACGCGCGCGGTCGGCCAGCCCAACCCGGCGAGGATTCCGCCCGCCCGCTCAGCCGACAGCGTCGAGGCCTGGGCGCGCAAGGGTGAATCTTTCTCCACCGCTACGCAATCGTGCAGCACGGTGGCGGCCAGCAGCACTTCGAGGTCGCCGCCTTCCACGGCCTGGATGCGCCGGGCATTGGCCCAGACCCGCCGGATGTGCGACAGGTCGTGGGAGCCGTCCGTGTTGCCTGCAGGCAAGCAGGCCAGCAGTTCACCGGCCAACTGCGCGAAAGGCTGGAACAGCGCGCCGGGCATGGCCTCAGCCCTCGGCAGGCGCGGTTGCCTGAGCGGCGGCTTCGTCAGCCAGGCGCTGGCGCTCGGCCTTGCAGATGTACTTGTCCTTGCTCTTGGGGGCCAACTTGGCGCTGGCTTTCTTGGCGTGGGCCTTGAGCAACTGGTTGATCTTCTTGCGACGGTTCATGGGGCGGGGTTCCTTCAGGCGGGTCGGGGCGCACGATACAGCAAGCACGGACGTGTTGCATGGCGCCAGCCGCGCCGCTGATCACCTGTAGGCGCTGGCTTGCCAGCGATAGGGCCGGGCTTGCAAAGCACCATGCTGAATCTGCGCCGTGGCTGACGGCCGCATCGCCGGCAAGCCGGCTCCTACAGGGCTGCGCCATGCCCCTCAGTAGAAGTCGTAGTAGATCGCCCACTGCCCCGTACCCGGGTGCTTCCAGAACATCAGGCTGCCACCGTGTACCACGTTGAGATTGATCTTGGGGTCCGAGGAAATCTGCAAGACAAACTCGAAACCGTCACCGACATGCACGCCCGCCTGGCAATAAGACGGGTAGCCGCCAATCTTGTGCTCGTGGCAATGGGTGATCAGGTCGTAGTAACTGTCCAGGCTGCCTGCCTCTTCCAAGGCATGCACAGCCTCCTCTACATCAAGTGGAATACCGCCGTCCTCCCACAAGGGGTAGTCCTCGGCCAGCTCCTCGGCCTTGAGCGGGAACGCTTTGAGGAAGGAGCCAGGCACCGCCAGCTCCTTACGTACCAGCACCTCATTCAAGCCGTACTCACGGATCAGCCAGTTGTCGCCCATGGGTTCGAACGCGTCGGGAAACGCCCGGCTGATGAACAGAGTCAGCACGCGGGTGCCTGCCAGCGCCGGGCTGGCATGCGGCAGGCCCGACAGAAAGAACTGGGCGTAGGGCAGCATCTGCTCGCCTGCGCTGTTTAACGGGATGCCTTCATCGGGCCGAAACAGGAACACCCGCCCCAGCCAGCTTTCGTCGTCGGTGTGGGCGGGACGAAAGCCGCCAGCGATCAGGCGGGTGGCCGGGCGGGCCAGGCGCTGTTTGATGGTTTCGGTATCCATGCGGGTACGGCATTCCTTACAGATTGGGCGGATGTTCAATGATTGGCTGGCGGCCTCATCGCCGGCAAGCCGGCTCCTACAGGGGGTTCGTTCAGTCGACGGGCACCTGCATCCCGGTCTTCACATTGCTCATCGACACCAGCGTCTTGAAGCGCTTCACATTGTTGCTTTCGAAAAACAGCTCGCGGGTCAGCTCGGTGTACTGCCCCATGTCGCGCACCAGCATGATCAGCACGAAGTCGCACTCGCCGGCCACGTAGTAGCACTGCTGCACCTGCGGGCAGGCCATGAAGGTGCGTTTCATGGCATCGAGCAAGTCCAGGCGTTCGCTCTCCACCTCCACCTCGGTGATGACGGTGAGGGTGTAGCCCAGCGGCACCGGGTCGACCTGGGCCACGGTGCGCTGGATCACGCCGTCGCTGGCGAGCTTTTTCAGGCGGCGGTTGACGGCGGCGCTGGACAGATTCACCTCGGCGCCGAGGTCGATCTGCGAGGTGGTGGCATCGCGTTGCACGGCGTCGAGCAGTGCGCGGTCGAAGGGGTCGAGGGGCATGGGGTGGGCTCTTGGGTTGGGGTTTGCGGCCAATCGCCGGCAAGCCGGCTCCTACAGAGGCTGCGTGACAGCGTTGGTTAGTGAAATGAAATTACGCTTTCACCCTAAAAATCAAGATTCCAATACGCAGCAGGCGAATACTATTTCTCTCCATCGCCCCTTTGCCCCGGAGAACCCCATGCCCGCACTGCACCTCAACGGCCCCAGGCTGCTGGAGCAGATTCACACCCTGGGCCAGATCGGCGCCGACCCGGTAAACGGTGGCCGCACCCGCATCGCCCTGACCGACGCCGAAAAAGCCGGCCGCGATCAGTTGGTGGCGTGGATGCACGAGCTGGAACTGGACGTACAGGTCGACCGCATCGGCAACATTTTCGGCACCCTGCATGTACCCGGTGATGCCGCGCCATTGATGATGGGTTCGCACATCGACAGCGTCACCAATGCCGGCGCCCTCGACGGCTGCTACGGCGTGCTGGCGGGCCTGGCCGTACAGCGCGCCTACCGCGAGGCGGGCGTGCTGCCGGCGCGCTCGATCTGCGTGGCGGCGTTCACCAACGAGGAAGGCGTGCGCTACCAGCCGGACATGATGGGCTCGCTGGTGCATGCCGGCGGACTGGATGTGCAGCAGGCACTGGATACCCTCGGCACCGACGGCACCCGCCTGGGTGACGAACTGCGCCGTATCGGCTATGCCGGTGAGCTTGAGCCGGGCACCATCGTGCCCCATGAATACCTGGAGTTGCATATCGAGCAGGGCCCGATCCTCGAGGCCGAAGGCCTGCAGATTGGCGTGGTGGAAAACCTGCAGGGGATTTCCTGGCAGCAGGTGACGGTCAAGGGCAACGCCAACCATGCCGGCACCACCCCTACCCGCCTGCGCCATGACGCAGGCTACGTGGCCAGCGCCGTGGTCAGCGAGCTGCGCCGCTTCGCCAAGGCCAGCGGCAGCACCCTGGCCACGGTCGGCTGCATGACCTTCGAGCCCAACGTGATCAACGTGATCCCGCGCCGCGCCAGCTTCACCGTCGATTTGCGCGACCCCAGCGAGCACAAGCTGCAACAGGCCGAGGCGCACCTGGCACAACTGCTGCGCCAGCTGGCAGAAGAGGAAGGCGTCAGCGTCGACACCGAACAGCTGGTGCGCTTCGAGCCGGTGCAGTTCGATGCAGCGCTGGCCGACCAGATCCAGGCCTGCGCCGAGCGCCGGGGCCTGAGCTACCGGCGCATGACCTCCGGCGCCGGCCACGATGCGCAGATGATCGCGCGCATCGCCCCGGCAGCGATGATCTTCGTGCCCAGCCGTGGCGGCATCAGCCACAACCCCCGCGAGCACACCGATGACGGGCAGTTGCTCGAAGGTGCGCAAGTGCTGCTGGAGGTGGTGGCGCGGCGGTTGGATAAACACCGCTAGCCGGCCCTGTAGGAGCGGCCTTGTGCCGCGATGGGGCGCGAAGCGGCCCCAAGGTCTCAGCCCCCTGCGAAATTGCCGGGGCTGCTACGCAGCCCATTCGCGACACAAGGCCGCTCCTACACAGAACCATTGAACCAAACACATTGGCGCCCGCCCTCCCCGGCGGCACGCCCGCGCTTTGCCTTCGAAAAAGGAGCCACCCCATGCTGTACGCCAACCCCAACGCCACTCGCCAGCCCTACCCCGCCGCTCTGCGCGAGGTGATGAGCATCGCCAGCGCCGCTGAAAGCCGCCAGTGGCTTGCCCACTGGCCGCAACTGCGCGCCGCCGGCACCCCGCTGTACAGCCTGCCGGACCTGGCAGCCGAGCTGGGCATCGGCCAGTTGCTGGTCAAGGACGAGTCGGTGCGCTCGCCACTGGGCAGCTTCAAGGCCCTGGGTGCACCCATCGCCCTGGTGCGCCTGATCCTGCGCAGCTTCCCCCAACACGGTTTCAGCGCCGCTGGGCTGTTCGCCGGCCAGCACGCCGCACAACTGGCCGGTTTCAGCGTGATCAGCGCCACCGACGGCAACCACGGCAAGGCCCTGGCCGCCGCCGCGCAAAGCATCGGCTGCCGCTGCGTGATCGTGCTGCACGCCAACGTCAGCCTCGAGCGCGAGCAGGCCATCGCGGCCTATGGCGCACAGATCGTGCGCATTCGCGGCAACTACGACGAGTCGGTGGCCCACGCCGCCGCCCTGGCCGAGGCCAACGACTGGCTGGTGGTGTCCGACACCTCCTACGACGGCTACGAAACCATCCCGCGCGATGTGATGCAGGGCTACGGCACCATTGCCGCCGAAGTACTCGAGGCCAATGCCCAGCCGTTCACCCATGTGTTCCTGCAAGGCGGCGTGGGCGGCCTGGCGGCGGGTATTGCCAGCTACCTGTGGGAGCAGGCCGGCGAGCAGCGCCCGGTGTTGGTCATGGTCGAGCCCGAGCAAGCCGACTGTTTGTACCAGAGCGCCATCGCCGGCAAGGCGGCCACCGCCACCGGTTCGGTGGACTCGGTAATGGCCGGGCTTGCCTGCGGTGAAACCTCGCCGCTGGCCTGGCGCTTTTTGCAGCCGAGCGTGGACTTTTTCATGACCATCCATGACTACGAGGCGGTCGATGCCATGCGCCGGCTGGCCCGCGGCAGCGAGCGGGATATTCCGCTGGTGGCCGGCGAGTCGGCGGTGGCCGGGCTGGCGGGGCTGGCGCGGTTGATGGGCTCGCCGGAGCTGGCGGCCCAGGCCGGGCTGGATGGCCAGTCGCGGGTGCTGCTGATCAGCACCGAGGGGGCCACGGCGCCAGGGGTGTATGCCGAGCTGGTGGATGAGAGCGCCGAGTCGGTGCTGCAGCGCCAGCAGACCTGGGGGTGATGCAGCGCCTGTACCGGCCCCATCGCCGGCAAGCCGGCTCCTACAGGCGATCGCGTTTCTCTGTAGGAGCAGGCTTGCCTGCGATGGGGCCGGTACAGGCAAACCCGTAGTTGATTCGTCGGCGCTGGCGGCCCTATCGCCGGCAAGCCGGCTCCTACAGGGGGCTGCCACGCAGGCCCTCGCTCCACACAACAAGAACAACGGAGACACCCCATGCAGACAACCCAACGCAGCATCGGCCCCTGGTCGCTGATGCTCACCGGCCTCGGCTCGATCATCGGCTCCGGCTGGCTGTTCGGCGCCTGGCACGCCTCGGCCATTGCCGGGCCTGCGGCCATTCTGGCCTGGATCATCGGCGCCGTGGTGGTGCTGGCCATCGCCCTGACCTACGCCGAAATGGGCGCGATGTTCCCCGAGTCCGGCGGCATGGTGCGCTATGCGCGCTATTCCCACGGCGCCCTGGTGGGTTTCATGGCCGCCTGGGCCAACTGGATCTCGATCGTCTCGGTGATCCCCATCGAGGCCATCGCCTCGGTGCAGTACATGGCCTCCTGGCCCTACCCCTGGGCCCGCGCCATGGTCGCGGGCGGCGAGCTCACCACTCACGGCCTGTGGGCCAGTGCCGCACTGGTGCTGGTGTACTTCGGCCTTAACTACTGGGGGGTGAAGCTGTTTGTCAGGACCAACACCGCCATCACCACCTTCAAACTGGTGGTACCGGTGCTGACCGGGGTGGCGCTGGTGTGGGCCAGCTTCAACCCGCAGAACTTCGGCGACGGCACGGCGGCAGGCTTTGCCCCCTACGGCTGGTCGGCGGTGTTCACTGCGGTGGCCGCCAGCGGCATCGTGTTCAGCTTCAACGGCTTCCAGAGCCCGGTGAGCCTGGCCGGGGAAACCCGCAACCCGGGGCGCAGCATCCCCTTCGCGCTGGTCGGCTCGGTGCTGATCGCGCTGGTGGTGTACGTGCTGCTGCAGGTGGCGTTCATTGGCGCAGTAAGCCCTGCGAGCATCGCCGGCGGCTGGCACACCCTGCACTTCGATTCGCCCCTGGCGCAGTTGGCCCTGGCGCTTAACCTCAACTGGCTGGCCATGCTGCTGTACCTGGATGCCTTCGTCAGCCCCTCGGGCACCGGCTCCATCTACACCGCCACCACCGCGCGGATGATCCACGCCATGCAGCGCAACAACACCATGCCCCGGGTGTTCGGCCAGTTGCACCCGTTGTACGGCGTGCCGCGCCCGGCGATGTGGTTCAACCTCGGCGTGTCGTTTGTGTTCCTGTTCTTCTTCCGCGGCTGGGGCACCTTGGCGGCGGTGATTTCGGTGGCGGTGGTGATCTCGTTCCTGACCGGCCCGGTGAGCTTGATGGCGCTGCGCCAGAGCGCCGCCGACGTGCCTCGGCCACTGCGCCTGAAGGGCATGCCGGTGGTGGCACCGTTCGCCTTCGTGTGCGCATCGCTGGTGTTGTACTGGGCGCGCTGGCCACTGACCGGGCAGGTGATTCTGCTGGTGGTGGGGGCCTTGCCGATCTTCTTCTATTACCAGGCCAAACAGGGTTGGCAGGGCTTTGGCCGCGACCTGCGGGCGGCGGCCTGGTTCATCGGCTACCTGCCGGCGATGGCGCTGCTGTCGTACCTGGGCAGCGAAGCGTTCGGCGGTATCGGGGTGCTCGGCGAGGGCTGGGACATGCTGGCCGTGGCGCTGGTGGCGCTGGGGTTCTACCACTTCGGCGTACGCAGTGGGTACCGCACCCGGTACCTGGCCGAGAGCGTGGTGTGGCGGCAGGAAACAAGCCAGCACGACAGCACTGAACCCATGCCGGCAACGCCTGCCCAGAGCTGAAACACAAAACCTGTGGGAGCGGGTTCACCCGCGAAGGCGATGCCGGCCTCACTGCCGCCTTCGCGGGTAAACCCGCTCCCACAGGGTACGCATTCCAATCTGCAAGCCCACAGGAACCAACGGCATGTCCACACCTTCACTGCAACAGCAACTCACCACCTGGCGCCACAGCTTCCACCGCCACCCGGAAACCGGCTTCGAGGAGTTCGCCACCGCCGCCGAGGTGGCGCGCATCCTGCGCAGCCTGGGCCTTGAAGTGCATGAAGGCATCGGCGGCACGGGCCTGGTGGCCAGCCTCACGGTAGGCGACGGCCCCGGCTGCATCGGCCTGCGCGCCGACATGGACGCGCTGAACATCCACGAACAGGCCGGGCAGCGTGCCCATGCCTCCTGCACCCCGGGCAAGATGCACGCCTGCGGCCACGACGGCCATATGGCCATGGTGCTGGGCGCCGCCAAACTGCTATGCGAGCGGCGCGACTTCAACGGCACCGTGCGTTTTATCTTCCAGCCCGCCGAAGAACATGGCCGCGGCGCCAAGGCGATGATGGCCGACGGTTTGTTCCAGCGCTTCCCGGTGGACGCGCTGTACGGTGCCCACAACATGCCCGGCATGCCCGCCGGGCATATCGCCACGCGCAGCGGCGGCATCATGGCCAGCGAAGACAACTTCGTCATCCATATCCACGGCCGTGGCACCCATGCAGCACGCCCGCACATGGGCATCGACCCGCTGGTGATTGGCGCCGAGATCGTCCTGGCCCTGCAAACCGTGGTGGCGCGCAACGTCGACCCAAGCCTGCCGGCGGTGGTGTCGTGCACCGAGTTCCTCACCGACGGTATCCGCAACGCCATCCCCACCCACGTCACCCTCAAGGGCGACACCCGCAGCTACCACCCGGCAGTCCAGCAGTTGCTGGCGCAACGCATGGAGCAGATCTGCCAGGGCATCTGCGCAGCCCATGGCGCGACCTGCAGCTTCGAGTACAGCCACGAGTTCGCCCCCACGGTGAACTGGCCGGCGAACACCGCCATTGCCGTGCAGGCCGCGCGCAACGTGGTGGGCGAGGCGGCAGTGGATGCCGAGGTGCAGCCGATGATGATCTCCGAAGACTTCGGCGCGTTCCTCCAGCAGGTGCCGGGCAACTTCGTGTTCATCGGCAACGGCGCCGCCGGCGAGGACGGCGCGGTGCCGCTGCACAACGCCAGCTACGACTTCAACGACCGCATTCTGCAAACCGGTGCTCGTTACTTCGCTGAACTGGCGCGGGTTTCGCTGCCACGCTGAGCCCCTTGGCTGCGCGGTGCAACGCCGCGCAGCCAGCTTGCTGTGAACGCTCGTCATACCTGCTGTGCCGCCCTGCCCCCTAATCCCCCTCGCCGTTGCCCCTTAACGTAGTCAACCAAGGCCCGTAGATGGCCCATGACAACAACAAGCGTGCAACCGAGGTACAAGCCGATGCGTGGCGATCAAGACAAGACAAACAACAAGCTGGGGACTGGCTTGAAAGGCAGGCAGGTCACGATGATCTCGATTGGCGGCGTGATCGGCGCCGGCCTGTTCGTGGGTTCGAGCAATGCCATTGCCGCCGCAGGGCCGGCGGTGCTGGTGGCCTATGTGATCGCTGCGGCGATCGTGGTGCTGGTGATGCAGATGCTCGGTGAAATGGCCACGGCGCGGCCGGACACCGGCTCGTTCTCCTCCTACGCCGACCAGGCCATCGGCCGCTGGGCCGGGTTTTCCATCGGCTGGCTGTACTGGTGGTTCTACGTGCTGGTGATCGCCATCGAAGCGATCGTGGCCGGCAACATCCTCGGCGACTGGCTGGGCCTGCCGCACGCGCTCACGGCGTTCGCCATCACCCTGGTGCTGATTGGCTGCAACAGCTTGAGCGTCGGCTCGTTCGGCACCCTGGAATACTGGCTGTCGCTGTTCAAGGTGGTGGCCATCGTCAGCTTCATCGTGCTGGGGGGGCTGGCGATTTTCGGCCTGATGCCCGGCTCGTCAGTCAGCGGCGTGGCCAACCTGTGGGCCAACGGCGGCTTTGCCCCCAAGGGCAACGTGGCCATCGTCGCCGCGCTGCTGACGGCGATGTTCAGCTTCCAGGGCAGCGAGGTGGTGACCATCGCGGCAGCCGAATCGCGCAACCCCAAGGCCAACATCAAGAAGGCCATTCGTGCGGTGGTATGGCGCCTGGGCCTGTTCTACCTCGGCTCGATGTTCGTGGTGGTGTGCCTGATCCCGTGGAACGCCCCAGGGCTGGCGCAGGGTTCGTACCAGGCGGTGCTGAACGCGATGAACATCCCCTGGGCGCCGGGCATCATGAGCATCGTGGTGCTGGTGGCAGTGACCAGCTGCCTGAACTCGGCAATCTACACCGCCTCGCGCATGGCCTGGTCGCTGGCGCGGCGTGGCGATGCGCCGGCGGCGGTGGCGCGCACCACCGGCCAGGGCGTGCCCGTGCTTGCGGTCGGCCTGACCTCGCTGGCCGCCCTGGCGGCGCTGGCAGCCAACTACCTGCTGCCGGCCCAGGTGTTCCAGTTTTTGCTGGCCACCAGCGGCGCGCTGGCCCTGCTGATGTACCTGGTGATCGCCGTCACCCAGTTGTGCATGCGGCGCAAGCTGGTGGCGCTGGGCCGGCCGCTGGAGGTGCGCATGTGGCTGTTCCCCTGGCTGACCCTGCTGACCATCGCCTTCATTGCCGGCGTGTTCGTGGTCATGGCGGCGTTCCCCGGGCAACGTGCCGAGCTGCTCAGCACCCTGGGGCTGACCGCCGCGCTGGTGGCCATCGGCAGTTACCTGCAGATACGTCAGCCAGCGCTGTCGGCCCAACGCAGCGCGCTGCACTTCGATGATCTGCCTGCGCCCAACGCCTGAGCCCGTTACCTCGTGCGCTGCCGAATGCGGTTTGCCGGCAGCGCCCTTTACCCGCCCGTTGTGCCGTGACCGCAGGTCACAGCCGCTGTGCCGGACGTGCTCTTTTTTACCCGATTTCGCAGCCCTAACCTGACTGCACCCCGGCCCTCACAGGCCGGGCAATCCAAGAAACTACATGTGGAATTTCCAATGACCGTAGCCTCGAACGTAGCCGCCAAGCCTGACGAACTGGCCATCCCCTACCAACTGCCGCAAGTGCCGTTCATGTCCCCCGACATGGTCCACCCGGGCGTGCTCGACAAATGGCTCGAAGACGACCAGCTGTGGGTCCCGGTGACCGCCTCGGTGTCGTTCAAGCCGCTGCTGCTGAGCGTGTCCGGCGGCTACTACATCAACCTGCTGCGGGTGCGCCAGAGCGGCGTGCTGTCGCGCCACCGCCACACCGGCGGGGTGCATGCGCTGGTGCTCAAGGGCCGCTGGTACTACCTGGAACACGACTGGATCGCCGAGCAAGGCTCGTTCGCCTACGAGCCGCCAGGCGAAACCCACACCTTGTTCGTGCCCGAAGACGTCGAAGAGATGATCACCTGGTTCCACGTGCAGGGCGGCTATACCTACGTTGACCCGCAAGGGGTGGCGGTGGGTTACGAGGACGTGTTCACCAAGCTGGAAACCGCCCGCGCCCACTACAAGGCCCTGGGCCTGCCGGACGACTACATCGAGCAGTTCATCCGCTGACTGAACCTGCCCGGCGCGCCTGCGGGCCGCGGGTTGCCACCCCCACGCCGCACTGCCAGCATGGCGCTGAACAACGGAGGCCTGCCATGGACAACTACTCGCAACTGCTGGCCTTTCTCGGCGCCGCCGAGCACGGCAACTTCTCTGCCGCGGCACGCGCCTGCGGCCTGACCCCGTCGGCCATCAGCAAGCTGATCTCGCGCCTGGAGGACCGCCTGCAGGTGCGCCTGTTCCAGCGCGGCACCCGCAGCCTGACCCTGACCGAAGAAGGCGCCGCCTACCTGGTCAGCGCCCGCGCGGTAAGCGATGCCATGGCCGAGGCCGACTCGCTGGCCGAAGCCTTCCCCACCCGGGTCAGCGGCACCTTGCGGGTGCACACCATGACCACCTTCGCCAAGCACCAGATCATCCCCTGGTTGCCGGAGTTCCTGGCCGCCTACCCGGGGCTGACCGTGGACATTCAGGTGGGCGCGCAGTTTATCGACCAGTTCGACCAGGGGCTGGATGTGGCCATCCACAGCGGCGTGCTGCCCGACTCCTCGCGCATCGCCCGCAAGATCGGCCAGAGCCGCTGGGTGATCTGCGCATCGCCCACCTACCTCGCGCGCTGCGGCACGCCCACGCAACCGGCGCAACTGCTGGAGCACACCTGCTTTTCGTTCGGCTTCAGCAGCGTGTGGAACACCTGGGGCTTTCGCGTCGAGGGCCAGGCCATCACCGTACCGGTGGTGCCCAAGGCCACCTTCGCCCAGGGTGACCTGCTGCGCGACCTGGCCCTGGGCGGGGCCGGCATCGTGCGCCTGGCCGAGTTCCATGTTGGCCAGGACATCCAGGAAGGCCGCCTGGTGGCGCTGCTCGAAGCCCAGGCGCAGGACAGCACCGAACCGATCTACATGATCTACACCAATCGCAAGCACCTCAGCCCGAGAATCCGTGCGTTTCGCGACTTCCTCGAACAGAAGCTCGCCGGCAGCCCATGGAACACCCGCTGAGGCACCACGACACAGAGGTCCACATGCGCAACCTTGTAGGCGACGTTTCCAGCGCCGCCCGTATTCTGCCACCGCTCGACGGCCAGGCCCTGTTCATCCGCAACGGCAAGGGCGCCCACCTGTGGGACGACCGCGGCCAGCGCTACATCGACACGGCCCTGGGCTTTGGCGCGGTGCTGCTGGGCCATGCCGATGGCCAGGTGAATGCCCGGGTCGCCGAGGCCCTGGGCGACTCCGCCTCGCCCTCCTGGGCGCATGTGCGCGAGCATGCCGCCGCCAGTGCACTGGCCGCCCATACCGGCGCCATGAGCAAGGTGATCTTCACCAACTCGGGCAGCGAAGCAGTGCACCTGGCCTGCCGCGCCGCCCGCGCCTATACCGGGCGCGGGCGCATCGCCAAGATGGCGGCGGGCTTCGACGGCTGGTTCGACGATGTCAGCTTCGGCAATGTCGGCTCGCCCCAGGCCGCCTTCGCCGACGGCCAGCGCCCGGCCACCGCGCGCACCACCCTGCTGCGCTTCAATGACTTCGAGGATGTCGAGCGGTTGTTCGCCGAAGATTCGGACATTGCTGCGGTGATCCTCGAGCCGATGCTGGCCAACGCCGGCTGCATCATGGCCGCACCCGGTTACCTTGAGCATGTGCAGGCCGTGGCCCGTCGCCATGGCGCGCTGCTGATCGCCGACGAGGTGCTGATGGGCTTTCGCCTGTACCCGGGGCTTGCCAGCCTGCAGGCCGGGCTGGACCCGGACATCGCCAGCGTCGGCAAGGCCATCGGCAACGGCGTGCCGGTGTCGGCCATCGTCGGCAAGCCCCATGTGCTGGCAGGCTTCGAGGAGGGCCGGGTACTGCGCGGCGGCACCTTCAGCGGCAACCCGCTGGCCTGCGCCGCGGTGCTGGCAACGCTGGAGCAACTGGACCAGGCCGACTACGGTGCGCTGATCGCCCGTGGCGACGAACTGCGCCGGGCTGTGCAGGCCGCTTTCAAGCGCGAAGGCATCACCGTCAGCACCAGTGGCTATGGCAACGTGTTCGCTATCTGGCCGTCGGAACGTGCGCCGGCCACCTACGCCGAAGCGCTGGCGTTCGGTGATGCCGCGTTCAGCCAGGCGCTGCACCTGGCGCTGCGCGCTGCAGGGGTGCTGGTGATGCCGTCGCAGTATGGGCGGCTGTACCTGTCGTTCGAGCATGATGATGCGGTGGTCGGGCAGATGAAGCAGGCGTTCGAGCAAGTGGCGCGGGCGATGGCCCGGCCATAGCGCACCCCCTTGTAGGAGCCGGCTTGCCGGCGATGAGGCCAGGCCTGCTGAAATGCCGCTGGCCACAAGGACGCCATCGCCGGCAAGCCGGCTCCTACAGGGTGCAGGCAAAATGCTATCCTGCGTGCTTTGAACCAGAGCACGAAGGACGCCACGCATCATGGACCGACCCTACAACGCCCCGCCCGCCGCCGCCCCCCAACGCAGCTACATCGTCCGCCACTGGCGCGGCGAGCTGTCCCTGGCGCGCACCTTCCTGCTCAACGGCGTTGCCCTCTGCCTGTTGTTCATCGTCGTGACCAGCCCGCTGCAGGCGCTCATGCTCGACGCCTCCGACCCCATGACAGCAGGCCTCATCGGGCTGCTGATCATCTGCGCAGGCCTGGTGCTGGTCATCTGGCAACTGGTCGGCCTGTGGCGCTCTGCCAGGCGCCAGGGCGGGCTTGCCGGGGTAGTGGTGCCGTTGCTGATCGTCGCGGTACTGGCGCATTTCGCCTACCCCTTCGGCAAAGGTTTCGTCAGCGGGTTCAGCAAGAGTTTCAGCGAGCAGTTCGAGCGCAGCTCGGCAGATTGATTTACAGGCTGGCCCGCTATCGCACGGGGCGCGCAGCTCTGCGATCATGGGCGGCCAACGCCGCCCAACGAGAACCAGCGCCATGCTCACGGTCCAGGACCTTATCGCCATCGACCTGCTCAAGCTGCAGCCGGTGGCCGGCCTTTGCGGCACCGGCCGGCTGATCACCTGGGCCCACGCCGTCGACCTGCCCGACCCGTGGCGCTGGGTGTCGCCGGGCGACCTGGTGATGACCACCGGGGTGGGGCTGCCGGCTGACCCGCTTGAACAGGTGGCGTGGCTGGAGCAACTGGTGCAGAGCAACCCCAGCGCCCTGGTAGTGGCCCCGCGCGCTGATGCCCCGGCGCTGTCCCAAGCCCTTCTGGACGCGGCCGAGCGCCTGATGTTCCCGGTGTTGCAGGCGAGCTTCGAGCTGGAGTTCGTCAAGCTGTCGCACTATGTGATCGAGAGCGTGCTGCAGGCCCAGCGCGAGCGCTTCAATGCCAGCGAGCGGTTATTCCAGACTTACGCCGATGCGCTGCGCAAGGCGCCGGACATGGCTGGCCGGCTGGCGATCCTGGCTGACACCCTGGGGCTGGAGCTGGCCATCGAGGACGCCGTCAGTGGCGCGCCGATGGTCGCCAGCCACCTTGGCCAGCACAGTGAGCAGGTCGAGCGCATTCCCATCGGCGGGCGCACCCGGGCCAACCTGGCGATGGGCCGGCGGGCTCAGCGTTCGCCGGATGACTCGATTCTGGTACGTTCGCTGGTGGGGTTGCTGGGGGTGGAGCTTGAGCGTTTGATGATTCACCGCGACCAGCAGCGCGAGGAAGGCGCGGCGCTGCTGCGCAGCCTGCTGCACAGCGAGACCGAGTTCGCCCTGGCCCGGCCGCTGCTGGAGCGCCGCGGCTTGACGGGCAGTTTGGTGAGCCTGGCGATCCGCCCGGGTGACGACGGGCCATGGAGCGCCGACGCCGTGCACCAGGCCCCTGCCCTGCACGGCGCCTGCCCGTTACTGCTGGCCGACAACGGTTTGCTGCTGGCGATCAGCCGGGATGACGCGCAGGCCTTCGAGGCGCTGCGGGCGAGCCTGGGCAGCGGCACGCTGATCGGGGTCAGCGGGGCCATCGCCACGGCCACCGGGTTTCGCGAGAGTGCGCGGCAGGCGCGGCTGGCCCTGGCCCAGGCAGTTGAGTTGGGCGCTGCGGTGCTGCGTTATGGCGAGGCCGAGACGGGGTTGATCATGGCGCCCAAGTCGCTGGCCGAGGCGCGGGCTTTGGTTGGGCGCTACCTTGGGCCGTTGATCGAGCATGATCGGAGCCAGGGGGCTGCCTTGCTGGGGACGCTGATGACCTTTCTCGATAACGACGGGAACTGGAAGGCCACGGCGCTGGACCTTGGGATTCATCGGCAGACGCTGGTGTATCGGTTGAAGCTGGTGGAGCAGCTGACGGGGATCAAGCCCACTACTACCCAGGGGATTGCGCGGTTTTGGATTGCCATACAGGCGGGGCGTAATACGGAGTTGATTGGGGGGTGATTTTTTGGGGTTCGGGGCCTGATGGTGATTGCTTTTGGAGATGTATGCGCATTCATTGACGATGGCGGCTTTTCGTCACCTTTGCGCCCTTACGGACATCCATTTCAAGGTGTTGGTGTCAGGGCTGACAGGTGCTCGCCGAAGGTTCGCGCCAGGGCCTCCAGGTGCTCGCCACAACCCTTGCAGCGCCTATGAGATCGAGCGCCGCCCGCGCGGCGCATCGCGACACAAGGCCGCTCCTACATCTGTTTCGGG
>NZ_JBJDNC010000025.1:40166-105211 GCF_044900265.1 Pseudomonas sp. NPDC089406 | reverse complement strand
CGTAGGGGGCCGGATGATAGGAGCAGGCGGTTTTGCTTACTTTTGCCAAGACAAAAGTAAGCCGCCGTAAGGGCGGAAAGGTGACGAAAAGCGCTAATTGTCAATGAATGCGCATACATCTCCCAAAGCAATAACCATAATCTCCGAACCCGAACCCGAACCCGAACCCGAACCCGAACCCGAACCCGAACCCGAACCCGAACCCGAACCCCTCAGAAATCCCCTCTAAGCGTCAACATAAAATTCCGCGGCTCGCCGTAGTAGTTCCCCCACCCCGTGGCCCCAATCGTCGCGTAATACTTCTTGTCCAGCAGGTTGTTGCCGTTAAGCGCCAGGCTCCAGTGCTCATCCAGCCGGTACTGCACCCGCCCACTCCACAACGTATACCCCGCCTGCTCGATCCGCAGGTCGCCCTGGCGCCGGTAGTTGTCGCTCTGGCTGCTTACCCCCGCCCCGACGGTCCAGCGCTCCAGGGCGCCACCCAGCTGGTAATCCCCCCACACCTTGAGCATGTGCCGCGGAATGAAGCTTGAACTGAAGGTCAGCTCGGTCGGGTCGGTGGCCTCGATGGTGCTCAGGTACTTGGTCTGGGTGTAGGTGTAGCCCGCCAGTAATTGCAGGCGCTCGACCGGCGAGCCGCTGACCTCGGCCTCGAACCCCTGGGCGCGGACCTTGCCGTTGTCGGTGTAGCAGTACTGGTCGCCCGAGCCCTTGCAGGTGCCGATATAGTCGGTCTCGGCACGGTGCTCTTCGGTGGTGCGGAACAGGTTGAACGCAGTATTGAGCCCGCCGCCGAACAGCTCACCCTTGATACCCAGCTCGTAGCTGGCACCGGTCTTGGGCTGCAGCGCCTGGCCCTGGGCATTCACCAGGTTGCTCTGCGGCTGGAAGATGTCGGCGTAGCTGGCGTAGGCGGTCCACTGCTCGTTCAGGTCGTACAGCACGGCAGCGAACGGCGTCACCTGGCCGTTTTCCTGGCTGCGGTTGCGCACCCAGTAATCCCAACGCTGGGTGTAGGAGTCGCTTTCGTTGCGGTACCAACTGACCCGGGTGCCCAGCACCAGCGTCAGCGGCTCGGCCAGCTTCAGGCGCAGGTTGGCGTAGGTGCCGAACTGGCGGGTGGTGGAGTCGGTGGGCACGGCGCCGCCACGGGTGGGGTTGAGCAGAAACTCATCCTTGGATGGGTGCGGGAAGCTGGACGAGGGGTCGAACGGGTTCTGGGTGCCACTCAAGGCCATCAGTGCGAAGTAGTCGTGGGTCTTCTGGTGGCTGGCGTTGGCGCCGACGATCAGCTCGTGCTCAAGGCCGAAGGCGCGGAATTTGCCATCGACGTAGGTATCGAAGCCGTAGTCGGTCTGGTCGTAGTCAAAACGCCCGGCGTAGCGGCCGATGCTCGCGGTGCCGGCACCCACCGGCACCGCACCTTCGGCGTAGCCGTACTCGATGTTCTGGTTGTTATGGGTGTAGACCGAGGCGAAGTTCAGCGTCCAGTCGTCGTTGAAGCGATGCTTGAGGTCGGCAAAACCTGTGATGCGCTGGCTCTGCAGGTCGTTCCAGCTGGCGCCCAGGCAGGTGGAACGCGACAGCTTGAGGTCGTTGCCGTCGGCGTAGCGCGGCAGGCCGTGGTAGCAGGGCGAGGCGTCGACGTCTTCATAGGCCAGGCCCACCCCCACGGTGGTGTCAGGGGTCATGTCCCAGTCCAGGGCGCCGTACAGCACCTGGTCCTGGCGCTTGGCGTTGTCGTAGAAGTACTGGCGGTCCTGCAGCGTCGCCACCGCGCGCCCGCGCACGCTGCCCGATTCGTTCAGCGGCCCGCCCACATCAACCTGGCCGCGGTAGTTATCCCAAGTGCCGGCCGACAGCGTCACGCTGGTGCGGGCCTTGTCCTGGCCACGCTTGCGCACGAAGTTGACGCCGCCTGCCGACGAGCCCGAGCCCTTCATCATGCCGGCCGCGCCCTTGAGGATCTCCACCCGGTCATAGAACGCCATGTCGCTGGAAAAACTGTTGGCCTGCACGTAGTTGCCGCCCACATCCAGCGGCACGCCGTCGTACTGGTACTGGCCGTCGAGGTTGAAGCCGCGCGAGTAGAAGTACTTGCCGCCCATGGGCGAGTCGTACACGGTGATGCCCGGGGTCTTGTCCAGCACCTGCTCGAGGGTGTTGAGGTTCTGGTCGTCGAGCATCTTGCGGGTCATGACCGTGACCGCCTGGGGCGTCTCTTTCAGGGTGTGCACGCCCTTGCCGATGGTCACCGCGCGGGCCGCATAGGACTGGCTGCCTTCGCTGGTGGCGTCGAGGCGGCTGCCCTCGATGTTCAGCGGCCCCAACTCCATCGCCGCACCATTGGCGGCCGGCACCAGCACATAACCACCGTTGCCCTGGCGCTGGGCCTGCAGGCCGCTGCCGGCCAGCAGCCGCAGCAGGGCTTCATCGACGCTGTAACTGCCATCCAGCCCCGGGCTGTTGAGGTTGCGCGCCTGGGCGGTGTCGAACGAAACGGTCACCCCGGCCTGCACGCCGAACTGGGTGATGGCATTGCCCAGCGGGCCTGCGGGCACGTGGTAGGCGGCCATGCCCTGGGCCATGGCCTGGGCGGGCAGCAGCAGGGTGCCGGGCAGGCTGGCGAGGGACAGGCCGAACGCCGCCAGGCGGATGGCCTGGCGCAAGTGGGCGGCGGGGCGGGGGCGAACGTGGGGCATCGAGTGATCCTTGCGTGTCATGGCAGAAAGTCGCTGTCGTCGCGGCTTGTGTCAGGGACGGGCGAGAATCGAAATCAGCAAGATTGGCGTTAAAAAAGTTTCAGGCAGGCTCCACGCTCACCCAGTAACGGCTCAGGTAGCGCACGCTCACCGGCAGGGTTTTTGGCAGGTTGGCCAGGGCGATGTCGGTGTCGTCGACGCTGAATGCGCCGGAAATGCTCAAGGCCCGAACCTGCGGCGCACAACGCAACACCCCTGGCCGGTAGCGCGCCAGTTCGTCGATGAAGTCGCCCAGGCGCCAGTCATTGACGCTGAGCATGCCCATGCGCCAGGCGGTGCTGTCCTCGGGCAGGGGGCGGGCGGGCCCGAACTGCTCGGCATCAAAGCTGGCCTGCTGCCCGGCCTCCAGGCGCAGCACCCGGCCAAGGTGGTGTTGCGGGCGAATCTCCACGGCCGACTGCAGCACGCCGACGCGGGTTTGCGCGGGCAGCTGGCGCACGCTGAACGCGGTGCCCAGGGCGCGCACGCTGCCGTTACCGGTGTGCACGATGAACGGGCGGCGGGCCGGGTCGGCGGCGGTCTTGATGAATACTTCGCCCTGGTACAGCGCGATGGCCCGCAGAGTAGCGTCGTACTGCACATCCAGCGCGGTGCCGACGTTCAATTCGAGCTGTGTGCCATCCGCCAACTGCACGCTGCGGCGCTCGCCGGAGCCGGTACGTTGTTGGGCCATCAGTGCCTGATAGGGCAGCCGTTCTGCCGCCAACCAGCCACTGCCGCCCAGCGCCAGCAGCAGGCCCAGTACCTTGAGCACCTCGCGGCGCTTGGCCTGGGCAGCCCCCAGGCTGCGCAGCGCGGCCTGCGGCGGCACCAGGGCCCATTGCTGCTGGAGCTGTTCCACCCGGGCCCAGGCGGCGGCATGCTGCGGGCTGGCCGCCAGCCACTGGCGCCAGGCCTGGGTGCGCGAAGCGCTGGTGGTGCCGTCGTTGAGCTCGACGTACCAGGTGGCGGCGGCTTCGAGGGTGTTCAGGTCCATCAGTGTTCGGCCACCAGCAGGCAGCGGGTCATGGCGCGCACCAGGTGGTTTTTCACCGTGGTCACCGACACCCCGAAGCGCTCGGCCACCGCCGCGTAGGGCAGGCCCTCCAGTTGCACGGCGAGGAAGATGTCGCGGGTGCGCGGGCCCAGTTCATCGAGCAGCGCATCGACCGCCACCAGCATCTCGATGATCGACAGGCGTACTTCGGGGGATACCTCCACCGGTTCCGGGCGCAAGGCCAGGGCTTGCAGGTAGGCCTGCTCGATGGTGCGCCGGCGCACCTTGTCGATCAACAGCGCACGGGCGATGGCGCTGAGGTAGCTGCGCGGCTCGCGGATAGGCAGTTGGCTGCGCGCGGTCATCACCCGCACGAAGGTGTCCTGGGCCAGGTCGGCGGCATCGGCGGTATTACCCAGCCGCGCGCGCAGCCAGCTCTTCAGCCAGCCGTTGTTTTCGCTGTACAGCTGGTGGAGCGAGGCTTTGTCGAGCGCCGACATGCAGGCAATCCGTGATGTGAATGGGAATTGCTCGCATTGTTGCGGGGTGATGGGTGGATTGCAAGTGCCGCAGGCCTGCGACGGCCGGGCGAACAGCGTGGCAGCGGGCTTGCCTGCCCCCACGCATTTCGTATGTTCAGCGCCTCAGCGTTTGCCCAGCGCCTGCGGGTTGGCCACATTCACTGGCGCACCGTCGAAAAACGCCAGCACATTGTCGAACGCATCGCCGAAATACAGCTCGTAGCCGTTCTTCTCCACATAGCCCAGGTGCGGCGTGCTCAGCACCCGCGGGTGGCGCAGCAGTGGGTGGTCGGGGTCGAGCAGCGGCTCTTGCTCGAACACATCCACCGCGGCAAACCCCGGCCTGCCGGCATCCAGCGCCTGCAGCAAGGCGCCCGGTGCAATCAGCTCGGCGCGGCTGACGTTGACCAGCAGCGCGTCAGGCTTCATCAGCCCAAGGTCCGCCAGGGTCACGCCATGCCGGGTGCTGTCGGCCAGGCGCAGGTTCAGGCTGAGGATATCCGCCTCGGCAAAGAACGCCTCGCGCGACGCCGCCGCGCGGTGCCCGTCGGCTTGCGCCGCGGCGCGGCTGGCCTCGCTGCCCCACACCAGCACCGGCATGTCGAAGGCCTGGGCATAGCGCGCCAGGCGTTGGCCGATCTTGCCGTAGCCCCACACCCCCAGCACCTGGCCGGCCAGGGCCTGGCCCATGTTCACCTGCCATTGGCCCTGGCGGAATGCATCGATGGCCGGCACCAGCTGGCGGCGGGCGTTGAGGATCAGCGCCCAGGCAAGCTCCGCCGGCGCCACCGGCGAGCCGCGGCCTTCGGTTACCACCACGCCCTGCGCGGTGCAGGCGGCCAGGTCGAGGTGGCCGGCGACCTTGCCGGTCTGGCTGATCAGCTTGAGCTTGGGCAGGCGCTCGAGCAGGGCGGCGTCGATGCGCGTGCGCTCGCGGGTGAGCACCAGGGCATCGGCGTCGGCGAAGCGTTCGGCCAGCTCGTCCAGCGAGGCGGGCTCGGCCTGGTGCAAGACCGTGACGTCGTGTGCGGCCAGGCGGCTGAAACAGTCGAGGGTGCGGATCACGTGCTGGTAGTCGTCGGGGATGACAATGCGCATGGGGGTGGCCTGGGGCTTGAGGGGGTTGGGGGACGATAGCGCAGGAGGGGATGGGTTTGCGAGGGGGGCTGGGCGCGCGTTGAGGCTTGGTGTTCTCAAGGAGGTTGGGGTGGGGCTTGCAGGTGCTCGCCGGAGGTTTTGCAGCGCCTGTCCGATCGAGCGCCGCCCGCGCGGCGCTTCGCGGTGGTTCGGCACCCCGATAAACCCGCTCCCACAGTTTGTTTCGGGCCAGTCTCTCCTGTGCCGGTACCGGGTCCGCCTGTTTGTATGCCGCGGTTTCAGCGTGGGCATTGCAGCTGTCTCACATGACTCCGGGCATGCACCAAGGCAGGCGCCGGTACTTTCTCAGACATCATTGGCCCGAAACAGACTGTGGGAGCGGGTTTACCCGCGAAGCGCCGCGCGGGCGGCGCTCGATCTGATGGGCGCTGCAAGGTTTGTGGCGAACACCTGTCAGCCCCACGGCCCCCGTGCCCCCATGACAGCCCGCCCCCCGGCCGCTACCATCCCAGCCGCAACCCGGGAAAGGAACACCCATGAATCACCTGCCCACCCAAAGCTGGCAAGGCGAAATCTGGCTCGGCGATGACCATTGCCTTTTGCTCGGCACAGTGGCCCGTACTGCCCCCCACGAGCACTATGCCCACCAGGTACTGATAGGCCTCGACGGCCCAATCGAAGTGGCCCTGGGCGAGCAGCACCAGCGCGGCCCGCTACTGCTGATCCCGTCCCGCCAACCCCACGCCATTCTGAGCGACGGCGCACGCTGCCTGACTCTGTTCGCCGAGCCGCTGGCCTTCGACCTTGGCGACCTGGCCCAGGCCTGCGAACTGGCCGGCAACCACCCCCAGCACCTGGCCGAACAGCTGCAAACTTGGCCACGCCGCCCGCTGCCTCCGCGCCTGGCCAGCGCCCTGCAGCGCATTCGCACGCTGGACGAACACAGGCTGTCAGCCCGCGAACTGGCAAGCACGGCGGCCTTGTCGATCAGCCAGCTCGAACGCCTGTTCAGCGGCACCCTGAAGCTTTCGGTGCGGCGCATGGTGCTGTGGCAGCGCCTGCGCATCGGCATCCAGCTGGCCCTGGGCGGCGCCAGCCTGACCGACGCCGCCGTGGCCGCAGGTTTTGCCGACTCGGCGCACTTCAGCCGCAGCGTGCGCCGTCAGTTCGGCCTGAGCCCCGGCAGCGCCCTGCGCAACCTGCGCTTATGCACGCTCGGCTAGCGCCTGCTGCAAGGCCGCCGGCAGCACCGCAGGCGGGTGCGCCGAGGTGTTGTTGAACGGTTCGCGCAACTGCGCCAGGTACCCTTGCGGATAATCCGGCCGGTCAACGATGCCCATGTCGTCGTCGGCCAGGGCATAGCCCGGCAGGTGCAGGGCGGTACCCAGCAAGCGGTCCCACAGCGGGAAGAACAAGGCAAAATTGACGTCCCCGGCGGTGCCGTACTTGAGGTGGTGCAGGCGATGCACCGGCGCCCAGGCGAACACATGGCGCAGCCAGCCGATGCGCATGTCGACGTTGCTGTGTTGCAGCAACAGCTGGGTCGACACGCTGAACGCCAGCAGCAGCGCCACTTCCACCGGTAGGCCGAGCAGCAGCAGGGGCAGGGTGCCGCCCAGGGTTTCGAGCATCTGGTGCAGAGGGTGTTTCATCAGCCCGTTGAAGCCGTACAGGCGCTTTACGCTGTGGTGCACTGCGTGCAGGCGCCACAGCAAGGCGCTGCGGTGGCTGGCGTAGTGCACCAGGGTGATGCCCAGGTCGGCCAGGGCGATGGCCGCCAGCAACTGCAGCGCCAGCGGCCAGTGGGCGGGCCACAAGCCCAGGTTTGGCAGCCAGGCCGCCAGCAGCGGCACGCTGGCCACGCTGGCGATGGTCAGGCCTTCGTTGACCAGTGCATGGCACACATCGCGCGGGCCATCGCCGGCAGGTTGGTTCCAGGCGGGCTTGTAGGGCATCAGTTGTTCGCAGGCCAGTGACAGCAGTACCGCGCAGGCCAGCAGCAGTATCAGCCAGGCGGGGTCGTGGGCCAGTGACAGGGCGGCGCCGATGAAGCCGAAGAAGAACAATGGGGCGTATAGCGTGCGCATGGGCAGCTCCTTGCGATTGGGCTGCCAGTGTTGGCGGGGTGGCGGGGTGGGCGCTTGAACGAACGGCGCAAGCAGGCCAGCTTGCTTGTGCGTGGGAGGCGATCACCGGCAACGCCGGTGCCATCCGTGCGGTGGCCAGGCCCCCGACGTTTTCGCGGGTGAACCCGCTCTGACAGGTTTGCGGTGGCTGCCTCGGCGGGTTACGTTCTATGCGTGGCAAAGGTTCAAGAATAGGGAGGGGGCGGGGTGATGGATGTCTTTCGGTTCAACAGGGAAGTAATGCCTCTGTTGAATGGCTTTTCCGTGGTGCGTTCAACATTCCCCGAGGGGGACTTTGGCGATCTTGAGCGGATAGAAATGGCAGGCTTGAACAAGTTGGCGACCGTGGAGTTCTGGTCAAGTGGTTGGGTGGCTATTGATGTTTTCGATTGCGTTTGTGAGCAGCAGGTCATGAATGTATTGCTTTCTCCTGCACAGAAAGACCTGGTCCCTGAAGCATTTGAAGCGCTCTTGGATAGATTGATTCGTAACGCTTAAACACGCTGGTAAAGGAACGTACCTGGTGCCCCTCAAGCAAGACATTTTCAACACCTTCGGAGCGAGCATTTTCGAAAGGCCGGTGTTTTATTCGCAACCCGGCGGCCTGCGCTTCGAACTGTCGGAGCAGGGCAGTGCAATCGAGCTGTTCCTGCAGGCAATGCACAAGGCCACGGTGGTCTGCCGCGACCTGTTTTACGGTGAAGAGCCGCTGGTGGTATGCCTGCAACTGCACAGCAATCAGCGTGGTGATTTTCGTCGCATCTACAGGGCGCTCAATGATGCCGGCATCCGCATTCCGGCGCAGCGCGAGTCATGGAGCGAGAAGACCCACCCGGACGACTGGTTTAGCGAGGATGAGCCTGAATACCAGTTGTACCTGGCGTTCAAAGCCCCGCTTTCACTGCTCGAACCGTTGTTGTGGTGCGCCTTGGCCAGCGACTTTCAGGCCATTCGGCCGAAGCCACGGTGTGCTTTCTTCCTGTTCAACCTGAACAAACGCCTGATGGTGTACCCCTACGATGATCGCGGCATGGATGTGGTAGGGCCCGGGCACGAGGCGCTGGGTGAGCTTTACGAGGCGCATCGGGGCTGGCTGCTGGATTACGACCGGGAGGCCATGGAGGCGACATTTGCGCCCGCTGAGGGTGAATGATTGACCATCCACCCTGTAGCCTGCCGCGCCAGTCAACCCGCCCCCACAGCTTTGCTGTGGCTGCCCGCAGGGCGCCACACCTGTAGGAGCCGGCTTGCCGGCGATGGGGCCCGCCCAGGCAACCTGAGCGAGAAACGACAACACTCCTGAGTGTTTCGTTTTACGTCAAAACCCCGCCCAAACCCTTCGCTTCCTACACAAATCAATCGGCACTTCCCAATTCCAGGTAGGGCATTTCCCAACCAGCTTTTGCCTGCTTTTTTACCTGAATAACCCGGCTAATCTCGCCAGGTCGCCACCGTTGCTAACAGGTGGCCAGCAGGGCGCACACAGCAGAAGCAACTCTTCTGCAGGCGGGTAAAAACCGCCCGGAATGCAAGCATTTGCCACGCTATTGGCCAGCTCCCATTCCGCGCCCTTCAAAGTCGCCAACATGCCATCACCAGGACGTGCCGTGCATATTCCCCTTGCAACGGCAGCGGTGCTTTGCACCCTGCTCATGACCACCCTGCCTGTACTGGGCGCCACTTCGGCGGGCGATCAAAGCCTGATTCGCGAGCGCCAGGATAAGCTGCTGGACGACCAGCGCCGCCGCCTCGAAGAGCTGCAGAGCCTACCCGGCCGCGAGCAGCCCGAAGCGCTGGCGCCAACCCCGGCCGACAGCCGTTGCTTCACGGTAACCAGCATCGCCCTGGTGGGTGCCGATTCATTGTCCGAGGCCCAACGCGGCCGGCTGCTAAAACCGTTCCTCGGGCAGTGCCTGGGCGTTAGCGGGCTGAACGCAATTCTCAAGGCCATCACCGACCACTACATCGCCAGTGGCTTGGTCACCAGCCGTGCCTACCTGCCGCCGCAGGACCTGTCGGCTGGCCACCTGAAAGTGCAGGTGGTCGAAGGGCGCCTGGAAAAACTCCAGCCCGAAGACGGCAGCGGGCTGTCGCCACGTGAGTTGCACATGGCCTTCCCGGGGCGCGAAGGCGAGCTGTTGAACCTGCGCGAGGTCGAACAACTGCTCGAGCAGCTCAACCGCCTGCCGTCCAACCAGGCGCAGATGGAGCTGGTGCCGGGCCAGGCGGTCGGTGGCAGTGACGTACGGGTGAAGAACACCCCCCAGGCCCCCTGGCGCGCCTCCCTGGCCCGGCATAACGACGGCCAGCGCAGCACCGGCGAGCAGCAGTGGGGCCTGGCCCTGGCCTGGGACAACCCGCTGGGGCTGGCCGACCAGCTCAGCCTGCGCGGCGGGCGTGACGCCGTCAGCGACCACCAGCGCAGCTACCAAAGCCGCATGCTCGACTACAGCCTGCCCTGGGGGTGGTGGACCTTTGGCTACACCTACAGCGCCAGCGAGTACCGTACCCGCGGCCAGGGCCTGGGTTTCGACTTCAAGTACACCGGCGAAAGCCAGGCCCACCAGTTGCGTGCCGAGCGCGTGCTGCACCGCGATGCCCGCAGCAAGACGGCCTTGAGCACCGGCCTGAGCCACCTGCGCACAGCCAGCTTCATCGAGGACAGCAAGCTGGGCAATGCCAGCCAGCGCATCACCGAGGCGCAGTTCGGCCTCAGCCATGGCCGGGTGGTCGGCAGCGCCTTCGCCAACCTCGAACTGGGCATGCAGCAAGGCATTGGCGCGTTGGATGCCATGGGTGACGGCCACCCGCGGGGCAACCAACCGACCGCGCGCTACCGCAAGTACAGCGCCACCGCCAGCTACCTGCTGCCGTTCCAGCTATGGGGCGAGCGCTTGACCTTCAGCAGCCTGGCCACCGGGCAGCGCAGCGAAGACGTGCTGTACAACAGCCAGCGCATCAGTGTCAGCGGTCAGGCGGCGGTGCGCGGCTACAAGGAGCAGTTTCTCTCCGGTGACAGCGGCGGCTACTGGCGCAACGAGTTGCGCTGGGCCCGCCCGGTGACCTGGGGTTGGCTGGCGCCTGTGCTGCAGCAGTACGGCGTCGGCATCGCCTATGACCAAGGTGTGATCCGCCACGACGCCTACAGCGACGGCCAGAACGGGCGGGTTTCGAGCAGCGCCGCCGAGCTGTTCGTGGCCGGCAAACATGCCAGCGCCAGCGTGACCTTCGCCCATTCCCTGGAGCGCCCGCGCGCCCTCGAAGCGCGCGAAGCCCCGATCTACTTCCGACTTGAACTGCTGCTGTGACAGCGCACCGAGGACCTTGCGATATGGACATCAAGCAGACGGCCCTTTTGGCACGTCATTCTGCCCGCCTGGCCGCGCGTGAGCGTTTCTGCGGGCTGCCCAAGCGCGGCATCGCCTGGCTGCTGGCCAACGCGCTGTTCTGGCAGCCGGTGTGGGCGTTGGCCGACGGCATCGTGGTCAGTGGCACCAGTACCACCTTGGGCACCGCCGGTAACGGCGTGCAGGTGATCAACATCGCCAGGCCGAACGGCAGCGGCCTGTCGCACAACACCTTCGAGCAGTACAACGTCGGCAGCCAGGGGGTGATCCTCAACAACGCCACAAGCCAGACCCAGCACACCCAACTGGGCGGCATCATCATCGGCAATGCCAACCTGCAAGGGCAGGCAGCAACCACCATCCTCAACGAGGTCACCGGCAACAACCGCACCCAGCTCAAGGGCTACACCGAGGTGGCCGGGCAATCGGCGCGGGTGATCGTCGCCAACCCCTACGGCATCACCTGCAATGGCTGCGGCTTCATCAACACCCCGCAGGCCACCTTGACCACCGGCAAGCCAGTGGTCAATAACGGGCGCCTGGAACAGTTCAGGGTCGAAGGCGGCGATATCAGCCTGGAAGGCGCCGGGCTCAACGCCAGCAACATTGAGCAGTTCGACCTGATCACCCGTTCGGCCAGCCTCAACGCCAAGCTGTACGCCAAAAAGCTCAACGTGGTGACCGGGCGCAACCAGGTCGATGCCAACAGCCTGCAGGCCACCGCGTTGGCCGCAGACGGCTCGCCAGCACCGGCGCTGGCCATCGACAGCAGTGCGCTGGGCGGCATGTACGCCGGCGCCATCCGCTTGGTGGGCACCGAGCAGGGGGTGGGCGTGCGCCTTGACGGCGAAATGGCCGCCAGCGCCGGGGACATCAACATCGATGCCAACGGCAAGCTGACCTTGGCGACCACCGCCGCCAGCGGCTCGGTACAGGCCAAGGCCGCCGGCGTCGAGGTACGCGAGGCACTGTACGCCGGCCAGGATGTGAGCATCCAGGCCGGCGACGAGCTGTTCAACCACAAGAGCATTGCCGCTGGCGGCACGGTCATGCTCGCCAGCAACGGCAGCCTGAACAACCTGGGGCTGGTCGAGGCGGGGGTGAATGCCGACAACAGCCGTAACCTAGAAGGCGACATACAGCTGCAGGCCAAGGACTTGCGCAACAGTGGGCAGGTGGTCGCCACCCGCACGCTCAGCGCCAGCGCCGGGCAACAACTGGACAACCGCGACGGCAAGTTGGTCGGCAAGCAGGTCAGCGTCACTGCCAGACAGGTCGATAACCGCCGCGGCCTGATCGCCGCCAGCGAAGGCAGCACGGCCGTCACCGGGCACCAGCGCCTGGACAACGAAGGCGGTACTGTCCAGGCCGGTACGCAGTTGACCGTGGCCGGGGGCGAGCTGTCCAACCGTGGCGGCACCCTGCTGGGCAAGGCGGTCACGGTCAGTGGCGCCAGCCTGGACAACAGCGGGCAAGGCAAGGTGGTGGCCGACAGCGGTGCCTTGCAGGTGAGCGTCGCCGATGCCTTGAACAACCAGCAAGGCCGCCTGCAGGCCGGCATTGGCCAACTGACCGTCAAGGCCGGCGCAGTGGACAACCGCCAAGGCGTGGTAGTGGGCGAGCAGGTGCAGGTCAGCGCCACCCAGGGCACGCTGGACAACCGCGGTGGGCAGTTGCTCGGCACCCGCCTGCAGGCGCACGGCACCGAGGCCATCGACAACCGCGACGGCGGCCAGTTGCTGGCCGGTAGCGACGGCCTGAAGGTCACCACCGCGCTGTTGCACAACCAGCAAGGCATGCTGGTTGCCGGCGGCAGCCACGCCGAACTCGACCTGGGGCAGGGGCGCCTGGACAACCAGGCGGGCAGCATCTCCGCCGCCAGCGTGGCACTGACCGCCGCACAGGCCGACAACAGCAAGGGCCGCCTCACCAGCCTGGGCGGCAACCTGACGCTGACGGTCGGGCGCCTTAGCAACCACGGCGGCCTGATCGAGGCACGCCATGCCCTGCTGCTGGCCGGCCAGCAACTGGACAACAGCGCCGGCGGGCGCCTGCTGGCGCACTTGGGCGAGTTCAGCCGCATCAGCGTCACCGAGAGCCTGGTCAACAACGCCGGGCGCATCGGGGTCGGCAGCCAGGCATTCACCCTGGCCACTGGCCTGCTGCAAAACCAGGGCGGGCAGATCGAGCACGTCGCCAGCGGCCAGTTCAGCCTCACGGCCGAACGTGTCGAGGGCGCCGGTGGCCGGGTGGTCGGGCTGGGCGACGGCCAATGGACCGTCGCCCAGGTGCAGGGCAGCGGCCTCTGGCACCAGAACGGCACGCTGGCCATCAGCGGCTTGCAGAACCTGGCCCTGTACGCCGGCGACCGGGTATCCAGCGTCGGCAACCTGTCGTTGCAGGCGGTGAGCCTGGACAGTGCCGGCGAGTTGCTCAGCGACGCCAACCTCGACGTCACGGTCAGCGACAGCCTGACCAACCAGGGCCTGATCTCCACGCAAAAAGCGCTGACCCTGGCCGCCCACGACCTCACCCAGCAGGGTGGGCGCATTGCGGCCGGCGAAGCCATCAGCCTGCAGCTGAGTGGCGCGCTCGACAACCAGGGTCGTCTCACCTCCAGCGGCAACCTGGCCGTCAGTGCCGCGCGCATCGACAACCGCGGCACCCTGGGCGCGCAGCAGGCCCTGTCGCTCACCGCCAGTGGCGCTATCAACAACCAGGCTGACAGTTTGTTGTTCTCCGGGGCCGACATGGTTTTGCGGGCCGACAGCCTGTTCAACCGCTACGCCGATATCTACAGCAACGGCAACCTCAGCTTCGCCGCAGTTGATGACGGCAAGGCCAACCGGCTGAGCAACTTGTCCGGCAGCATCGAAAGCGTCGGCGACATGGCCATCAAGGTGGCCGAGCTGGAAAACGCCAAGGCCGAGTTCGAAGCCACCCAGGCGCCGGCCAGCCGCTACATCCAGATCAACTGCCTGGACTGCAGCGGCGACCACCACACCGGCTACTACATCGTCCACACCACCTATGAAGGCCAGGTACTCAAGGATTCCCCCGCAGCGCGGCTGCTGGCCAACCGTGACCTGCGCATCGACGCCGACACACTCGACAACGTGCAGAGCCTGCTGGCGGCCAACCGTGATGCCATCGTCAACGCGAAGGACTTCCACAACCGCGGCGTCACCCTCGACAACCGCCGGGAGAGCATCAGCTACTTGCTGTCGGGGGTGACTCAGGACGCCTACCGGGTCACCGAGGCGGCGACCAACAGCTGGAACAGCCGCAACCGCAACCGCCCGGTGGACGAGCAGACGGCAATCCCCACCGCCGTCACCCGTTACGGGGTAGCCCACAGCACCAGCACCTTGCTGCCTGGCAACGGCGTCACCTACACCGGCACCGTGCAGGCCGGTGGTTCGCTGCGGTTGAACGTCAGCAACGAACTGGTCAATGGCAGCCTCGACGCCCAGGGCACCGCCCAGCTTACCGGCAAGGCCCTGGACAGCAGCGCCAGTGGCGCCGGTCTGCAGCAGGTGGTGCTCAATACCCCGGTCGGTGATACCAGCACGCTCAAGGATGTGCAGCGCATCGAGACCCGGTTGCCGGATGGCAGCGTGCAGGTCAGCTTCGTGCCCGTCGATTTCAGCGGCGCGCCCTTCGTCAGCGTTGATCCCACCGCAGCATCGGGCTTTCGCCTGCCTGAAGGCGACTACGGCCTGTTCACCCGCAGCCGCAATCCGGCCGGCCAGTACCTGGTAGAGAGCAACCCGGCGCTCACCGACCTTTCGCAGTTCATGAGTTCGGACTACCTGCTGGGCCTGCTCGACTACGACCTCACCGACGCCTCCCGCCGCCTCGGCGATGGCCGTTACGAAACCCGCCTGGTGGCCGACGCAGTACGCACCCAGACCGGCCAGCGCTTTTTGGCCGAAGGCCTGGGCAACGACTACGAGCAGTTCCGCTACCTGATGGATAACGCCATCGCCAGCAAGGATGCGCTGGGCCTGAGCGTCGGCGTGGGCCTTACTTCCGAGCAGGTTGCGGCGCTGACCCACGACATCGTCTGGATGGAGGAGCGCGTCGTCGATGGGCAAAGCGTGCTCACGCCTGTGCTCTACCTGGCCAAGGTGGACTCGCGCAACCTGCGCGGCGCAAGCCTGGTACAGGGGCGCGATGTGCAGCTGTTCAGCGGGGCAGACCTGACCAACGTTGGCACGCTTCGGGCCAGCGAAAACCTTTCGGCGCTGAGCGGGGGCAACCTTTACCAGGGCGGTTTGGCCCAGGCCAACGACCAATTGAGCCTGATGGCCACCCAGAGCATACGCAACGCCCTGGCCGGGGAAATCCGTGGCGACAAGGTCGAGCTCACCAGCCTGACCGGCCAGATCCTCAATGACCGTACCGCCATCAGCGTGAGCATCGGCGGCGGCAGCCAGACCCGCGTGGATGCAGGCGCCAGCATTGTGGCGGGCTCGCAGCTGTCGCTGTCTGCAGGCACCGACCTGACCAACAAGGGCCAGATCAGCAGCGGCGGTGACGCCAGCCTGACGGCCGGTGGCGATATCCACTTGCTGGCAGTACAAGACCGTACCTTCACCCAGGAAGCTCTGCGCCGCGGCCTGCGGGTGGAAGAAAGCATCACCCAGCTGGGCTCCAGCGTAACCGCAGAAGGCTACCTGAGCCTGCAGGCCGGCAACGACATCAACCTGCTCGCCAGTACCGCCAAGGCCGGTGACAGCCTGTTCGTCGACGCCGGCCACAACGTCAACCTGCTTTCGGCGGCTGACGAACACAACCTGGACAGCACCTACAAGAAGGGCCGGAAAAAGGTCCACGAAGTGGACAACCAGAGCCGCCAGGTGGGCAGCGCACTGAGCGCCGGCGACTACCTCGGTATCGAGGCCGGCAACGACGTCACCCTGTCCGCCAGCAGCTTGAACGCAGGTGGCGATGCCTATGTGTATGCCGGCAACCAGCTGAGCTTGCTGGCAGGCCAGAACAGCGACTACTCGCTGTACGACATGACCAAAAAGGGCAGCTTCGGCAGCAAGCAGACACGGCGTGACGAAGTCACCCAGGTGACCCATGTCGGTAGCAGCGTCACCACCGGCGGTGACCTCACCCTGGAAAGCGGCGGGGACCAGCGTTACCAGGCAGCCAGGCTGGACAGCGGTAATGACCTGACGCTTGAGAGCGGTGGGGTTATCAGCTTTGAAGCGGTCAAGGACCTGAGGCAGGAAAGTCACGAGAAGAGCAAGAGCAACCTGGCCTGGCAGTCGGCCGAAGGTAAGGGCTGGACTGACGAGACGCTGCGCCAGACGCAGTTGATTGCTCAGGGGAACGTGGCGATCGACGCTGTGAAAGGGCTGAAGATCGACGTCAAGAAGCTTGACCAGAAAAGTGTTAGCCAAGCCATCGATGCCATGGTGAAGGCTGATCCGAACCTGGCATGGCTGAAGGACGCAGAGCTACGAGGTGACGTTGATTGGCGGCAGGTGCAGGAGATTCATGACAGCTGGGAGTACAGCAGCTCAGGCATGGGGCCTGCCGCGCAGCTCGCTGTCGCCATCACCGCCGCTGCTTTGGGTGGTATGGCGGCGGCCAGTGCGCTCAGTGGCCTAGGTGCCGGGACGGTGCTAACAGGCGCCGGTATCGGTATTGCCGGGAGTTGGTCCAGCACGGCCGCTGTCAGTCTGATCAACAACAAAGGCGACCTGGGTAAGGTGCTGCAAGACAGCTTTAGCAGCGACAGTTTGAAGCAGTTGGCTATTGCAGCCGTTGTGGGCGGGCTTACAGCGGGCTACTTCGACAAGTGGACAGGCACCGAAACACAGCTCCCCACCGACAAGATTCTCACGCAGTTGAACACGGTAGGCGGTGTCAGCCGATTTGCCGCCAATCAGGCACTGCAAAACATCACCAGTACAGCTTTGAACAAAGCACTGGGGCAAGGAGGAAGCTTTGGTGATGCGTTGAAAGACTCGCTTTACAACACATTGGCAGCGTTCGCCTTCAATGCCGTAGGCGACCTCAAGTTCGAAAACGGCAGCGTGACGAAAATTGCAGCTCATGCATTGGTGGGAGGGCTGGTGGCGGAGGCTACCGGCAGGGACTTCACCAGTGGCGCCGTCGCAGCCGGTGCCAACGAGGCGCTGGCTACCCAGCTACGGCAGGTTCTTACTCAACTCAGCCCAACCAACAGGGACGCCTTGCTGGTGATGTCTTCGCAGTTGGTGGGGCTGGTGGCTGTGGGCTTGGTGAGCTCGGATGCGAAGGACCTGGAAACCGGGGCATGGGTTGCCAAGAACGCTACGCAGTACAACTTCCTCAACCATGAGCAGACTGAATATTTCGTCGAGGATATTCAGGCGTGTGGCGGGAAAACCCAGTGCGAAAGCAACGTCTGGGAGGGCGCGGGGTACAACAAGGAGAGCCTGGCCAACCTCGAAGACGCGTTGAAAACCGTAGGGCCGGCGCGTGCGAAAGACCTGATGACCCAGATCGCAGGCGGGCTGGCTGCGTTGGGGCAGTTGCAATGCACGACAACCATTTGTGAGGAATACAAATTCGAGTTGATCGACAGGAGTTTCAAGGCGCTGGGAACCTTGGAGGAGGTGTATGGCATTGGCGCTGTGGTGGTTGGTGGTATTGCGGGGATGGCAGGGGGAGGGAGTCGGCCAGGTGCGTCGAAGGCATACGAGTACTGGGCTTCAGCCAGAGCAGGGCGTGGTGAGAGTGCAGGGCCGGGGAATGCAGCTGAACAAACCGCAGGCTCGATAACGAACGTTAACCCGGGATTTCCGAAAACCGGGAGAACTCACAACTGTGTTAATTGCTCTATTGCTACCGATGCAACGCTGGGAGGAAACCCTGCGTCCGCACTGCCGATTTACCATAAAAAAGGGGTGCCGTTGACGGTGTTGGAAAAGCACTTTGGCTCTAAATTTGGCCCAGTGCTTGCGCAAGACAACATCATGCGGCAAATTCAAAACTCTGGGAATGGCGCGCGGGGAATTGTGTACGGTTCCAATGGCGTGGGAACGGTAGGGCATGTTTTTAATGTGGTTAACCAGAGAGGGGTCGTTAGGTTTCTCGATGGACAGACTGGGAAGGCTGCAAAAGTTGATGATTATAAGTTTCTGCAGTTATTGAGGACTAATTGATGGTTACCTATGTTGAAGCTCTGGCGCTGGCAAGAGAGTACTTGGAAGACTCGGATATTCCATTGGAAATAGTATATGAGGGGGAGTTTTCTGAAGGTTGGTATTTCTGTTATCAGTCGAAAGAGTATTTGGATACGGGGGAAAGCTCTGCGAAACTTGCAGGGAATGCTCCGTTTATAATTGATAGGACGACTGGCGTGCTTCATGAGTTTGGTACGGCATATTCCTTGGAGAGCTATTTGGAAGAGTATGTAAGGTTGAAGCTTGAGGGGTCGTCTGAGTAGGCGAAAGGGTAGCGTGTGTGTATGGGTGTTATATTTAGCGTGCGCAGTTTTATGCTGAGGGGTGGAGTTCTCTTTGTTGGGTGTCGATGTGTTTAGGTGTGATTTGTTTGCGATGCAAAGAGCTCTATTGTAAATTTCGGTGCGTTTGTGAGAGCTACTTGGCTTGAGGGTTTGAAGGTGAGGGTTGAAAGCGATTTGAATTTTGAGGTTTTGCACTATAGCGATAGTCGCTACGAAAAGCTGACGGCTGAGGTTCAATACAAGGGGCAGCCGATTGCTCAGATAAATCAAGATCGGGGTGTGGGTAATTTGGAGTTGGAGATTTTTGCAGATGTAGAAGATGCAGTTTTGAAGGTTCCTCTCTCTGGTTTTTTGCAAGCAATTATTTTGGCGAAGGAATTTATAGCGGAGTAAGGTTTTTGTAGCGCTGTTTGCCCTGCCCCTTGGACAGATCCGAGCAGGCAAGAGTGCAGGTGTGTCAGGGCGTGCCTTGCGGGGCATAAGCCTTGGTCTTGAGCCGATTGACGACCGAAAATTGGTGTGGAGGCATCAAGGCGTGGTTCATGTTCGGAGTTGCCCAAGAAAGCTCTGCATGCAGTCGGAGAAATATTGGTTTTGCTCAGGACCTACTAAAGGATATTAAAAATGCTATCGGCAGATGAGTTTTTTCTGAGCTTTCTTGCCTGGTTCAAGGACTTTTCAGGTGTTTCTACACAAGGGCTTGAGGCGTCGCTAGATGAATTCGGTGGAGTGGCTGGCGTTATTGAGGATTCGCTTTATATCTCGGCTTGTGAGGCGTTGGCCGCGACCTTGGTAAGGGAGAGCGAATTTTATGAGGTTATGCGTTTGCTTAATGAACCTGCGCTGAAGGAAAACGGAGAGTATCTTTATTATTTTGTAGAATCGTTAATAGATCATTCTGTTGCTCGTGGCGATGATGTCAAGAGGCTGGTGCTCATGGCTCCTGAAAATTACAGGGTGTTTTTATGTAGGCGCTTCAGCGTTTGATGAGGTTTTGGTTTTGGCTTGTTGTGGCCTTGGAGCAGGGGGCGTCGAAGCCGCGACGCGGAGTAACTCGAGAGGATAAAGGGATGCCTGAGATCAAAACAATAAAACCGTTCAATGGCTTGAGAAAATACACGCAGTGGGCTTCGCTTTGGGCGGACCCAAGTACAGTTGATATTCTAGGCTACGTGAGTGAGGTTTGCCACCCTGAGGACTGTCTGGTGTTCTGTCGGTTGCTGCTTCCCGATTTTACTGTTGCCAAAGGCGGGGTATTTCTAAGCGATAAATATAGCGAAGAGGGTGTTGAAGCGTGGATAAGGCACCTGGATGGCGACATGCGTGCAGTTGAACGTGTTGTGAATCATACGCATATGTATGATGTGTTTGCGTGCTGCAAGGATGATGTTGAAGATATTATTTATTTGCAGTTGGCTGAGATTATTGCAGTGTCTTGGCGTTTGGTGTTGAAGCAAAAAATTCCAGACCGCGATTTCATCGTAAACGTTTCGAATACAGATCAAGACTATGGCCCTACAATTGAGCTTTTTCAGGTGGGGTGAAGCGCCCGAATACCGTTTGATGCTGCTTTCCCATGTGTGGGATGTTGGACCTCTAACTGAGTCTCTGGTTTTTCAAAGCAGTAGGACTCAATGTGTTTGGCTTGAGTATGTGGGCTGAGTTATGAGGGAGTTCCTGCGATAGCTAGTAGGCTTGTTGCCGGCGGAAGTCGATGATGTAGATTCGGAGAAATAGAAATGGAGTTTGAAGTGATGGGGCAGCCGAGTCTGGAAGACTGGAATTTTCAAGTGCTTATGCTTGTGCAGGCACTGACGGGGGCGGTTTCTGCCAATTTCAGAATGGTACTGCTTTTGTGGGATGGAAGGCAGTGGGTACTGCGGTTTTATATTGAGGAAGATATTGAAGAAGATATTGATGAGATTGAAGATGTGGTGTGTCAATATACGGCGTATCAGGACTGCCATCTGGAGTGTTGCTCAGAGATTATAGTGGGTAATGGGAGTCTTTCGGGGTTGGCGGGTGGCGGTAGAGTTGTTTATCGACGCCGAGAAAGTTCTGTGTATTAGTTTGTTGGTTGCGTCGTGGTGTTAGATTTTGAAAAGGTGAGCTGTATTTGAAATGAGTTTGAGTGAGGGTTGAATGAGTTGAGGTCGCTGTCTATCGGTGTGTTGCATATTGAAAGCGTTGTGTCGGGCGCTGGGTGCGAGTGGTTGGGGATAACCAAGATGTTTCTGGTGTATTGGGTGGGAAAATTATCTCCTACAGTAGTGCGTAGGGCTGGGTTTGCATTTGTAAGTGTGCGCTGTCTTTGCAGGAGCTGGCTTGCCAGCGACAGGGCCAGTAGCCTTGGTGCAAATCCGGGTCTGCAGGCCCGGCCCCAGCCGGTGGGCCGCGCGGGTACCTGCAAACTTGCCCGGCCCCATCAGGCAGCGCCTGAAGGGGCCAGCCACCCTCAGAAATCCGCCCGCAGGGTCACCGTGTAGTTGCGCGGGTCGCCGTAGTAGTTGGCGGCATGCAACCAGCCGATGCTGGAGTAGTACTTCTTGTCGAACAGGTTGTTGCCGTTCAACGCCACGCTGAAGTTCTCGTTGATCTGGTACGCCAACCGCGCGTTCCAGATGGCGTAGCCGGCCTGCTCGATCTTGCCCACGCCGTCGGTGCCGCCGAAGTTGTTGTGGTAGTTGCGGCTCTGCACGTTGGCGCCACCTCCCACGGTCCATTGCTGGTAGTCGCCGGGCAGGTTGTAGTCGGCCCACACGCGCAGCAGGTGGCGCGGGGTGAAGGTGTTGAACGCGGCGCCGCCGGCAGACTCTCCATCGCCCGGGTCATTCAGGTACTCGGTGTGGGTGTAGGTGTAGCCGGCAAACAGCTGCAGCCCGGCCAGCACCTCGCCGCTGACCTCGGCGTCGAAGCCGCGGGTGCGCACCTTGCCGCCGTCCACGTAGCAGTTGGTGTCGCAGGCGCTGTTGCCGTTGTACTGCGCGCGGTTTTGCTGGTCGACCTGGAACAGCGCCAACGTGGTGTTGACCCGGCCGTCCAGCAGCTCGCCCTTCAAGCCCATCTCGTAGTTGGCGCCCTCGATGGGCTTGAGGGTGCTGTTCTCTTCGGTCAGCTCGGTCTGCGGCTTGAAGATGTCTGCGTAGCTGGCATAGGCCGACCACTGCTCGTTCAGCGCGTAGATCAACCCGCCGTAGGGGGTGAACTCGCCGCTGCTGCGCGCATGCGCCGGGGTGGGGGAGTCGGCGTTGAAGCGCTGCAGTGCATAGTCGTACTTGTAGTTGCTGGTGCGCCCGCCCAGCACCAGGGTCAGCGGGTCGGTGAGCTTGTAGCGCACCACGCCGTACACGCCGTCCTGGCGGATCTTGCCGTGGGAGGTGCCGGCGTAGCTGGTGCCCAGCAGTTGGTCCATGGTCGGGCGCTGGGGCGAGACCGGGTCGTAGATGTTCATCGGGCCGAGGTTGAGCAGGCCGCCCTGCAGGTCGTCGGTCTTCAGGTCGCTGGCGTTGGCGCCCACCACCACCTCGTGCTCGCGGCCGAAGGCGCGCCACTTGCCGGTGAGGTTGACGTCGGCAGCTTTGGTGATGTTTTCGAAGTCGTACAGGTAGGCGCGCGAGCGCATGCCGTCGCCGGTGGCCGGGTCCACGGCGCCGCGGCCGAAGCTGTAGAGGATGTAGTTGGTTTCGCGCAGGTAGGTGCCGGAGGCCTTCAGGCGCCAGTCGGCGTTGAAATCGTGGGTGATGTCGGCGAAGTAGCTGGTCTGCTTGTTGTCCCACTTGTTCCAGTCGGCGCCGGTGTAGGTGGAGCGGCCCACGTTCAGCGAGCTGCCATCCTTGTTGCGCGGCAGGCCGCTGAAAAACGGCGTGGAGTGCAGGTCTTCGACGCTGGCGCCGGCGGCCACGGTGGTGGCGTCGTTGATTTCGTATTCGAGCATGCCGTACAGCACGTTCTTGCGGCTGTCGGCGGTGTCGTAGAAGTAGTCCTGGCTTTCGTGGGCGGCCACCATGCGCCCGCGCAGGGCGCCGTCGGCGCTCAGCGGGGCGCTGACGTCGAGGGTCTGGCGGTAGCTGTCCCAGGAGCCGGCGCTGGCGGTCACCGACAACGCGGCCTCGGCCTTGGGCCGCTTGCGCACCAGGTTCACTGCGGCGCCCGGGTTGCCGCTGCCTTGCAGCAGGCCGTTGGCGCCGCGCAGCACCTCGACGCGGTCGTACAGCAGGGTGTCGGCGGTGAAGCTGCTGCCGATGGCGTAGTAGCGCCGGTCCATCGGCACGCCGTCGTACTGGATGGTCTCCACCTCGAAGCCGCGCGAGTAGATGTACTTGCCGCCGGACGGGCTCTGCAGGGTGGTGATGCCGGTGGTTTTCTCCAGCACTTTGTCGAGGGTGTCCAGGCGCTGGTCGTCCATGGCCTTGCGGGTGACCACGCTGACCGACTGCGGGATATCTTTCAGGCGGTGGGTGGACTTGCCGATGGTCACGGCGTTGGCGGTGTAGCTGCCGGAACCTTCGGTTGTGGCCTGGTCTTGCCGGCCGGTGATGTTCAGCGGCTCCAGGTTCAGTGCCGCGCCGCCGTCGGCAGCGTTCAGCGGCAGCGGCTCCAGGCCGTACACCTTGCCCCCGCGCGGTACGGCGCGCAGGCCGCTGCCGGCCAGCAGCAGGGCAAAGCCTTCGTCGATGCCGTACTGCCCGTGCAGGCCTGGGCTGGCAAGGCCGCGGGTGAGCTCTGAGGTGTACTGCAGGGTGACGCCGCCTTCACTGGCAAAGCGCGCCAGCACCTGGGCCAGGTTGCCGGCGGCGATGCTGTAGGCCTGCGGGGCCTGCACGGGGGCGGCGCTAGTGCTGGCGGCAAAGCCTTGCAGGGCGATGGCCAGGGCGCTCAGGGCGAGCAGTTGACGGGGTTTGCCCATGGCGCGAACGCTGCGGCGGGCCGGTGAAGAGGCGCAGATCATTGAACGGTTGTCCCTATGTTTGTGGCAGTTCCACAGCTAAGGACTGACGAGGCGAAAAAACGGGCCAATTGATTTTCAACGGGCGCTCACGGTGACCCAGTAGCGGGTGCGGTAGTCCACCTGCACCGGCAAGGTGGCGGGCAGGGCGGCCAGGATTGCGTCGGTGTCGTGCAGCTGGAAGGCGCCGCTGATCAGCAGCCGTTGCACATCGCCCTGGGCGCGCAGCCAGCCCGGCCGGTAGCGGCCAAGTTCGGCGAGGAATTCGCCCAGGGGCATCTCGTCGACCACCAGCTGGCCCTGGGTCCATTGCAGGTCCTGTTCGCGGGCAGCGCTCAGCGGGCCTTGGCCGTGGGCGTCGAAACTCAGCTGCTGGCCGGCCTCGAGGGTGTGTTCGGGGCCCTGCAACGGCGTTACCCGCACGGCCCCTTCGTACACGGCCAGTTGCGTGCGGGCGTCGCGCTGGCGCACCACGAAGCGGGTGCCTAGCGCTTGCAGCGTGCCTTGCGCGCTGGCCACCCGCAGCGGGCGGTGCCAGGGGTGGCCGGCGTCGGCGCCGCTGTCGATGAGCACTTCGCCGTGGCGCAGGGTAATCAGGCGTTGCTGCTGGTCGAAGTCCACCGTCACGGCGGTGTCGGTGTTCAGCTCCAGCACCGTGCCATCGGCCAGGGTCAGGCGCTGGTGCTGGCCGACGGCGGTGTCGAAGGCCTGCTGCGGCGCCAGCTGGCGGTAGCCGGCATAGCCCAGCGGGGCGAGGATGGCCAGGGCAAGCAGTTGCTTGAGCGCCTGGCGCCGCTCGCGGTGCAGGGTGCCCATGGCCAGGCGCGGCGGCAGCAGGCCCAGTTGCTCCTGCACCCGCCGGGCCTTCTGCCAGGCCCGCTCGTGCTCGGGTGCGGCGGCGCGCCAGCGGCTGCAGGCGGCCTGCTGCGCAGGGCTGACGCCGTCATCGAGCATGAGCATGTGCCAGTGTGCAGCCTGGCGCGCCACCTCGGCGCTGATGCGCGGTTGCTCGCCGGCCATCAGCAGTCGTCGTCGAACAGGATGCAGGCTTGCAGCGCACTGGCCATGTGGCGCTTGACCGTGCGTTCGCCGATGCCCAGCCGGGCGGCCACCTGCACGTAGGTCAGGCCCTCCAGCTGCACCAGCAGAAACACCGAACGTACCACCGGCTTGAAGGTGTCGAGCAGGGCGTCCAGTTGCTGCAGGGTTTCACGCATGGCCCACAGTTCTTCGGCCGACAGCGCGAACAGCTCGGGCAACTGGGCCAGCAGCTCCAGGTAGGCGCGCTCCAGCGACTGACGGCGAAAGTGGTCGTACACCAGGCGCCGGCCAACCGTGGCCAGGTACGCCCGCGGCTGCTGCAGGGCAAGGCCCAGGCCGGTTTTGCGCTGGGCCTGGAGAATGCGCACGAAGGTGTCCTGGGCCAGGTCCGCGGCCTGCGCCGAGCAGCCCAGCCGACGGTACAGCCACTGCTTCAGCCAGCTGTTGTGTTCGGCGTAGACCTGGCTCAGCTCATCAACCATCACGGCTATCCCTCCGGTGCGAGGAGCGCACCTTAAGTGATAACGATTATCAAATCAATCGGGCCGGGGCTACCCGCACCAGAGCTCGGTGATCAGTTGCTGCCAGTCGACGGCCAGCGTCAGGCGCTGGCTGACCATGCCCAGGTCGCGTGGGCCGTTCATCTTCACCACCCGCACGCTGGTGGCACCGGAGCGGGCCAGGGCCAGGGCCTTGGTGTCGGCGCTGAGTTTTTCGCCGATCAGGTTGTGCGCGGCGGCGGCAGAGCAATTGCGCGAGTACGTGCCGCCTTTGGGCCTGGCCTCGTCTTTGGCCTGGGCGAAGGTTGTGGTGGCGGGCAGCAGGGCGAGGGCGAGCAGCAGGAGGCAGCGGCGGCAGTCCATGGCGTTGGGTGTCCTGAAAATGGATGAGACAGGGTTAGCGGCAAGACGTTTCAGGACGATGGATTTTCAGTATTTGACCCTGCAGCCGCGCCCCCTCTGCAGGAGCCGGCTTGCCGGCGATAGGGCCGGGCCTGCAAGCCAGGATGTGTGCCGAGGCTACCGGCCTCATCGCTGGCAAGCCAGCTCCCACAGGCGACCGGGCCAGGCCTGATAGCAAGGACAAGCGCCAGTGCTAGCCGGCCAGGTACGCCTGCAACGCGTCCCCCAAGCCTTCGAAGGCCCGGGCAATTCGCCGGGTGCGGCGCAGGTCGCTGTGCATCGCCAGCCACACATCCACCTCAAAACCGAACTGCTCACCCAGCACTTCGACCAGCCCGTGCTCCCGGGCGATCTGCACCGGGCACAGGCCGAACCCGAGCCCGGCCTTGAGCGCGGCCAACTGCGCCAGGTGGTTGTCCGAGGCGATGGCGAACGGCTGGTCTACCTCGCACAGCCCGGCCTCCACCAACCGGCGCAGGTCGGCCGCACGGCGGTCCGGGCCGATCAGCGGGCCAGCGCGCAGCGCGTCAAGGCTGCCAGGGGCGCCGTAGCGCTCAAGGCCGGCGGCGCTGGCGTGCAGCCGCACCCGCAGGCTGCCGACCCGGCGCACGGTGATGTCAGCCTCCACTGGCCGCACCAGGCGCACGGCAATGTCCGACTGCAGCCTGGCGATGTCCTCCAGTGCATCGCCCACGCTCAGCTCCAGCCGCAGCCCGGGGTGCTGGTAATGCAGTTCGCGCAGCAACCCCGGCAGTACCTCCACCCCCAGCAGGTCGGCACAGGTGATGCGCACCGTGCCCTGATCCATGGCGGTTTGTTCGCTGGCCATGCGGCTGAAGGCGCGGGCGGCGATGTCCATGGCTTCGGCGTGCTGGGTCAGCCCGCGTGCTGCCTCGGTGGGCGTTAGCCCGGCCGGGGTGCGGGTGAACAGGCTCAGGCCCAGCGCCTGCTCCAACTGGTCCAGGCGCCGCCGCGCGGTGGCCTGGGCGATGCCCAGCAACCTGGCCGCGCCGCTCAGGCTGCCGGCGCGCAACACGGCGAGGAAAACCCGCTGGCGCTCCCACTCGAGCGGGCTCATACATTCTTGACCAATGGCTGCTCCATCTTGGCTCTTCTACCGGGGCCGGCGAGGGTGGATGATGCGCCCCGACTTCAACTGGACGCCATTGTAAGGATTGAGCCCATGGGATTCACCGGTCATTGCCGCTGCGGGCGCATCACGCTCGCGATCGACGCCCCGGCGCTGCCGCCGCTGTACGCCTGCCATTGCCTCGACTGCCAGCGCTGGAGCGGCAGCGCCTTCGGCCTGCACCTGCTGTGCCTGGGCGCGAGCGTGCGGGTAGATGGCGAGCCTGTCACTTTCGTGCATGAAGGCGCCGGGCATACCAGCACCCAGTACGCGTGTGGCGCTTGCCATACCCGGCTGTTCAACGAGACCACCGCGGCACCGGGCATGCGCGTGGTGCGCGCCGGGGTGCTGGAGGGCGCCGAACGGTTCGAGCCGGTGGCGCATATCTGGACCCGGCGCAAGCAGCCCTGGGTGGTGCTGCCCCAAGGGGTGGCGCAATGGGCGCAAACCCCGACGGCCGAAGAGTTCGGGCAGGTGTTGATGGGCTGAGTGTTTGGCCACGCTGCCATTCAGCCGCCGTGTGATCATTCGGAATGCGCCTACAGGCGACCGCGTCCCTCTGTAGGAGCCGGCTTGTCGGCGATAGGGCCGGGCCTGCCAGCAAAGCTTTGTGCTGGTGCTGCCAGCCTCATCGCTGGCAAGCCAGCTCCTACAGTGGCCTGCGCAAACCTGTAGGGGCCGTCTACGGGAGGATCAGGCAACTATCACGGCGGATTGCGCAACCTTCGGCAGGGCACCCCGCGGAAAATACCCATTCCCAGCAAGAGGTGCCGCAACATGCCCAAACGCGTACTCGAAACCGCCCTGTGCGTGGCCGCGCTACAGGCCACCCTCGCCGAAGGCGCCCAGCAAATAACCGCAGCCGGCGCGCAGCATTCCATACCCGGCCCCGAAGCCTTCTTCACCGGCCGCGCCCGCATCGACCCGTTGTGGCCTGCCAGTGAAACCCTCAACGCCTCCGGCGCCCTGGTCACCTTCGAGCCCGGCGCCCGTTCTGCCTGGCACACTCACCCGGCCGGGCAGCGCCTGGTGGTGCACAGCGGCGTGGGCCTGACCCAGGAGTGGGGCCAGCCGGTGCAGGTGATCCGCCCCGGTGATGTGGTGTGGTGCCCGCCAGGCGTCAAGCATTGGCACGGCGCCGCGCCCGGCACCGCCATGACCCACCTGGCTGTCACCGGCACGCTGGATGGCAAGAACGTCGACTGGATGGAGAAGGTCAGTGATGAACAGTACAGCGCCACGCCGGTGGAGTGACCTGCGCCCGGCACTCGGTGCCCTGATGCTGGTTGCTACCCTGTCCAATGCCTTCGCACAGGAGCCTCATTCCGTGAACACCCCGATCACCGCAAGCGTTTCGCTCGATACCCGTCAGCAGGCGATTCTGCCCATTGCCGCCTTCGCGGCGGTCGGCGACCTCGGCAAGTTGAACCCGGCGCTGAACCAGGGCCTGGATGCCGGGCTGAGCATCAGCGAGGTGCGTGAGGTGCTGGTGCAGTTGTACGCCTATGCAGGCTTTCCACGCAGCCTGAACGCCTTGGGCGAGCTGCTGAAGGTGGTGCAGGCGCGCAAGCAGGCCGGCATCGTCGACGACCCCGGCCGCGAGCCCAGCCGGGTTGCCCCGCAGGGTGACGCGCTATTGGCGGCCGGTACCGCCAACCAGACGAAGCTGGCCGGCGCCCCGGTGCAGGGCCCGCTGTTCGACTTTGCCCCGGTGGCCAACGAGTACCTGCGCACGCACCTGTTCGGTGACATCTTCGAGCGCGACAACCTTGACTGGCAGCACCGCGAACTGGCTACAGTGGCGATGCTTGCGGCCATGGGCGGGGTGGAGCCGCAGTTGCTGGCACATATGCGCATCAGCCTGAACACCGGGCTGACGGCGGGGCAGTTGGGCGAGGTGAGCCAGGTGCTGGCGGCGCGGGTGATCCCCGAAGCCGGGCGGCGCGCGGCCGAGGCGCTGGCGCGGCAGGTGGGGCAGTAGCATTTGGGGGCTCCTGCGCTGAAAGCGAAGATGTGTATCTGGTCCGCCGGCCCTATCGCTGGCAAGCCAGCTCCTACAGGCGAGCGCATACCCTTGTAGGAGCCGGCTTGCCGGCGATAGGGCCGGGCCTGAAAACCCGGATGCAAACCAGAACCTGCCGGCCCTTCAGGCCTTGGCGCTTTTATGCATGCCCATATGCGCATCATCCATCAGCGCCTTGGCCATTTCGCTCAGGTAGTGCGAGGCCCAGACCAGCACCGGTTCGTTGTCCATCACGCCGATGTAAGAGGCGCGGCGGGCGCTGGCGAGCAGGATGGAGGCTTGCTCCATGGCATGGTCGGCGCAGTTGCCGGGGATGACCTGGAACAGCCGCTGGCCTTCGACGGCGCCGTCCATGCAGGTGGCGCTGCCGACGGTCCAGCCGAGTTTGCCGAGCAGGGTGGGGGAGGTGGTGTCCATGGGAAGTCCTTTTGGTTTGTATGCCGTGTTGGGGTTGCCCAGGTGGCAGGGGCGGTGTAGGAGCGGGCTTGCCCGCGATCACCGGCGGTGCCGGTGCCATGCAGCCGCGTTTGCAGGCCAGGCCCTATCGCGGGCAAGCCCGCTCCTACAGGTTCAGCGCCTAATGCAGCGTGTATGCCTGCCGGCGCTGACCAAGCTGCACCTGCGCCAGGGCACACTCCACCAGTTGGCGCGTGGCCTCCAGCTCATGCATCACCGCCAGCAGCATGATCGAAGCCGGGGACTTGGGCAGGAAGGTGATGGACTGTTGACCGACGGCCAGGCCGCACATGGCGTATTCGAGGGCTTCGACCAAGGTGTCTTCGAGGTATTGAGGGGGATTGGAAGTGTGGGGTGGATCGGGGACTATTTTCAGCATGGTTTCATCTCGATGTTCGTGATCGATCAACCACACACCCAACACCTGCAGAGCGAAGAGGTGGCGGCTACGTACAGGTCTGCAAGTCCGGAGAACATCGAGCTAAACCCGGCTGGCCATAAGGCCACCCATACGTAGCCACCATTGAACGAGGGTACTGGCAGTGGCCAGCGACTCGAAGGTGAGCACATCTCGATGTTCGGTCGGGCTTGCAGGCCCGGCCGCTGAATTTGCAGCGGCCCGGCGAGACTAGACCTCAGATCGATGGCGCAACAGGGGGCGAAGCATGCTTGGGAAACGCCCTACATGGAATAGGGAAAGTCGGATGGTTTTTTTGTAGGACTGGGCGGGTGGTTGTGGTCTTTTTCTTATATTTTCCAGGTTTTCATATCGCGATGCCTGACAGTTTTCCAGCCACCGCTTTCAAGTAATTCGCGTCAGGGCTTACAGGTGTTCGCCACAACCCTTGCAGCGCCTATGAGATCGAGCGCCGCCCGCGCGGCGCATCGCGACACAAGGCCGCTCCTACATTTGTTTCGGGCCAGTCTCTTCTGTGCCATCACCTGGTCCGCCTTGTTGGTACTACGCGGTTTCGGCGTGGTCGCTAACGCAGCTCCTCATGGCTCAAGGCATGCGCCAAGGCGGACAGCGGTACTTTCACAGGACTCATTGGCCCGAAACAGATGTAGGAGCGGCCTTGTGTCGCGAAGCGCCGCGCGGGCGGCGCTCGATCTCATAGGCGCTGCAAGGGTTGTGGCAAGCACCTGGCAGCCCTGACGCAACTACCTTGAAAGGAATAGGCCCCTGGGCGGGCCGGGCTGAGCCATCACTCAATGCATCACTGACACAGGCAGGGTGTTACATGGGCAATAGACTTTCTTGCAAAACCGCCGTCATCACCGGCGCAGCCCAAGGCATTGGCGCCGCGATTGCACAACGCTTCGTAGGCGAAGGCTGCTACGTCTACCTCACCGATATCAACGACGAACTCGGGGCCACGTTCGCCGCCTCCCTGGGGGAGCAGGCCTGCTACCTGCACCTGGACGTACGCTGCGAAGCCGATTGGCAGCGCGTGACCGCCCATGTGCTGAATGAACGCGGCAGCTTGGACGTGCTGGTGAACAACGCAGGCATCACTGGTTTTGAGCAGGGCATGCTCCAGCATGACCCCGAACACGCCCGGCTGGAGGACTGGCGCGCGGTGCACCAGACCAACCTCGATGGCGTGTTCCTGGGCTGCAAGTACGCCATTGGCGCCATGCGCCCTGCGGGGGCCGGGGCCATCATCAACCTGTCTTCCCGCTCTGGCCTGGTGGGCATCCCCGGCGCTGCCGCTTATGCGTCGTCCAAGGCTGCTGTGCGCAACCACACCAAGACCGTGGCGCTTTACTGCGCCGAGCAAGGGTTGAACATCCGTTGCAACTCCATTCACCCGGCGGCCATCCTGACCCCCATGTGGGAGCCCATGCTGGGTACCGGGCCAGAGCGTCAAGCGCGCATGGCTGCGCTGGTTCGCGATACGCCTTTGCGGCGTTTCGGCATGCCGGACGAAGTGGCTGCCCTGGCGGTGTTGCTGGCTTCGGATGAGGCCGCGTACATGACCGGGAGTGAGTTCAATATTGACGGTGGGTTGTTGGCCGGGTCGGCTGCGACGCCGGTTGTAGAAGGCGACGGTGCAAGCTAGCGCGGCGTATTGAATACAGTAATCTGATAGGGCCGGCGGCGCTGTAGCGCAGTTGCAGGATGAAGAATTGGAGGCGTTTTCGCATTGAGACATCTTCTGAGTGAACCGAAGCTGACGGCCGTCAGAGCGGCACTTTCGGAACCCTTCAACGATTTTCCGACTGATTACGACTACCTGGCGTCTGAACTCGAAGGTGTCGATCCAGAGGTGTTGTATGAAATATTTTTCTCCGAAGTTGCCCCGGTGTGTTTTACCAATATTGCAGCAGTCGTGCCCACAGTCTGGACGGGCTTTGATCCTGACTCACTCAGGGCGGCCATCGAGACAAGGTTGAAGGCACGAGAGAGCAGTTGGTTGCGCAGGCAGTTCGATAGGCTATTGATTATTTGGTTGAGGTATCACTATGGCTACCTGTGGAGGGAGATAGTTAGCAGGCTGTGAGTTTGACTGCCAGCTGTTTCGGTTCAAACAATGAGTGCATGTAGTTTGCCTGGTGCAAATGAGCTCAGTGTCGACAGTGAGCTGTAGTTGACGGTGAAACCGACTAAAAATCCACCTTCCCCCGCCCCGCCTTGACCGTGCTGCGCCTGGCTTTGCCTTCAAGGCGCCGGGTCTTCGAGCCAAGGGTCGGCTTGGTCGGTCGGCGCTTCTTCTCGGTCTTGCCGGCACTGAGGATCAACTCGGCAAGCCGCGCCAGTGCATCAGCGCGGTTCTGCTCCTGGGTGCGGTACTGCTGGGCCTTGATGATCAACACGCCGTCGCCGGTGATGCGGCTGTCCCGCAGCGCCAGCAGCCGCTCCTTGTAGAATTCCGGCAGCGACGAGGCGCGGATGTCGAAGCGCAGGTGCACGGCGCTGGACACCTTGTTGACGTTCTGCCCACCGGCGCCTTGCGCGCGGATGTAGGTCAGTTCGATGTCGGCATCCGGCAGATGCACGTTGTTGGAAATGGTCAGCATGGTGAGGCCCTTGAGATTGCCCTGGCATTATCACAGCCTTTGCCGCTGGCCCACAGAACAAAAAACAATCGGCCCCCTACAGCGCCCGCAGCATCGCCCAGAAAGACGCCCCCACCCCCATGATGCTCTCACCGGCAATCAACCCCGCCGCCGCCGTAATCGCAAAGCGCTCGGCCAGCCCCGGCCACCGGCAACTGGCCAGCCAGGTGACCAGCGCGCCCAGCCCCATCATGGTGCTGATCGACGCCGGCAAGATGAACGCCAGCCCCAACGCCGCAGTACTTGGCAGCCAGCGCGCCGCCCGTTGTGGCAGCAGGCTGTCCAGCGCGCCCAGCAGCACGCCGGCAGCGCTGCCGGCGGCAATCGCCCAGCGCAGCTCCGGCGCCAGTGCCCCCAGCCCCTGGGTCAGGGTTTGCGCCACGGCCTTCCAGGTGGCCACGGCCGGTGCCGGCCACTGCTGGGTAAGCAGCAAGCCTTTCGGGTCGGGAATCAGCATGAGGTACACCAGCACACCGACCACACTGCCGATCAGGATGCCGATGCATTGCGCAGCCAACTGCTTGTGCGGTGTGGCGCCGATCGCCAGGCCAACCTTGAAGTCGTTCATCAGGTCGGTGGACTGCCCGGCCGCGCCACCTGCGGTGTTGGCGCTCATCAGGTTGATGGCCACCTGGCCTGGGGCGATCAAGCCAAAGCTCAGTTGTGACAACTTGCCGATGGCGCCAATCGGTGCAATGCCGGTGGCGCCGACCACGCGCGCGGCGACCACCGCCAGGCACACCGCCAGCGGGATGCTCAACAGCGCCATCCACCCGTCGATACCGAACAGCAGCACCTGCAGGGTGACGACCAGCGCAATGGCCAACAGCAGCCCCGCTGCAGGCCACGGGGTAAGGCGCAGCCTGGCGCGGGCTGCCTGCCTGGCCGGTCGCCTGGGCACCTGCCACAGGCGTACCAGCAGCGAGGTGAGGGTAGCGCAGACCATCAGGCTGACCCCGGGCCACAACAGCCACTCCACCAGGGCTGCGAACTGCGGCCCGTTGGCGTTCGGCGCGAGCACCACCCAGCCATGCCCGATCAGCCAGGGCGCCAGCCCGCCCCATGCCAGCGCGGCGCCGAACAGCAGGGTCAGGCCCACGCGAATGCCGATGATGCCGCCGAAGCCGATCAGCATCAGCGACGGGTCGAGGGTGAAGGTCAGGCGCTCCAGCGCAGGCGTGGGCGCCCAGCGCGGTATTGCCCAGGCGAACACATCGACCCATTTCACCAGTGCCGACAGCAGCGCGGCGCTGCACAGCACCTTGATCCGCGCCACGGCTTCGCGGCCTTGGTTGTAGATTTGCTGCAGGGTTTCCAGGGTGGCCATGCCTTCGGGGAATTTCAGGCCATGGTCGTTGAGCAGGGCCGGGCGCAGGTACCAGGCAATCCAGATGCCCAAAAAGCTCACCGAGAACACCCAGGCCATCATCGGCAGCGGGTCCAGCTGGTGGCCGGTGAGCAGGGTGTAGGCGGGGATGGGCGCCACCAGCCCGCCGGACACGATGGAGGCCGCGGCCGAAGCCACGGTCTGGTTGATGTTGCTTTCGTGCAGTGTCCATTCAGGCCGGGTGCTGGTGCGCCGCGCCAGCCCCTGCCACAGGGCGAAGCCGACCAGCAGGGCGATGATCGACATGTTGAACGACCAGCCGATCTTCAGCCCCGCGTAAACATTGGAGGGCGTCAGCAGGATGCCGAGCACAGCGCCAGTCAGCACCGCCCGCGGGCTCAGTTCACGTTCTACGCGAACCCCGGGCAGGGCGGTGGAGGGAGCGTGGGCCATGGCAATCCTTGGTCGGTTGTGCACGCGCAGTCTGAACAACTGAGCCTTGAGCACCGCGAAGGTTCATTGCCTGCTTATGCTCCAGGTGCGCTGACCTGAATCACCAGCTTGCCGAAGTGGCTGGCACTGCGCAGCTGTTCAAAGGCTTCTTCGGCCTTTTTGAAGGGGTAGACCGCATCGATCACCGGCTTTAGCGAGACCTGTGTAAGGGCCTGTAGGGTAGAAACCGGGCCGACATAAATGCTCTGGGCCGATCCTGCATCACGATGCGGGATTGGGGGGCCAGTTTCAAAAGGCTGCGGCGCCATCCTCGGCGGATGGCTGATCGTCCATGATCCGTTCTTGCGCACGCCGTGGGGGCAACCGGCGTGTGTTGCTTATCCGGGCCCCATCGCCGGCAAGCCGGCTCTCATAGAACAAAACACAACTCATTGATTTAGCAGGGTCCTGTGGGAGCGGGTTTACCCGCGAACACCGGCGAAGCCGGTGCCAGACTCCGCGTCGCTTGCTTCGCGGGTAAACCCGCTCCCACAGGGTATGTGGCGCGCTTACGAATTCTGTTCTCTGCGCGACAGCGCAGCCCGAAAGGGCTGGGTGATCTCCTACAAAGGGCACTGGCCGTCGTCGATACTGATTCATGGCCCCCCCGGCCTGCGAAGAACCAGCCACAGCCCTCAGCGCACAGTGCGGCGAGCCTTACTTGCCTCAGTAACATCCAGTCCTTTTCGGTCGTTGCTCGAATGTTCATGTTCTTCCTTGATATCGACTGTTGCGATGTTGGCTGAATCTGGCTGTTTCCAACGTTCCAGCCCAGCCACCAGCATCGTTCATGAATGATCAGTAAGGGCCGGCAGCTGTTCCAACTCAAGCTGCCCACGAATCCAACCCAGAAACGCCTGCAGATGCGGCCGCTCCAGGTTCTCCTTGCGCGCCACCAGGTAGTAGGCGAAGCGCGACGGCCAGGGCCGCTGTACCGCAACCACCAGCCTGCCACTGGCCAGGTCTTCCTCGGCGTGCTGCGCCTGTACCAGGGCGATCCCCTGGCCACTGGCGGCCGCCCGCAACAGCAGCAGGTCCTCATCGAAACTCGGGCCCCGGCGGCTACGGCTGTCGGGCTCGACGCCATGGGCCTGCAACCACAGGCTCCAGTCGGCCCGGTCGGCATCCTGCAGCAGCGGGTAGTGCAGGCAATCCTGCGGTTCATCAAGCAGAGGCCCGCCGGCCAGCAGGTCGGGGCTGGCGACCGGTAACAGCACCGGCGCCAGCAGCGGGATCGACTCCACCCCGGGGTAGTCGCCCAGGCCATGGCGCAGCGCGATGTCGACGGGCTCGCGCAGCAGGTCCACAAGCTCGGCGGTGGACTGCACGCGTACGTCGATTTGCGGGTACTGCGCGTTGAAATCGGGCAGCCGGGGTACCAGCCAACTGGAGGCAAACGAGGGCTGGGTGCTGATGGTCAGGGTATTGCTGCGGGTGAGGGCCTGAAGGTCGAGCAGTGCGCTCTCGATCTGGCCGAACCCGCGCGACAGCCCCGGGTAAAGGCTTGCCCCGGCCTCGGTAAGTTGCACGCCATACCGGCTGCGGGTCAGCAGGGTGACCCCCAGGCGATCTTCCAGCAGGCGGATCTGCTGGCTGATGGCGCCGGGGGTAACGCCCATGCGCTCGGCGGCCGCCTTCAGGCTGCCCAGGCGTGTGGTTTCGCTGAAGGCACGCAACGCAAGCAATGGCAGGACTGCACCCATGTGAACCAACCTTAGAAAAACTCAATCAAGCGAGAGGAATGATCGTTAGAAGGCCCGAGGCCTTGGCCCTAGCATAGCGTGGAGCCAAACAAACCCGGATCAGTATTTTTAAGGTGAACAGCATGCAGGATGCAGCACTTGTGCTTTATACCGACAGCTCCCCCAACGGCTTCAAAGCCACCATTGCCCTTGAAGAAACGGGGCTGCCGTATCGGCTGGTGCACGTGGACATCGACCGGGGCGAGCATCGCCAGGCTGAGTTTCTGGCGCTCAACCCGGCAGGCCGCATTCCGGTATTGGTCGACCGCAAGGCCAATATCGTGCTGTTCGAGTCGGCCGCAATCCTGCTGTACCTGGCGCAAGCCAGTGGCCAGTTGCTCGAACAGGCAGCACAGCCACGCTGGGCGGCGATCACCTGGTTGATGTACCACAGCGCCAGCGTGGGCCCGTTGCTGGGGCAGCGCGTGCACTTCGAGTGCTTCGAGGCTGTGCCCAACCCGGCGGCGCAGAAGCGCTACCGCGCCCTCACCGAGGAGGCCTTCGCGGTGCTCGACCAGCGCTTGGCCAGCCATTCGTGGTTGGCCGGCGAGTCCTATTCGATCGCAGACATCGCCAGCTTTGCCTGGCTGCACATTGCTGCGCTGGTGGGCTTTGACTTCAGCCACTACCTGCACCTGAAGCGCTGGTACCGCCAGGTGGAACAGCGCCCGGCCGTGCAGCGCGGTATCCGTCTGCCTGCGCCTGCCACTGGCCCCTGAAACCGAGCAAGGAATGCCCATGAACTTCATTCACAGCAAAGGGGCCAGCGCCGATGCGTTCGCCCAACACCCCGGTTATCGCCGTATGTTCGCCGAGGGCCACTTGACCTTGGGCATCTTCCTGCCGCTGCGTTTCTATCGCGGCGACATGGCGGTACTGCGCGGGCAGGCCCAGCTGGTCAGCGACATCGACCGCCTGGATTTTGCGGCCGTGTGGGCCCGTGATGTGCCTTTGTATGACCCAAGCTTCGGTGATGCCGGCCAGGTATTCGACCCGTTCACCTACCTGGCCTACCTGGCCGCCCATAGCCGCAAAGTCGCTTTGGCGACCGGCAGCGCGATCTTCACCCTGCGCCATCCCATCGACCTGGCCAAGGCTGCGGCCAGCGTCGACTGCCTGTCGGGTGGGCGCCTGGTGCTGGGTATCGCCTCGGGCGACCGCCCCGTGGAGTTTCCGGCCTATGGCCTGGACCATGAGCATCGCGGGGAGCGCTTCGTGCAAAGCGTGGATTATTTCAGGCAGTTGCTGGGCAGCCAGCAGGCGCCTATCCATTCGCCGTTGGGCCAGCTCGATGGCGCGCGGCTGCTACCCAGCCCCGTCATGGGGAGCATTCCATTGCTGGTAACCGGCTCGTCACGCCAGCCCTTGCAGTGGCTTGGCGAACAGGCCGATGGCTGGATTACCTACCCCGAAGCCACCCACGACAGCCTGGGGCCCAGGCGCCTGGGCGAGAAGATCCGGGCCTGGCGGGCGCTCATTCCCGGGGCAGGCTTCCGCCCGCATGTGACCAATGAGTGGATCGACCTGGACGAGAACCCGAACTTCCCGAGAACGCCGCTACAGGGTGGCTACGTGCTGCGCACCGGCCGCAACGGGTTGATCGAGCTGCTGCAGCAGTGGCGCGAGGCGGGGGTCAACCATGCCGCGTTGGGCATGCAGATGGCCCGGCGCCCGGCGCAGCAGATCATCCAGGAACTGGCAGAAGAAGTGCTGCCGCTGTTTCCATCACTGAATGGGCCGGAGCCTTGTGCGCAAGACTGGTAGCTGTCAGGGCAGCAGCAGGCGTTCGGTTTTCTACAGCCAACGCCTTACCTGGCTGCAGTATTGCGTGAACTCCCCACCGAAAAGGCCGGCAAGGGCGCGCTCTTCCGGCCCGATCTGGAAGCGGTTCATATAGGCCACGAAACCCAGCACGCCCAGCAGCGCCGGCGGCCAGGCCAGAAAGATCGACCAGGCTGTCAGGGCCATGGCAAAGCCCAGGTACATGGGGTTGCGGGTGTACCTGTACACGCCCGAGCGGACCAGCGCCGTAGCCGCTTGCGGCTTCAGCGGGTTGACCGTGGTCCGTGCATGGCGAAAGGAAAGCACGCCACCCAAAGAAACAGCAGCACCTGCCAGCAACACAACCAGTGCCAGCCCCACACGCCACTCGAGCGTCAGTTCAAGGGCGCCCGGCAAGTGCCCGGCAGCAAGCCAGGCCAACAAGCCGAACAGGGTGGCCACCAGTGGCGGAGGGATACGGTGGTTCATGGTCAATTCCTGTGAGAGATGAACGTCTCGCCAGGGTGAGAGCTATAGCTACTTCAGGGTCAAGCAGCATGAGTGCGATGGGCACTGCGCCGGTTACACCTGAGTGATTTACCGCATTGCATTCTTCAACCGTTATCCCAATAATTCGGCATTCATGATAATGATTATCTTTTGATAGATCTTCTCAGGCGCTGTGTTTCACCATGTCGACCAAGCCACTCGCACCCCTCGATCATCTCTATCAGGAGCATCATCCCTGGTTGCGCCAGTGGCTGGGCAGGCGCCTGGGCTGCCATGCCGATGCCGCCGATCTTGCCCACGATGCCTTCCTGCGGCTGCTGCTCAAACCGGTGCAGCCCGTGTTCGACAATGCCCTTGCCGCGCGCGGCTACCTGCGCAAGATCGCCGATGGCCTGTGTATCAACCTCTGGCAGCGCCGTGAAATCGAACAGGCCTGGCTCGATGCACTGGCCGCCCAGCCGGAGCGCTTTGCCGGCTCTGCCGAGCACTGTGCGGCGGTGTTGCAGGCCTTGCAGGAAGTCGGGCAGATGCTGATCGGCCTGCCTGGCAAGGCAGCCCAGGCCTTCGTGCTGGCGGTGGTGTGCCAGATGACCGACAAGGAGGTGGCGTTGGAGCTGGGTGTGTCCGACCGCATGGTGCGCAAGTACGTGGCCAAGGCCATGCTGGCCTGCCTGCAGTTGCAGGCGGCGCAAGACATGGCGCTGTTGTGCAATGAGCACGATGCCTGACATGCACGGCCAGCCATCCTTCCAGGTACTGGAGCAAGCCGCCGAGTGGTATGCCGAACTGCGTTGCGGCGGCGCTGATGCGGCCCGCCAGCAGGCCTGGCAACGCTGGCTTGCCGCTGACCCCATGCACCGGGTCGCCTGGCAGGCCGTACAAGGCATCAGCCAGCGTTTCGAACCGCTGGAGCACCTGGCCGATCGTCGCCACACCGCCGAGCACCTGCTCGGCGCCCACCAGCGGGTACGCCGGCGTGCGCTGCTGCGGGGGTTCATTGCCCTGGCTGGCGCAGGGGTGTTGTGGTCCGGCTGGCGCTCTGGCGCAGTGCCTGCCTGGTGTGCCGAGCTGGCTGCGGACTACCGCACCGGCACGGGCGAACTGAAGCCGGTGCGCCTGGCCGATGGCACCCAGGTGTGGCTCAACACCCGCACGGCCTTCGATGTCGATTTCTCCAGTGCCACTCGCCAGCTGCACCTGCTGGCCGGTGAGGTTCTGGTCGACACCGCACACGAGGCCCGCCGCCCCTTCATCGTCACTACCGCCCAAGGCCGCATGCGGGCGCTGGGCACCCGTTTCAGTGTGTGCGCGAGCAATACACACACGCAGCTCTCGGTGTTCGCCGGGGCGGTCGAGGTGACCTTGCCCGGCACCGGCGCCCGCCGCGTGATCGAGGCGGGCCAGCAGCAGGCCTTCGATAGCCAGCAGTTGGCCACGCCAGGCAACGCGGAACTGGCCCGCGAAGCCTGGGTCGAGGGCAAGCTGGTCGCAGCAGACGTGCCGCTGGGCGAGGTCCTGGAGGAGCTGTCGCGCTACCACCACGGGTATGTCTCGGTCAGCCCGCAGGTCGCCGGGCTGCGGGTGTTCGGCAGCCTGCCGCTGCTCGACTTCGACGCCGCCCTGGCGCTGCTCGGTGACTCACTGCCGATCCGCATCCAGCGGCGCCTGCCGTGGTGGACCACGGTGGATGCCAGTGGCAGCTGAAAAAAACTTTCGCGTTGTGGTTCCGCTTTTCATCGCCTCGCCGGGTTAAGGGATGACAGCCCATCCATTTCACCCATCGGGGACAAGGACCACATGATGTATCGTCCAGAGCGCGCGCCGTTCACCGCACACCTGAGCTTTTCCTTCTGCCTGGCCAGCCTGGCGGCGACTGCCTGGCTGGCTGCTGTGCCAATGGTCGCGCAGGCCGCCAGCCGCCAATACGCGATCCCTGCCGGGCCGTTGAGCCAGGTGTTGTCGCGCTTCGCCGCCGAGTCCGGGGTGTATCTGGTGGGGTTGAGCGAAATGGCCGCTGGCCGCAACAGCCAGGGTTTGCAAGGCAGCTTTGACACCGACGCAGGCTTTGCCATGCTGCTGTCCGGCACCGGCCTGGCAGCCGAGATGACCGGCCCTGGGCAATACCGGTTACACGCCCTGGACAGCGCCGCCCTCGAGCTTGGCGCCACCAATGTCAACGCCGCGTTGGCGGCAACGGTCGAACCGACCACCTCGTACACCACACGCGCCATCACCATCGGCAAGGGCGAGCACAGCATCAAGGAAACCCCGCAATCGGTCACGGTAATGACCCGCAAGCGCATGGATGACCAGAACCTCAACACCATCGAGCAGGTAATGGAGCAGACCCCTGGCGTCACTGTCTCCGGCTCACCCATGGGCGGCAAGTACTTCTACTCGCGCGGCTTCAAGATGGATGCGCCGTTCCAGTACGACGGCGTGCCGCTGGATGTCGGTGGCAGCTATGTGCAGGCGAACAGCTTCAGCAGTGACATGGCCTTCTACGAGCAAGTCGAACTGCTGCGCGGCGCCGCCGGCATGATGCAAGGTGCCGGCACCCCGGCCGGTGCGGTCAACTTCGTGCGCAAGCGCGGCCAGGCCACGCCCACGGCCACTGTGACGCTGTCCGGCGGCACCTGGGACAACTACCGCAGCCAGGTGGATGTCGGCGGCCCGCTCAATGCCGAGGGCACGCTGCGCGGCCGCGCCGTGGTTGCCGAACAGACGCGCCGCTATTTCTATGACTACGGCAAGCGCGAAGACCAGCTGACCTACGGGGCACTGGACTACGACTTCTCCGACGCGACCACTGCCGGCTTTGCCGTGGCCTACGAGAAGCTGCACGCCACACCCTGCTTCGGTGGCCTGCCGAGCTACAGCGACGGTTCGGACATCAAGCTCAAGCGTTCGACCTGCCTTGGCGCCAGCTGGAACCACTGGGACAGCGAGCGCACCTCGGTGTTCGCCGACCTCAAGCACCGCCTGAACGATGACTGGACCACGCGCCTGGCCGGCGCCTACAGCCATAACCAGCAAGACATGAAATATGCCCAAGGGGTAGGGGTTGGTTACGTAACCCCCGGTGCCACATCATCGTCTATCCAGTCGATTGCCGGCCTGTTCGACTACGACTCGGTGGACTACGGGTTCGATGGCTACCTGGACGGCAAATTCCGCGCCTTTGGCCTGGAGCACCAGCTGACCGTCGGCGCCAACACCAGCTACTCGCACAGCCATGATGTATGGGCGCTGGCCTTCCTGCAGCAGCGTTCCGATGTGTTCAACCCGACGCACTTCGTTGAGCCGAGCGACGCTTACATCATCGATAACAGCTACCGCGGTGGCTGGCCCTATCCATCGCGGACCACCGTCAAGCAGCAGGGCGCTTACGGTAACTTGCGCCTGAAACTGGCTGAGCCCTTGACGGTGGTACTGGGTGCAAGGGTAAGCGACTGGCACTACACCAACGACAGCCATGCCTACGGTGTCGCGCCGATCGATGAACGCCGTGAAACCGGCCAGGTCACGCCCTTTGCCGCGGTGCTGTACGACCTGACGCCCAACCTGACCGTATACGCAAGCTACGCCGATATCTTCCAGCCGCAATCCTACAAGGATGCCGAGGGCAAGGTGCTCGAGCCCAAGACCGGCACCAACTATGAACTGGGTATCAAGGGCGAGTGGTTCGATGGTGCGCTCAATGGCTCGCTGAACCTGTTCCGTGCTTATCAGGAGCATGCCGCCGTGGCGGTCACCGACAGGAGCATCTGCGCCTCCTGTTCGGTAGATGCGGGCAAGATTCGCGCCCAGGGTGTGGAAATGGAACTGACCGGCGCCCCCGTCGAGCGGCTGCAACTGACAGCAGGTTATACCTATACCGCGACCGAAACCTTGGGCAGCACTGTGCGCAACAACAACGTGGCTGCGGTGGATGGCGATACTTACAACACGCTCGTGCCGCGGCACTCGTTGCGCGCGTGGGGGGATTATGCGCTGGCCGGTGATCTGAGCCGCTGGAGCATCGGCGGCGGGGTGAATGCACAGAGCGATATTTCCAGGTTGTCCGGCACGGCCAAGACCGAACAACCGGGGTATGCCATCTGGAACGCACGGGTGCAGTACCAGATCGACTCGCACTGGGCCGTGGCGCTCAACGGCAATAATCTGTTCGACAAGGTTTACTACGCCACCGTCGGAGACCGCAGTGGCGGCAACTACTATGGCGAGCCGCGCAACTACATGGTGACGTTGAAGGGGAGTTTCTGAGCGCATCAGCGCGGCAGGCATCATTGCCGGCGGTTGCTTGCAAGTGCTCGGGCATTTGCAGGGTATTTTCTTGTGAGCAACTGTCTTGTGTTGCCTTTGCCGGCCTCATCGCCGGCAAGCCGGCTCCTACAGGTTCAGCATGGGCCTGAGTATCATGTGGTTCCTGTGGGAAATTACCCAGCCCTCGGGCTGCACTGTCGCGCAGAGAACACGAGTGTCGGCTTTCGACCCATTGCGGCCATTGAACAGGGCGCAGCCGCCCAAGCGAGTACTATCTGTGGGGCGGGTTGCCCCGCAAACACGGGCATAGACCGTGCCAGGCAGATCCGTTTCCAGGGCCGACGTCTTCGCAGGGCAAGTCGGATCTTACGTTGCCTGGTACTCGGCGATCAGCTTGTCGAGGAAAGTAAACAGTTTTTGGTTCATCTCTTCCCAGTCATTGGCACGCAGCGCGGCTGGCTGCTGTACGAAGCGACGGTCGGTCAGAGTGAGCAGATCAGCTTCCGAAGCGGCGATCAGAAGCTCGACAACCTGGCTGGTGAATTCCATGTGGCATTGGAAGCCGTACACCAGCTTGCTGTACTCGACGATTTGCCGAGGGCAGCCTTCGCTCTGCGCGAGGATTTTTGCGTCAGCGGTGAGGCCTGGCATGTCGTTGTGCCAATGGCCGACTTCGAGGACATCGCCAAAGTGAGCGACCTTGCTGTTGGCTTTGCCTTCTGCCGTAAGGTTGATCGGGTACTTTCCGATTTCCTTTTCCGGGCTATGACCAAACTTCGCCCCCAGCGCTTCACCGATGAGCTGCGAACCCAGGCAAATACCGACTACCGCTTTCTTTGCAGCGATGGCTTGGCCAATCAGGCGGCACTCAGCGACGGCATCGAAGTGCGGGCACTGTTCAACGGTGGTGGCGGGGTCTTGTGGCCCACCCAGCACGACCAGCAGATCAATGTCGTCCGCACTCTCTGGCAACGTCTCATTGACGTAGACGCGTGAATAGCTGGCATCGTAGCCGCGCGCTTGCACCCAGGTTTCATACGCTCCAGGGGCTTCAAACGATTCGTGAACGATGAAATGAACTTTCATGGGAGGGCTCTCGACAAGGGTTGCAGGGTGGAAGAAGTGTTTGCGTCCGCCGCAAGGACACAAAGTAATCATAATGACACTATGTGTCATTATCAAGCTTCGTGCTTACCACCGGCTGCTCTGGGTCGAAAGCCGGCAGTCGCGAGTGACCGCAATCGACCCAAAGCCGACGTTGCGTCTTGCAGCGGACTTTGTGGGAGCGGGTTCACCCGCGAACACCGGCAAAGCCGGTGCCATCCACCGCAGCGCCCGCTTCGCGGCGGTTCGACGCCTCGATGAAACCGCTCCCACAGAGTACGCGTCGCGCTGTAGTTCAGCGTCTGCAATGGGTCGAAAGCGGCCATCTCTGATCGACCCATTTCGGTCCAACTTGAGTGTCACTCTGCCAGGTCATCTCCCAGAGCATCTCAACCACCACCAAACACAGAGCATGGGACAAAATCGTTTCGCGCTTGGGTGATGGCGTAAAAGCGCTCAACCTCGTTGTGCTGATACCCGGAAAACCGGGCGCTTTCCAAGTAGCGAACACGAGTCAGTGGTTCCAGGCTGCGATCTGCGGGGACAATGCTTAACAGTTCAATATGCTTGAGCGCAGGTAGCTCGGCTAACGGTTCGAGAGCGTCGATCACGGTACGTTTGCGTGACGCATCCCAGCTTGGCGCCGTCGCCAGTGACAAGCACCTCAACTCCTCAAGCCCGGCCAACGCCGAAAGGCTTCGCAGCTTTGGCATATGCAATATCCTCAAATACTCCAGCCGCGCCAAGCCTCCTAGAAATTCGATGGAATCATCTGGAAGCGTGGCGATTACCAAGGTTCGCAAGTTTTCGCATGCTTCAATTGCTTTCAAACTTTTGTACTTGCAATGCCACACCCGTAAAGCCGTTACCTGATCAGGGGGCACCGAAATCTCAAACTGCCTAGCCTGATCTCTCATGAAATCTATTCGCATGAATTCCCTGTCGTAGTCTTGCGGATTGAAAAAGCGTCTGCCTTCTCCAACCAGTCATTTCAATCACCGTCATCGCCGGCGCAGTGCCATGTGCTTGATAGCAGGCATTACAGCAGGCCAAGCATTAAGATTTATTAACTTTAAGGGCCGCACCATCCGCGGCCCATGCAGCCTCATCCTCGAGCAACGCCCAAAGTCGAGCAGATTCAGCGAACTCAAGTATGTCGGAAGCTGATCATCATCGATCACCTTGCGGCGATGCGCGGCAATGGCGAGCTCTGCTAGCACGGCTGCTCGCCCGTCCGGGCCCCCCGACCAGCGCCGACTGGTCGTTGAGTTAGGCGACCCAGCCCCAGGTAGGCTCAACATTTGACTGTCCACAGCTGATTGATCCTCGTCGTGTACGACTCAATCATCATCTCCCGCCTCATGCCCCTGTCCGGCGTCGCCGGCACTCTGGCACTGCGTATCGTCCCCCTCATGCAGACTCGGCATGAGGGGCTATCTTCCGTTGCCAGGCAGGCTTCTGTTGCTTGTAAGTTCAGTTGGACACGCTCTTGCCAACGAAATGAATCAAGAACACTCATCCACCACAGGCAGCTATCGACCCATAGCGGACGCTCATTCCCCCTCGCTAGCTGGCGGCGCGCGCCTTCATCAATCGCGCCGGTTATTCGGCTAGCCGCTCGACAATCCAGTCCACGAATACACGGACACGTGCATTCAACTGCTTGTTTGATGGGTAAATCACTGAAATGGGTATCGTTGCGCAGGTGTGTTTTTCAAGGATGGGTACGAGTACACCGGACTCAAACAGCCGGGCTGCCACAGATGCGAACGTCTGTCCTATTCCCGTTCCACTCATGATCATATTGATATGGCTGGCACTGTCATTCGTGGCAACGTCGAATCGGGATATGAGGTGCTCTCCACCTCGCTTGCGAAATCGCAACGGCCAGACCTCACCGTTCGATGCGCTGAAATAGCCCACGATCTGGTGACGCTCCAGATCAGCCGGGGTTAACGGCGTACCGTGGTGCATCAAGTAGTCGGGGCTTGCACAGGTGACCAGCCTGTCGGTGAAAAGCCTCTTCGCAACCAACGAAGAATCCGCTAACTGCCCAGCCCGTATTACGCAGTCAACGCCTTCCTCAATCAGATTGACAGGACGGTCACTGACTCCCAGAGCTACCTGGATGTGGGGATGCCGCGCTCTGAACTCCTTGAGCACCGGTATCAAAAGCAACTGTGCCAGTGAAGAGTGGAGGTCAATGCGTAGTCTGCCACGTGAGGCGGCGCCCATGTCTCTTAGCTCAGCCTCGGCCTCGTCCAGCCGCGCAACCAGCTGCGTGACCTTGCGGTAATACTCACTGCCCTCAGTGGTGAGCGCAATCGTCCGAGTCGTTCTCTGAAGAAGCTTGGTACCTAGGTGCTCTTCGAGTTCCTGTAATGCCTTGCTGACAGATGAGCGAGGCATGCCCAGGTGAGCAGCCGCTCTGGTAAACGACCGGGTCTCAACTATCCGTTGAAAGGTGCGAATTGCTGTCAAATGATCCATCCAGCGATTTTAGCCAGACGTCATCCATTGTCCACGGCTGTGGATTGTGTAGTCGATTTTTGATGGCTTATTTTTGTCCCTGGCAACGTTAGTCTTTGGTCAACTTTTCCAGGAGACCTCAGATGACTGACCTTACGAGTGCGCACGCCCACCTCCTTCAACAGCGATATGGCAGCCAGGTAAAGCCTGAGAAAGTCATCATGACGCCAGTGGTCGAAGCGATGCTTCGCCACAAGTCTGTCCGGACATTCCTGGCGGATGCGCTTCCTGAAGGGGCTATTGAGACGATGGTCGCTGCTGCACAATCGGCTTCCACTTCTTCGGCTCTAAATCAATGGAGCCTGGTCGCTGTCACGGATGTGGCCTTGAAGAAAGAGATTCACGACACCGTCGCACGTGAAGTAAAAGTTGATCGTCTTCCATGGATTCTGGAAGCTCCCGCACTCCTGCTCTGGGTAGCAGATACGTCTCGTTCGGTAGCGATTACCCGCGACCAAGGTGGCGATCCATTCGTCCTGGATTACCTGGACTCGTTTCTGATGGCATCTGTGGACGCGACTTTGGCAGCTCAAAATGCTTCTCTTGCCGCTGAGTCGATAGGCTTGGGAATCGTATATTTGGGCGTGATGCGAAATATTGCCAAGGAACTGGCCAACATCATCAACCTCCCCGAGCATGCTTTCGTCACCTTCGGTATGGCTCTGGGACATCCAGACCCAAGCCGCACGAGTGCCATTCGCCCTCGGCCAGCTCAGCCGGTGGTGCTGCACTACAACCGCTACAACCAGGAAGGCTACCGAGACTATGTTCAAGGCTATGAACAAGCCTGCCAGGAGTTCCGCAGCCAACAAAAAATGTCACCCAAAACCTGGAGAGCTGCCCTGCACAATTCCATGACAAGCATGGAGTACATGGGCGGGCGTAAAGATTTGCGTGAGATGGTAACGGAGAAGGGGTTCAAGCTGCTTTAGGAATGCGCACGCGACCACTACTGGCCGATTACGGCCCTTCGTCAGGGGCTGCTACGGGTCGATAGTAGCCCTTTAAAGTCGGCACCTTCCGACCCAAAGCTGTCTTTGTGGGAGCGGGTTCACCCGCGAACACGGGCAAAGCCCGTGCCATCCTCCGCGTTGCCTGCTTCGAGGTGGTCCGGCACTCCGGTAAACCCGCTCCCACAGGGATCGCGCCGGCTAAAAATGAGCCAGAGCAGTATCCTCACAATGGCCGCTAAGGGGCGATTGCTGCCACTCAGTGGAGGTGGAAAAGCCTTGAAATCAAGCCTGAAGCTCTCTCACCGTCGGCCTCGTATAGACCGTGCAATCGGGCCTGATCGGCGAGCTTGTGGAGGTTGAAGTGGTTGTAGAACGCTTGGCCCAGTCGCTGACGTGCGAAACTTCCTTGGCGCCATAGCCGGAAGAAGTCCTCGTAAGCGGCGCGTTCGATCTGCAACAAGCAAGAAGTTTCCATCTAAGATTCCCGTACTACAGAGGTCCAAACGTCAGTCATGTCCCTGAGCCAACATCAGTCCGCTATGGGTCGAAAACAGACGTTCACGACAGGCCGCTCAGGCGCGCCCTTGGCGGCCCCAACGCAAACACCTTCAAAGAGATGTGCCCTAAGGCGAAGAAATCGGCTCAAACCCCGAATCTTTCAATGCCTGCGCCGTCTGCAGGCTTCGCAGGTAGCTGATCAAAGCCTGTGCACCTTGAGCCTGCTGCGCATTACTGGTGACGGCTGCGGCAATCACGTTCACCCGCTGGACGGCATCAGGTAACGGGCCAACCACCTGTATACCTGGCACTGCAAGCAGTTCGCTCATCTGTTGCAGCGCCACATCTGCCTGTGCGCTCAACAACGCCTGGCCTGCCAGGCCCGGTGCATCGATGACCCGGCTTTTGGGCTTTACCTGTTCGGCGATACCCAGCCGCGGTAACAGCGCCGAGGCGACATATTGCCCGCTTACGCCGCTGGAGAATGCGATGGCCCTGGCGCCCAGCAAGGTGCGCCGCAGCCCCGCCACGTCGCTGATATCGGGCCGGGGCACGCCGCGTTGTACGGCAAGGCCGATACGTGAAGTGGCAATGTCCCTGACCGTGTCCGCCCGCAGATAACCGCCCGCAAGCTGCTCATCGAGGGCCTCGCGAAGCATGAGCACGACATCTGCCTTTTCTCCCCGCGACAGCCGCATGGGCAACGCATCTGGCGCGCTTGCATAGGAGGCGCCCCAGCTGAGCACAAGCCGGTCACCGCTCGCCGACTCGAACGCGGGGCGCACGTTTTCGAGCAGGGGCTTGAGCGCCGTCGAGGCCAGGACATGCAGGTCGGCCGCACTGGCGGTGGGTAGCATGCCCGGCATAGCGCAGGTGCATAACATGGCCATCTGGCCGAAAAAATGCCGGGTGCTTTGCTTCATGTGCGCTCACCCGGCCTTGTTTTGCAGGGCATTGACCAGGGCCCGGCCAAGCGCGGTCGCAGAGGCAGGGTTCTGGCCTGTGATCAGACGCCCATCCACCACCACTCGGCTTTCGAAGATCGGCGCTTCTTCGAACGTGGCGCCGGCCTTTTTCAGCGCGCCTTCCAGCTCGAACGGAACGATGCTGTCGTAGTGCCGGGCGATCTCTTCCTCGGCGGTAAAACCCGTCAGCCGGCGCCCAGCAACAAGAGGGCGCCCATTGCTGAGCTTCACATCCAGAAGCCCTGCCGGGCCGTGGCAGACCGCACTGACAATGCCTGCCTGCTCGTAGATTCGGCGCACGATATTGCTGAGCTCAGGGTTATTGACGAAGTCCCACATGGGGCCATGGCCACCCACCAGCAACACTGCGCCGTACAGGGACGGGTCGACGTTGGAGAGTTTGATGGTGTTGCCAAGCTTGTTGCGGTGCTGCGGGTTGGTCCAGAAGTTCAGGCTGGCTTGATCCTTCAGGTCGAAACCGTCGAACGGCGCCAAACCGCCCTGCGGGCTGGCAAGGTCGAAATCGATACCGCTTTGATCGAAAACTTCCACCGGGTGGGTGAGCTCCGGAAACCAGAACCCACCCACCTGATTTTCGGTTTTCTTGTCCAGGCTCGACACCACGATCAGCACTTTTTCGCGTTTGGCGTTCTGTTCGGCGAGCGCTGCAGGCGCGCCTGCCACGAGGGCGAAAACGGCAACGGCGAGCCCGATGATTTGCTTGGCAGCAGACATGTCACTTCCTTGGGTTGATAAAGACGGGGCCAACTCTAGGCGCCCGGCCCAGCAGGAGTAACTGGCCGCAAGCGAATGCACTATTTGGAAAAACAGCTTAATCGGGCAGGATTGGCTTGAAATAAATGGCGATAATCTGTCGCTCCAACCCTTCAAGAAGCCGCCCATGAGCATGAACCACGCCCAAAGCTTTGATGGCCTGCCCGAGTTCCTGGCCGTGGCCAGGCGCTTGAGCGTAACCAAAGCTGCGCTCGACCTCGATCGTTCGGCAGGCTCGGTGAGCCAGGCCTTGCAACGGCTGGAGCTGCGCCTGGGCACACCGTTGTTTCACCGCACGACGCGCAAGGTGTCGTTGACCGAGGCAGGGCAGGCGCTGCTGGAGAAGGTCGGCCCGGCGGCCCTGGCCATCGCCGCCGGCCTTGAAGATGCAGCGCAATCGGCGCAGGCGCCATCCGGTACGCTGCGCTTGATCGTCGAGCGCCTGGCACTACCGCATGTCATCGAGCCTGTGTTGCCGACGTTTCGCCTGGCCTGGCCGAACATCAACGTGGAGATTACCGTCAGCAACCGTCACGAGAATTTCGTTTCTGAAGGGTATGACGCCGGCATTTCGATTGGCTCATACATCGCCCAGGACATGATTGCCGTGCGGCTTTGCAAGCCTTACCAGTGGGCGGTGTTTGGCTCGCCGGCTTACTTCAAGGCGCATGGCAGGCCCCAGGTGACCGGCGACCTGACACGGCATGAGTGCATCCGTTTTCGCAGGCCCGAGAAGGGTGATGTCTACCGTTGGGAATTCATGGAGAACGGCTCGACGGTGCGCATCGACCCGCTGGGGGCCGTTACGGTCAACGACGGCGAGCTGATGCGCAGCCTGGCGGTAAAAGGGGTAGGGCTGATCTACTCATCCACCTTCCATACCTCGCGCGAACTGGCGGCCGGAACACTTGAGCCGGTGTTGCTCGATTGTTCGCCAGGCAGTGACGGGTTGTTCTTGTACTTCTCGAAAGCGGCCAGGAACCAACCGAAGCTCAGGGCGTTCATCGATCTATGCCATCGGCTGCTGGCGCCGTGACGCGGTTGGCGCAAGCACAGCTGCCTGCTGCTCAATGCCCTGTCGACACCGGCGCATGCTCGGCCATCAATTCGATGATCCAGTCGATAAACACCCGCACCTTGGCGCTGACATGGCGGTTGGGCGGGAATGCCAGGTACATCGGCATCGGCGGCATGTGCCAGCCTTCGAACTGCGCCACCAGCTCGCCGCTGTCCAGGTGGGGTTTGGCCATGTACTGCGGCAGCCACAGCAGGCCAAGGCCGGCCAGGCCGGCGGCAAGGTAGGCGTTGCCGTCGTCGACAGTCAGTTGCGGGTGGCCTTGGGCCTCTACGCGCTCCTGGCCCCGCTGCATCGTGTAAGGCAGGGTTTTGCCAGTACGAAACCACAGAAACCCCACGGTCTTGTGCCGCCCTTCTTCCAGTTCGCGAGGATGCTCCGGTGTACCGAAGTGCTGCAGATAGCCGGGCGCGGCATACATGCCGAGTTGCAGGTCGCCCACATGCCTGGCCACCAGGGATTGGTCGCTGATCTCGCCGCCACGCACCACGCAGTCGACGTTTTCGCCAACGATGTCGACGATGCGATCGCTCACCCCCAGGGTCAGCTGGATTTCCGGATAGCGCGCAAAAAAACCCGGCAAGGCGGGTATCAGCAGCATGCGCGCCAGGGGGCTGGGCACATCCACCCGCAGCCGCCCGCGCGGCGCCAGCGAGGCGCTGGATACGCTGGTCTCGGCATCGTCCATGTCGGCCAGCAGGCGGACCACGCGTTCGTAGTAGGCCGCGCCGTCGGCAGTCACGTTGACCTTGCGCGTGGTGCGGTTGAGCAGGCGCACCCGCAGCCGCGCTTCCAGTTGCTGGACCAGCTGGGTCACGGTGGTCTTGCTCATGTGCAAGGTGGCTGCCGCCTTGGTGAAGCTGCCGGTTTCCACCACCCGGGCAAACGCCTGCATTGCATCGAAACGGTCCATTGCACGCCTCATTCGCGTCGGGATTGTTTGGATTATACAAACAGTCATGGCCAGGGCTGCCGGTTTATCCGGGGCGCTAGCCTTTTTAAAGTGGCCTTACCCAAGACACCGGGCCGTGATGGCCCAGCACGAGGTAAGCCATGCCCAGCAAACGTGATGTTGTTTTCCCGCCTGACCGCCATGCGTTGTACGAGCTGCACCGCTACTCGCCGGCGATTCGCTCCAACGGCTTTTTGTTCGTTTCCGGCCAGGTCGGCAGCCGCAAGGATGGCTCGGCCGAACCGGACCTGGCGGCGCAGGTACGCAAGGCCTTCGCCAACCTCAACGCGATCCTGGCCGCGGCCGGCAGCAGTTTCGAGGATGTGGTGGATACCACCATCTTCATGGTCGACCCCGACGCCAAGTTCGAGACCATCTGGGAGGTGGCGGCCGAGTATTGGGGCGAGGCGCCTTACCCGACGGTGACGGCCATTGGTGTGACCTGGTTGTCGGGCTTCGATTTCGAGATCAAGGTGATTGCGAAATTGCCGTGACAGGGCCCTGCTGATTCTGCCTGGTGGCTGCCGATCACCAGCCGGGATTTCCGGGGGCATGTCGAATTTGCACTGCCTGGCCCGGCCTCATCGCCGGCAAGCCGGCTCCTACAGGGTTGCGCGGTCCCCTGTAGGAGCCGGCTTGCCGGCGATGAGGCCAGTGCAGGCAGTACAAGACAGTTGTTACCAGAGAAAGGGTGACTGCCATTGCAAACCGGTCAAGGTCATTGCTTGCGCCAGAGCCCCCACGAAATCCCCAGCGCACAGCACGCAAAGCCTGCGAGCAGCCACAGGTTGGCGGCCAGCCCGCTGCCATCCAGCGCCAGCCCACCAACCCAGGCGCCCAGGGCAATGGCGATGTTGAACGCCCCCACATACCACGCCGCGGCAACCTCGACGGCCTCGGGGGCGGCTTTCATCATCAGGGTCATCAGGGCAACCGATACACCGCCGTAGGCCAGCCCCCACAGCAGCAGGCTGGCAGCGCCGCCCGGCGCCCAGTTGCCGAGGCTCAGGTACAGCACGGCGGTCAGCAGCAGCCCTGCGGCAATCGCCATCAAGGTTGCTGTCGGGTTGTTGGCGGCGCGGGGGCCGGCCAGAAAATTACCGGCAATGCCGGCCGCGCCGTAGGCAAACAGCGCGGCGCCAATCCACTGCGCATCCAGGCCGGCGACGCTCTGCAGCAGTGGCCGGGCAAAGGTGAAGGCGGCGAAGTGCCCGGTGACCAGCAGCAGCGTCAACAACAGCCCGGCCTGAAGCGTTCGGTTGCCCAGCATTTCGACGAACTGGCGCGCCGTCACCGAGGTGCTGGCCGGTAACGCCGGTATAACAGCCAGGTGCAGCAGCAGCACCCCACCACTGAGCAGGGCCATGAGGGCGAATGCCCAACGCCAGCCGAACAGGTCACCGACCAGCGCACCGAGCGGCACGCCCAGCACCGAGGCCGCCGCCACGCCGCCAAAGATCACGGCGGTGGCCAGGCCCACGGCATGGCCCGGCACCAGGCGGGCTGCCAGGCCCCCGGCTATCGCCCAGATACCGCCCATGCACAGGCCGACCAGGGTGCGCGCTGCGAGCATCCAACCCAGGGTCGGTGCCAGGGCCGAGGCGGTGTTGGCGAGCAACAGCAACGCCAGCAAGCCACAGAGGATCTTGCGCCTGTCCACCCTGCCCGAGGCGATCACCACCAGGGTGGCGAACACGGCGGCCAGCAGCGCCGGCAGTGAAATCATCAGGCCGGCGCTTGCGGCCGATACCTGCAAGGCCGTGGCAATCGGGGTCAGCAGGCCGACCGGCAGCATCTCGGTGGTCACCACGGCAAAGGTCGCAAGGCCAACGGCGATGACCGCAAGCCAAGGGTTGGGTGCAGCTGTTGCGGTATCAGCGTTTGAATAGCAGGTCATGATTCAGCTCCTTGCAAGGGTGAAGTGAGGCCGTGGCTGTGCAGGCTTCTGCTGGCGGTCAACCCCACCAGCAGCACGACCATCCCGGCCGCGAGTGCCAGGGCAAACCCGCCCCGGGGCCCGGCATGGTCGACCAGTTGCCCGGCCAGTGCTGCACCCAGTGCCACGCCGATGTTCAGCCCGGCGAGCAGCCAGGTCATGCCCTCGGTCAGTTGTTGTTCCGGGACCAGGCGCTCGACCAGGGTCATGGCGATGATCAGGGTGGGGGCGAAGCACAGCCCCGCAACCAGCACGGCCGCTGTCAGGCCGGGGATGCTGGCCACCGCCATCAGCGGCAGTGTGCTTGCCGCAGTCGCCAGGCTGGCCACCCACAGTTGGCGGGGCTGGGCAGCGCCTGGCTGCAGTACGCCGAACAGCAGCCCGGCTACGCAGGAGCCCAGGGCATAGGCCGACAGCACCGCGCTGGCTGCGGCCGGGCGATCGAGCTGTTCGGCGAAGGCCACGCTGACCATGTCCAATGTGCCGACGATCACCCCCATGCTCATGGTCAGCAACGTCAGCCGCCGCACACCCGGCAAGCGGATCACCGAGCCGGGGTTGGCGGCGCTGCCTTGCCGGGCGAGCACGGCCGGTTCGGTGCTGCGCTGGGTGAGCAGTGCAAGCACACCCAGCGCCAGCAGCAGTGCTGCTGCCAACAGCGCCGCCTGGGGCAACACCCCGACCGACAGCCCGACCGCCAGCGGCGGCCCGAGGATGAACGTCACCTCGTCGAAGACCGTCTCCAGCGAATGCGCCGTTTGCAGCAGTGGCTGGCCACGGTACAGCGCCGTCCAGCGCGCCCGAACCATGGCCGACAGGCTGGGCATGCAGCCGGCGAGCAGGGCGCCGATGAACAGGCAGCCAAGCGGTGCGCCCCAGTACGTGCTGGCCGCCAGTATCAGCAAGCCGCTGGCGCTGATGACCGTTGCCAAAGGCAGCACACGGCGTTGCCCCTTCAGGTCGACCAGCCGCGACAACTGTGGCGAGAGCAGCGCGTAGGTCAGTACGAAAGTCGCGGCGACCATGCCGGCCAGGGCATAGCTGCCATACGCCTGCGACAGCAGGGTGATGATGCCGATGCCGGTCATCGGCAGGGGCAGCCGGGCCAGCAGGCCCGCAAGGGTGAAGGCTTTGCTGCCAGGTGCCTGGAACAGCGTTCGGTAAGCAGTGGCCATCTCGATCTCCTGAAAACGCGCTTGCAGCCGCATGGCGCTGAGAGGGAAAATACATACGTCGCGTATGAATAAAGCGTATATACATACGCGGCGTATGTAAATCATCATTCAGGTTGTCTGTAAGGAGAGGGCAAATGGCTCGCCGCACCCGTGCCGAGATGGAAGAAACCCGCGCCGCGCTGCTGGCCACTGCGCGCAAGGTATTCAGCGAAAGCGGCTATGCAGAGGCGTCGATGGATGACCTGACGGCCCAGGCAGGCCTGACCCGAGGCGCGCTGTATCATCACTTCGGTGACAAGAAGGGCTTGCTGGCAGCGGTGGTCGAACAGATCGACGCAGAGATGGACGCGCGCCTGCAGGCCATCTCCGATACCGCCGAAAATGCCTGGGAAGGCTTCTGCAACCGCTGCCAGGCCTACCTGCAAATGGCCCTCGAACCCGAGATCCAGCGCCTGGTGCTGCGCGATGCCAGGGCCGTGCTCGGCGGCGCTTCGCCAGAGGCGCAGCGCCATTGCGTGGCGTCGATGCAGCGCCTGATCGACCAGCTTATCGCCCAGGGAGTAGTGGCGCCGGCCGACTCCGAGGCCTTGGCATCGCTGATCTACGGCAGTTTGTCTGAAGCGGCGTTCTGGATCGCCGAGGGTGAAGAAGGGGCGGCCCGGTTGCAGCGCGGGATGGATGCGTTGCAGTTGCTCTTGCGTGGGTTGCTGGTCTGATAAGCCCAAGCGTTGCCGTGGTGGCTCGACACCCGCCCGTCAATCGCAGACTATCGCAACGCAAGGATGCTCAGGAGCGACGCCATGGATTGCCTGCCCACACTGTTCACCGACCGCCTCATGCTGACCCCGCTGCAACTGGACGATGCACCGGCCATCCAGGCCCTGTTCCCGCAATGGGACGTGGTGCGCTACCTCGACCGCCGCGTGCCCTGGCCGTACCCGGACGACGGCGCGTTGGTCTATGTGCGCGATATGGCCTTGCCGGCGATGGCAGCGGGCCGTGAATGGCACTGGATGATCCGCCTGCGCGATGAGGGCGAACGCATCATCGGCAGCATCAGTTTGTATGACCAACCCGGTAACAACCGGGGCTTCTGGCTGGCACCGCAGTGGTGGGGCAGGGGGTACATGCGCGAGGCCTGTAGGGTGATCAACGGGTATTGGTTCGAGACCTTGGCGCGGCCTGTCATGGCAGTGCCCAAGGCCGTTGCCAACCACGCTTCGCGCAAGGTGTCCGAGTATGAGGGCATGCGCAGGGTGGGGGGGCGGGACGGGCAGTTTGTCTCGGGGGCGATGCAGGTCGAAACCTGGGAAATGACCCGCAGTGAGTGGCTCGGCAGGCCCGGCCTTCCCAAGGACGCCGCTGCAGGTTGGCGTCCTTAGGCTTTGTACGAAAAGTGCCTGCGCGACGATCATGCTGCGTTGAAAACAGGCTGGTGCGCCAGCCCGGTCGGAATGCTCATTTGCAACCAGCAAAGTCGAGCGCGACTCCGACCGTTCCTCGCCTGTTTTCGCCTTGCCTGATCGCCGCTCGGCGACTTTTCGTACAAACCCTAGCGCCTGTCCTCTGCCCCCTTACCGCCGCCACACTGTCAGGCAACCTGCTGCTGCCACCGCTGCGGTGCGACCCCTTCGGCCCTGCGAAATGTCCGGCAAAAATGCGCCTGGTCACTGAAGCCGCATTCGAAGGCGATGTCCACCAGCAACATCCGCGACGCTTTCAACAACGCCTTGCTTTTCAGCAGGCGCTGCTCGCGCAGCCACTGTTGAGGCGCCATGCTGGTGCTTTGCTTGAACATCCGCGAAAAGTGGCTGCGCGACAAGGCACAGGCCTGGGCAAGCTCGGTGACCGAAATACCGGTGTCGAGCCGCGCCAGCATGAGTTTCTTGGCTGTCCTGACCTGCCAGGGCTTGAGCTGCCCTGGTGCCGCCATGGACAGGGGCGCCGGCATGCTGAAATCGTCCATCTCTTCATCCTTCCCGGGGCGGGTTATTAAGAGCCTCGGTCTTGGGGGTGCGCATGGTCGTTTCCTTTCCGCTGGATGATGGTCGCCCCGGTGTGCCCCGGGTGCATGCCTCAGCGCTCTCGCCGCTTGAGGTGGGGCACAAGATAGCCAAATGCCGCCTGCCTTGGTGGCGCACTTTTGCGTCTATGGTGGCCTGTTTTTGCGCCAGCTGTTCGGCCGTCAGGTTGCTAGCATCTGCCCACGCATCCGGGTCATCCCGACCCGTTCACAGGCAGGAGAACGCCCATGGCAGCTTCACAACCGATCAACCAACAAACCGCTTACTGGGGTGTCGCCTGGGAAGAGGCGTATGGCTACCCGCAGGCACGGCGGGTCGGCAACGAAATCCATGTGTCCGGCCAGTTCAACCATGATGAGCAAGGCAACCTGATCGCGCCGGCGCCGCTGGGCGCGGATGGCAAGCCCAGTGATTTTTCGATGATCGGCGAGCAGATGCGGGCCGCTTACGCCAACATTGCCAAGCTGCTCGCCCTGTATGGCGCGACGCTGCAGGATGTGGTCGAAGAAACCCTGTATGTGCTGGACATGGATGCGGCGTTCGCGGTGGTGGGCGATGTGCGCAAGGCGGCCTACGGCACCCCGCGGCCGCAGTGTGCGAGCAACATCATTGGCGTGTCCCGGCTGGCTCAGCGCCCGCAGCTGGTCGAGATCGCGTGCAAGGCGGTGATCGGCGCCCGGCACCTCTGAGCGCTTGCCTGCCCGGGCAGGCGCTTTTTGTATGAAGCCTACGCAACCGGGGGTGGCATTTGCCCTTCGACCAGGGGCTTCCTGCTGGCCACCGCTGCGGCGCAAAAGGTCATGAACGCCTTGACCCGCCAGGACCTGCGGATGTCCTGGTGGGTCAGCAACCACAACTCATCCTGCAGCTCCGGCACCACAGGCCCCGCTCTGACCAGCCCCGGGGTGATGTCGCCGAGCATGCACGGCAGAAAGCCGAACCCTAGCCCCGCGGCGATGGCAACGCTGGCGGCGGCCACCGAATCGGTGCGGTAGGCGATGCGCTCAGGCGCCACCCGGCATTCGACATAGCTGTTGGCGCGCAAACCGCACAGCGCGGCGGAGTACGACACCCAGGCCTGGTCCTGTTCGAAAAGCGCCGCAGCGCCGAGCTGCCCGCTGCGGCAGTAGGGCGCCCAGGCGATGTTGGCCAGTTTGCGTCCGACCAGGCTTTCGGCCGGTTTGCGCGTGGCACGAATGGCGATATCCGACTCGTCGCGGGCCAGGCTCAGGGTTTGGTTGCCGACCAGCACCTCGATGTTGATGCCGGGGTTCAGCGCCTTGAACTCGGCAATGATGGGGGTGAGGAAGTACAGCAGCAGCGAGTCGCTGGTGGTAATGCGAAGTTTGCCGAGCGCGCCTTGGCCTGCGCGCGAAACGCGCCGGGTAACGCTGACGATATCCAGTTCCACCCGCTCGGCCAGGGCACGCAGTTCGGCGCCCTCGGCGGTGAGCAGGTAACCCGATTTGCGGTGATCGAACAGCGCGACGCCGAGGGTTTTTTCGAGCTGGGTGACCCGGCGCGAAACCGTCGAGACATTGATGCCGAGCTTCTTGGCTGCTGCGGCGCGGTTAGCGCAGTCACTCAGTGCCTTGATGATGCGCAGGTCGTCCCACGACAGCTGGCTGACGGCTTCGCCCGCGTCCCATTTCGTGGCAGCCGGGGCCGGACCAGGCTGTGTGTTTCCAGGTAAAGGTTGCAAAAAAATGGGTCCATGTGCGGATGGAGGATATGAAAAACGATGGGTGGGCCAAGGAGGTGTCAGGGCAAGGCTCAGCCGCACGGGGAACATGCCCGCTTCGACGGTTTCGTGCAAGCAGGGTGACTGGCGGCAATCGGCCCAAAGCGGCCAGTAAGTACTGTGCCCTCCTTGTAGGAGCGGGCTTGTCCCGCGAACACGGGCGTAGCCCGTGCCAGACGACGCCTTTTCATGGGCTGGCCAATTCGCGGGCAAGCCCGCTCCCACAGGGATTGGATGAGCTTCAGGTCAGTGCCGTACCTGTAGGAGCCGGCTTGCCGGCGATGAGGCCGGAACAGGCAGCACAAGACAGTTGCTGCCACAGAGACCGTGACGCATCTGCGAAAGCAGTTCTCTACGTGACAGCGCATCGATAAAGATTTTCTTTGTCTGGTAGACACTTAATCTCATTTGTTGACGGATCTGCAAGCGAGGAAGATTCGCTCCAAGGCCAAGACCTCCAGAGATAAACCACCTGGAGCCAGCGGGTGTTTTGGGGCTCAAAAGAGTTGGAAAGTTTTTCTTCCTTACCTAAGCCTCCATTCACCTGACGTTGAACTGGCCCAATGGCGGTGCGAATAGCCGGACGCAATCTCCGGCAACTCACCGACCTGATTTCCGTTATGCAGATACCTGCCATGGGCAGGTGCAAAGAGATCTTCCAATGAGCAACCAATTCAAGGGTAAAAAGCTGCTGGTAGTCGGTGGCACTAGTGGTATGGGGCTTGAAACTGCACGCCTGTTTCTCTACGAAGGCGGCAGCGCAGTAGTCGTTGGTAGCCGCCCGGAGAAAACCGAAGAGGCGCTCGAAGCACTCTCGGCCCTGGGTCGCGTAAGTGCCATTACTGCCGACCTGGCCAGTGACGAAGGCCTGGCCAAACTGATCAAGACGATCAGCGAGCAGCATGCGGATGTCGACATGCTGGTGAACGCTGCGGGTGTGTTCTTCCCCAAGCCCTTTCTGGAGCACCAGGATGCTGACTATGACCAGTACATGAAGCTGAACAAGGCGACCTTCTTCATCACCCAAAAGGTCGCTGCCAACCTGGTAGAGCAGAACCGTCCAGGCGCCATCGTGAACATCGGTTCGATGTGGGCCAGGCAAGCGATCGCGGCTACTCCGTCCTCTGCCTATTCCATGGCCAAAGCCGGCCTGCACTCGCTGACCCAGCACCTGGCGATGGAGCTTGCTTCGAAGAACATTCGCGTGAATGCCGTGTCTCCGGCAGTGGTGCAAACCCCGATCTACGAAGGCTTCATCCCCAAGGCAGAAGTACACAGCGCACTGCTGGGCTTCAACAGCTTCCACCCGATTGGCCGCGTTGGTACGCCGCAGGATGTTGCCGGTGTCGTCGCCTTTCTTCTCTCTGAACAAGCCAGCTGGGTTACCGGCGCCGTTTGGGATGTGGACGGCGGTGTCATGGCAGGGCGCAACTGAAACCGGGGCTACGGCCAAAGCAACTCCCACCCCATCACGCCTTACCTCAACCATGTCCTGGAGAAAAACCATGATGCAAGACTGGAATGCCTATCGCGACTCCCTGCTGGAGCGCGTGGGCGACTATGCCAAGCAGAGCCCTGACGTCATGCGTGGCCTAATGACCATCGACAATGCCGCCGTCAAAACTGGCCATCTCGACCCGAAGATTCATGAGTTGATCGCGTTGGCAGTAGCTGTCACCACCCGCTGCGATGGCTGCATATCCGTCCACACAAAAAAGGCTGTTGAGCACGGTGCTTCCCTTGAGGAAATTACCGAAGCACTGGGTGTGGCCATTGCGCTCAATGCCGGTGCCGCTCTGACATACTCGGCTCGGGTCGTCGAGGCCTACCAGCAACTGCCCGCCAGGTAATAATGCGTATCGAGGTTCGGTCGCCTTTTTCAGAGGTGGCCGACGTTCTCGTACCCCTGTTTGGATATTCCCTATGTTGATCAACGCCGACTTCAGCCGCACAGCCATCGTGGCGCCTCACGAGTACGAGTGGGTGTCTTCGCTCCAGGCAGGTGTCGAGCGCGTGATGCTGGACCGTATCGGCGCAGAAAAAGCGCGTGCCACCAGCATCGTCCGCTATGCGCCGAACTCCAGTTTCCCTGGCCACCTGCACCCTGGTGGGGAGGAGATCCTTGTGTTGGCGGGCACTTTCTCTGACGAGGGCGCGGACTACCCCGCAGGCTGGTACTTGCGCAACCCCCCAGGCTCCAGCCACCGGCCATCCAGCGACGAGGGCTGCACGATCTTCGTGAAGTTGCAGCAGATGGCGGACACCGAACAACACACTGTGCGTGTCGATACCCGAGACCCGTCCAATTGGCATCGGCAGGGTTCGCGTGAGGTTTGCCCATTGTTCGCTGACGATTCGGAGCAGGTCAGCCTCTATCGTCTCGAAGCGAATGAGCTGCTGTTCGGGCAGTTGCTGCAGGGTTTCGAGCTACTGGTACTGGAGGGCAGCGTAACGGCGGGCGGGCAGTCCTATGAGCCAGGTACCTGGATGCGACTGCCAACCGGGCAGCATCTGGATGTCATTGCCGGACAACAGGGCACCACCGTTTACCTTAAAACCGGCCACCTGGTTCAGCAGAAGGCAGAGGTGTGATGATGCAAACCACCCGCATTGTGATTGTCGGCGCGGGGTTGAGCGGGCTGTATGCGGCCTGTCTGCTGCAGCGACAGGGCATCGATGACTTCGTTGTACTGGAAGCTCGGGGTGACCTGGGTGGACGCATTGCCTCCATCAGCGGCATGGGCAAGACCCTCTCCCACACCTCGATGGACAGTTCCATCGATCACTTTGACCTCGGGCCTACCTGGTTCTGGCCTGGCTACCAGCAAGAGCTTGATCAGCTTGTCGACGCCTTGGGGCTTGAGCGTTTCGAGCAGTTCGACGCGGGCGACATGCTTGTGGAACGATCCTGCGAAGGCCCAGTTGTGCGTATGCGCGGCTACGTCAACTCGCCGCCCTCGATGCGCCTGGTAGGTGGTATGGGGATGCTGGTCGATGCCCTGCGTCGCAAAGTGAATCCGCAGCGAATCGCTACGAACCAGGTTGTACGCAGGCTTCGTAAGCATGACACCCATGTCGAAGTTCAAAGCCATGCTGCTAACGGTGTAATGACGAGCTGGCGTGCCGAACAAGTGCTGCTGGCATTACCGCCACGCCTGCTCGAAACCACCATCGACTTTGAGCCTGCCCTGCCAGCCGAACTTGCCCGGCAGTGGAGAACGACCGCGACGTGGATGGCACCCCACGCCAAGTACATCGCGATCTATGACACGCCGTTCTGGCGCGACCAGGGGCTTTGCGGCGAGGCCCGCAGCACATGCGGGCCGCTGGCTGAAATTCATGATGCCTCGATGCCTGGCGGTAGCTCGGCACTGTTCGGTTTCATCGGTATGCCGGCGAGCATACGCAGCCAGCACCCCAGCGAGGTGCTGCAAGCGCTTTGTCGTGAACAGCTCGCCCGAATGTTCGGCCGCGAAGCTGGGTCGCCGAGGGCCGACTTCATAAAGGACTGGGCCTATGACCCTTACACCGCCACCAGTGCCGATGTGAGTGCGAATTCCCAGCACGCAGTTGCGCCCTCCGCCAGCGCCTCTTCCGGGCCCTGGCAAGGATGCCTGACGGGTATCGGCAGTGAGTGGTCGCCACAGTTTCCTGGATACCTGGCCGGCGCTGTGGAGGCGGCCCGCCTGGGCGTTCAGGCGCTGAATGCTCTGGCCACTGCAGCACACAGAGCCTAGCGGGTTGTCTTTCCCGTTTACACACAAGGAGCGATGCCCATGACCGGCACCTACCGCGCCATGCAAGTCAGCCGTCCCGGCGTTCTCGAACTGGTGGAGCGCGAATTACCTGCTCCCGGTGTTGGGCAGGTATTGATCGAGGTCGAAGCCTGCGGCATTTGTGGCGCTGATACCGGTGATATCGAAGGGGCTGACCCGACGTTGCAGCCACCACGCGTGCCCGGTCATGAGGTGGTTGGCCGAATTACCGCGCTGGGCGAGCAGGTTCCCTCGATCTGGCGAGTCGGCCAACGGGTGGGTATCGGGCGCCTGGGCGGGCACTGCAATGCGTGCGCGCAATGCCGGCAGGGGCATTTCCAGCTCTGCCAGAACCAGCCCTTCGTCGGAGCCTCCTGTGATGGCGGCTATGCCGAAATGATGATTGCCCGTGCCTCAGGGCTTGTGTCGATCCCAGATGAGTTGAACGCGGAAGAAGCCGCGCCAATTCTCTGCGCGGGTATTGCCACGTTCAACGCATTGAAAAAGTCTGGAGCACAGGCCGGCGATACCGTTGCCATTCTCGGTATCGGTGGTCTGGGTCACATGGCCCTGCAGTACGCACGTCGTATGGGCTTTCGCGTGGTTGCCGTTGGCCGGGGTAGCGATATAGCGCAGGACGCGATGGATCTCGGGGCGCATGTCTACATCGACGCCAACCAAGAGGATGTGGCCGGGACGCTGAAGAACCTGGGCGGCGCACATGCCATCGTCACCACCATCGGTGTCCCGGCAGCCGTATCTGCGCTCATGCTGGGCCTGGCACCGCAAGGCCGCCTGGTGCTGCTGGGGGCCAGCAAGGATCCGCTGCCAGTATCCACTGGCCATCTGGTCGTCGGTGAGCGCAGCGTACTGGGCTCGATCACGGGGACGCCTTACGAGAACGAGAGAACGCTGGATTTCAGTGTGCTGGCTGGCGTGCGGCCAAGAATCGAGGTGATGCCCTTCGAACAGGCCAATGACGCCTATCAGAGGATGAAGTCAGGTGACGTCAAGTTCCGCATGGTCTTGACCGTTGACCGGCAGGCCCGTGGGGTATCCACCTTGAATACTGGTGGTCTGCAAGTGAAGGACGTATAGCACTCATGAACGCCCAGGCGCTGGCAGGTGCCGGTGTGCTCTACAGTTCCATGTACACTTCGTGCCACGACATACCGCCAGGGCCGGAAGGTGAAGGCTTCACGTGGCAATAGCCAAAGTGCTTGTACCGGCCGACGTGTCGCTCTACCGTTCCCCTGTTCTGCATGATTGGTTCAAGGATTTTTCCATATGCTTCATTCCATACAAGCGTGCCGCTACCAGGCAAAATTCTCTCGAAGTGCTTGCGCCTGGCTGATGGTCGATGGCATCGGTGTGGAGCAGTGGGTCGCCCAACACCTGGATTTCGAGCAGGCAACAATGCTTGGGCTATCGCTGATCTGGCTACTCGATGAGGAGGAGCAAGCGCTGGCCAAGCGCCGGTTTGCTCCAGGTGAAGACGGCACCTCTACACTCGTACCACTGTTGGTCTGCGCGGACGACATGGACCTGGGCTGCACAGTACTCATGGTTGAACAGGTCGTTGCGCACGGCGTCGTGACTTGGGCCCGTTTTGGGCTGAGTGTTTCAGGCGGACTTGAGGTAGGAGCGCAAACGAGCTGGATGAAGGGGGGCCTGCCTGTATCGTTTGCCATCGCAGATTTTCAGCAGGCACTGCAGGACTTCGAAGCGATTCTTGTCACTGCGCCTACCTGATCAGTTTGCATGGCCCGATGCTGGCCCTGGCAATTGCCGTTCAACTCAAGATCGCCGGGGCTGCCTCGCGCCCCTTTCGCGACACGAGGGCCACGCAGGTAGTGCGCTTGATCCGGGCTTCGCGCGCCCTGTAGGAGCCGGCAAGCCGGCTCCTACAGGGCGCGCGCTAGATTCTAGAAATTGAACAAGACAGTTGCGCCGCCGTTGCACCACGCGGAACAGTCAATTGCTCCGCACACTGTCACTGCTGCGCCAGCACCTGGGTAAGGTATTCAGCCAACAGCCCCCGCCCCCCAGGAGCGCACCATGACCGATTCCACCCGGCACAACCTGCCAGCCGGCTACCTCCCGCCCAAGGTCTGGGCGCCCCAGGCCAGCCACGGCGGTACGTTCGCCAGCATCAACAGCCCGCAGTCCGGTGCGCGCTACCAGCACGCGTTGCCGGTGGGCAAGCACCCGTTGCAGCTGTACTCCCAGGGCACGCCCAACGGGCAGAAGGTGACCATCCTGCTCGAGGAGCTATTGGCGGCCGGGCACAGTGGCGCCGAGTATGACGCCTGGCTGGTGGACATCTTCAAGGGCGAGCAGTTTGCCAGCGGCTTTGTCGACATCAACCCCAATTCGAAAATCCCGGCGCTGGTGGATCACAGCACCACGCCGGCCACGCGGGTGTTCGAAAGCGGCTCGATACTGGTGTACCTGGCCGAACGCTTCGGCGCCTTCCTGCCCCAGGAGGGGCAGGCGCGGGCCGAGACCTTCAACTGGTTGATGTGGCAGATGGGCTCGGCGCCGTTCGTGGGCGGCGGCCTGGGGCATTTCTATGCCTACGCGCCGATCAAGATCCAGTACGCCATCGACCGCTATGCCATGGAGACCAAGCGCCAGTTGCACGTGCTGGACACGCACCTGGCGCGCAACGAGTACCTTGCCGGCGGCCAGTACAGCATCGCCGACATGGCCGTGTGGCCGTGGTATCCCGGCAGCCTGATGGGCGTGTACGGCGCCGACGAGTTTCTGCAGGTGGAGCAGTACAGCCACCTGCTGCGCTGGTACCACGCCATCGCTGCGCGCCCGGCGGTGGCCCGGGGCAGGGTGGTCAACCGCACTTCGGGGGCGCCGGGTGAGGGTTTGCGCGAGCGTCATGACGCGGCGGATTTCGCCTCACTGAGCTGAGCCGCGGTGCTTTTCGAAGCGTACATCCCGGTCGTCTACTGCGCCGCTCGCCAGCCAGCCGTGGCGGCGATAGAAGCCGTTGGCGCGGGTCGCCTCATCGCCGTCGGTAGTCAGGTGGATCAACGCGTGGTGCTGGAACAGTGCCTGCTCCGCCTGCTGCAGCAGCAAGCGGCCGATGCCCCGGGCTTCGAAGTTCGGGCGTATGAACAGGGCGAACAGCTCCCCTTCGTCGAGGTCCACCATGGCGAAGCCGACGGCCTGCCGGTCGGCTTCGGCGACCCAGGCACAGGGGGCGGCGTTGATGGCGTCGGCCAAGGCCAGGGCGGTAATGCCCAGCGCGTGCAGTTGCTCACGGGTGAGGTGGTTCTGCTGCACGCTGGTGCGGATGTCGAACAGCAGTTCGATGTCGTCAGTAGTGGCAGGGCGCAGGGTGATGGCCATGGGGGAGTTCCTTGTTGTTGGGTGGTGGGCCTTCCAGGCCCGCAGCAGAGCGTAGCTAAAGCTTGTTCGAGCAGGCTCCTACAGGATTGCGCCAAGCCTGAGCCCTGCGCTGCGCCTGTAGGAGCCGGCTTGCCGGCGATAGGGCAGGGCCTGCAAACCGAGGCCTTGTGTCGGGGCTATCGGCCTCATCGCCGGTAAGCTGGCTCCTACAGGATTGCGCCGAACCTGAACCCAGAGCTGTAT
>NZ_JBJDNC010000025.1:0-40069 GCF_044900265.1 Pseudomonas sp. NPDC089406 | reverse complement strand
AGGGCCTGCAAACCGAGGCCTTGTGTCGGGGCTATCGGCCTCATCGCCGGTAAGCTGGCTCCTACAGGATTGCGCCGAACCTGAACCCAGAGCTGTATCTGTAGGAGCCGGCAGGGCCTGCAAACCGAGGCTTTGTGCCGGGGCTGCCGGCCTCATCGCCGGCAAGCCGGCTCCTACAGGTTCGGCGCCGACTCGCGCTCAGCCAGCCCCCTGCGACACCGCATTCACGCCCTCCAGGGTCGCGAACGAAATATCCTTGGCGGTCAGCAAGAAGTCACTCATGTAGGGCACCTCGAGCATGTCGCTGCGCACCGCCGCGTACAGCGTGGCCTGCAAGCCGGTTTCGCCCAGGCGTCTGGCCAGCACATAACCGCGCGAACTGTATTCATGCACCGCCCAGTTCGGCAGGCAGCACACGCCACGGCCGCTGGCCACCAGTTGCATCATCATGATGGTCATTTCGGCGGTGCGCACCTGGGCCGGCTCGATGTCGGCCGGGTCGAGGAAGCGGGTGAAGATATCCAGCCGGTTGCGCTCGATGGGGTAGGTGATCAAGGTTTGCCCGGCGAGGTCGGCAGGGGTCAGGCAGGGTTTGTCGCGCAGGAGGTGATGTTTGTCGATGGCCAGCATCGCCTCGTAGCCGAACAGCGGTACGTAGGTGATCCCTGGCAACTCCACCGGGTCGGAGGTCACCACCAGGTCGAGGTCGCCGCGCTCCAGGGCCGGCAGCGGGGCGAATGACACACCGGAAGCCAAGTCCAGCTCTACCTCCGGCCAAGCACTGCGAAACTCGTCCAGCGAGGGCATCAGCCACTGGTAGCAACTGTGGCACTCGATGGCGATATGGAGGCGGTCGGCCGCACCGCTCACCAGCCGGCTGAGGTTGCGCTCGGTGCTGCGGATCTGCGGCAGCACCTGGTCGGCCAGTTGCAGCAGCTTCAGGCCAGCAGTGGTGAAACGCACCGGTTTGGATTTGCGCACGAACACCGGCATGCCGATGCGGTTTTCCAGCTCGCGAAACTGGTGCGACAACGCCGACTGCGTCAGGTGCAGGCGCTCGGCCGCATCCGGCAGGCTGTCGGTTTCGCGCAAGGCATGCAGCGTACGCAGGTGTCTCAGATCGATCATGGGTAGCGGGCTGGCCCTCAAGGCGCGTCGTGCGCGGCGAGGTTGCAGTATTGTCCTTTGAAGTACAGCAAGGGTTGGGCCGCCGTCGTCTCTTCAACGTTCAGCGCTTTCACTTCACCGATCACGATCAGGTGGTCACCTGCGGCGTGTTCGGCGTGGATCTCGCAGTCCAGCCAGTGCAGGCTGCCGGCAATCAGCGGGTTGCCCAGCGGCGATGCCTGCCACTGCACGCCCTGCCACTTGTCCGTGCCCCTGCGAGCGAACTGGTTGGACACCCCAACCTGTTCGCCGGACAGGATGTTCACCGCAAAGCGGCCCGCCTTGCGTATTGCCGGGTAGCTGGCCGAGCTGGACATCACGCTGAACGACACCAGCGGCGGGCTCATCGACACGCTGTAGAACGACTGGCAGGTAAAACCGAGCGGCTGCCCATCGATGAGCGAGGTGATCACCGTGATACCGGATGCGTAGTGCCCGAGGGCTTCGCGAAAATGCGACGGCGCTATGGCCAGGCTGGAACGTGACATGGTCGGACCTTCGGGTGGCGTGTCTTCAACGGGCCAGCAGTTCGCGGCGCACGATATCTGCACCGGCGCTCAGGGCCTGCAACTTGCCGCGAGCCACCTGGCGGGGCAGGGGGGCCATGCCGCAGTTGGTGCACGGGTAGAGCTTGTCGGCATCCACGAACTGCAGGGCCTTGCGCAGGGTGGCGGCGACTTCCTCGGGTGTTTCGACGGCATGGTTGGCCACGTCGATCGCACCTACCATCACCTTCTTGCCGCGGATGAGCTCGATCAGCTCCATCGGCACATGGGAGTTGTGGCATTCCAGCGAGACGATATCGATGCTGGATTTCTGCAGCTTCGGGAAGGCCTCCTCATACTGGCGCCACTCGGAGCCCAGGGTCTTTTTCCAGTCGGTGTTGGCCTTGATGCCGTAGCCGTAGCAGATATGCACGGCGGTTTCGCATTTAAGGCCTTCGATGGCGCGTTCCAGGGTGGCGACGCCCCACTCGTTCACTTCATCGAAGAACACGTTGAAGGCGGGCTCGTCGAACTGGATGATGTCGACCCCGGCTGCCTCCAGCTCCCTGGCCTCCTGGTTGAGGATCTTGGCGAACTCCCAGGCGAGTTTTTCGCGGCTTTTGTAGTGGCTGTCGTACAGGGTGTCGATCATGGTCATCGGGCCTGGCAGGGCCCACTTGATCGGCTGGTCGGTTTGCCCGCGCAGGAACTTGGCGTCCTCGACGAACACCGGTTTTGGCCGGGCAACCGCCCCCACCACGGTCGGTACGCTGGCGTCGTAACGGTCGCGAATTCTGACCGTTTCGCGCTTTTCGAAATCAACGCCGCTCAAGTGCTCGACAAAGGTGGTGACGAAGTGTTGGCGGGTTTGCTCGCCATCACTGACGATATCAATGCCGGCGTGTTGCTGTTCTTGCAGCGCCAGGCGCAGGGCATCTTGTTTACCTTCGAGTAAACCTTCGTCTTGCAACTTCCAGGGCGACCAGAGTGTTTCTGGCTGTGCCAGCCAGGACGGTTTCGGCAAGCTGCCGGCAGTGGAAGTGGGGAGCAGTTTTTTCATGGGGTGACCTTAATATTCCGTGCGGTTCAGGCTGCGTATTGGGCGGACCATTGCTCGAGTATCGAGTGGTAAGGCTTGATGAAGTGATCTTCGGCAAACTTGCCCTGCTCGATCGCCAGCCGGCTGCGCTCCTCGCGGTCGTAGACAATGCGGGTCAATGAATAGTCTTGATGCTGCAGGCTGGGCTGGTAGCACTTCCCGGCGGCAGAATTGGCATTGTAGATTTCCGGGCGGTAGATCTTCTGGAAGGTGTCCATGGTGCTGATGGTGCTGATCAGTTCCAGGTCGGTGTAGTCGCCCAGCAAATCACCGGCGAAATAAAATGCCAGCGGCGCGACACTGTTCGGCGGCATGAAGTAACGCACCTTCAGGCCCATTTTTTCAAAGTATTCATCGGTCAGCGAATAGGCATCCTGCTGGTATTCAAAGCCCAGCACCGGGTGCAGGTTTTCGGTGCGGTGGTAGGTTCTGCTGCTCGAAACGCTCAGGCAGATGACCGGTGGCTTGTCGAAATTTTCGGCGTAGGCGCTGGAGCTCAGGAAGCGTTTGAACAGTTTTCCGTGCAATTCGCCAAACTGCTCCGGCGTGCTGAATGCTGGCCGGTTCTTGTTGTGCCCGAGGAGCAAAACGCTGAAGTCATAATCGCGCACATAGGACGAAAAGTTATTGCCGACCATGCCGGCAACACGCTTGCCGGTATGTCGGTCAATGAGGGTGGTCTTGAGGATTTCGATCAATGGCAGGGCGTTATCGCCGTGTTTGCCATCGATATTCAATTCGGCAGATACAATCTCGAGTTCGACGCTGTAGCGGTCAGCCGTGGGGTTGTCCCAGTGCGCCAGTGTATTGAAGCGGTTATCGATCATGCGCAAAGTATTGCGCAGGTTTTCCTGGCGGCTTGCACCCCTTGCCAAGTTGGCAAAGTTGGTAGTGATGCGGGTGTTATCCGACGGCTGATAATGCTCGTCGAAACGAATGCTCTTGATCGAGAACTCAAAGTTATTAATCGTCATGGCCGGTGGTTCCACTCGAGTTTCATAAGCTCAATAATTGAGGCGCAGTGTAGGGAGGGGGCGCTTCGAGTGGAACTGAATTACTTTCACAAAAGCTTTAGCCATGTTCATGACCCCGCGTAGTGCGCAAGTTTTCGGTTTGCCGCGATGGGCAAATGCCCGCAGCTGATGCGCGGCGAGCCCAGGCAGGGTCGCTACCACAAGCAGGGTAAGGGCGCGGGTCAGCATGGGGGCGATCTCCTGTCGAACGTTACGCGCAAGATGCGTACGGACAGGCATCACCTTGCCCCGTGCAGGCACGGGGCAGCACCCTGGACAGGGTGAAGGATGGCCATCCCGGACACCCCGCCGGTTGGTGAATGTTTGCCGGCAGGTCTCCTGACTGATGCGTCATGGCCTTGCTCCAACCTTCCCGGACTTTGTCCAGTGGCGTATCAGGAGCAGGCTCGGCACCTACAGTTGCGGGGGCAGTTCCGTTTGGCTCGCATGCAGGCGAGCGACGGATTCCCTATTAATTCCGAGGTGGAAACCGGCGGCGGGCATCCTAGACCATCGGGCGGGTGATGGGAAGGTTGGTGTTATGCGGCCCGTGGGCGCGCGCCTGGCCTACCATCAGCCAGTGGCATCCTGTTCAGCTCACCCAGCATCAAGCATTGCCGGAGATCGCTCGGCTTCGGCGGGAGCCACTGTCTTGTGCTGCTCGTACTGGCCTCATCGCCGGCAAGCCGGCTCCTACAGGGGAGCGCGTAAGGCTGGATATCGCGTACCCCTGTAGGAGCCGGCTTGCCGGCGATAGGGCCCGCCCAGGCACTGCAAACCCTTCCCCAATCCGCGCCCGAGCGTTAGCCTCTGAGCACCCAAAGCCAATAGATTTTCCACACCCATGCCCGCCGCCTTCCCCGCGCTACCCTCACTCAACGCCCTGCGCATGTTCGAAGTGGTCGCGCGCCACCTGAACTTTCGCCTCGCCGCCGAGGAACTGGGCGTCACCCAGGCCGCCGTGGCCCAGCAGATTCGCGGCCTGGAGGCGAGCCTGGGCATTCGCCTGTTCGAGCGCCTGCCCCGTGGCCTGGGCCTGACCGACGCGGGGCGCGCCTACAGCACCAGCGTGCGCGCGGCCCTGGCGATGATCGACGAGGCTACCCGCCTGCTGCGCCCGGCACCTGCACATTTCACCGTGAGCGTGACCCCCACCTTCGCCTCCAAGTGGCTGATCCCAAGGCTTGGCGACTTCGCCGAGGCCAACCCGGGCATCGACCTGCGCCTGCTGGCCAGCGACCGCCTTTCGCACTTTCACACCGACGCGGTGGACCTGGCCGTGCGCTACGGCCAACCGCCGTTCGGGCCCGGGTTGAACGTGGAACTGCTGATGGAGCAACGGGTGGTGGCAGTGGCCAGCCCGGGGTTGCTGGCCGGCAAGGGCCAGCCTTGTAGCTTCGAGGCGTTGCAGGGGTTCGTTGCGCTGCACGACGCCCATGATTACTGGCCCGCCTTCACTGCTGCGCTGTTCCCCGGCCACCCGCCGCCCACGGCGCGCAATCTGCGCTTCAACCAGACCGCGCTGGCCATCGAGGCGGCGCTGGCGGGGCAGGGCATCACCCTGGCCAGCCAGGCCTTTGTCGCCGCCGACCTGGCAGCGGGGCGGCTGGTGCAGGTGTTCGAACTGCAACTACGGCTGGACAAGGCGTTTTACCTGGTGTGGCCGCGCAACCCCCGGCAGGGCGAAGCGCTGCAGGTTGTCAAAAACTGGTTGAATCGGCAAGCAGCCGATAGCTGAGCTACTGGCTTTGCAAGCCCCGGCTGCCTCCCTCGGCCCACCAGTGGCTGCTAGGGTGAATGCATTCCAACGCAGTTCATCAGGAGGCAGCATGTCAGTACAAAAAGTGGCAATCATCACCGCCGGCGGCAGCGGCATGGGCGCAGCGGCGGCCCGGCGCCTGGCTGCGGACGGCTACAAGGTCGGCATTCTTTCGTCCTCGGGCAAGGGCGAGGCGCTGGCCGCCGAGCTGGGCGGCATCGGCGTCACCGGCAGCAACCAGTCGGTGGACGACCTGCAGCGCCTGGTCGATGCCGTCATGGCCAAGTGGGGACGTGTCGATGTACTGGTCAACAGCGCCGGCCACGGCCCACGTGCGCCGATCCTCGACATCACCGACGAGGACTGGCACAAGGGCATGGAGGTCTACCTGCTCAACGTAATCCGCCCGGCGCGGCTGGTAACGCCAATCATGCAAAAGCAGCAGGGCGGGGTGATCATCAACATCTCCACCGCCTGGGCCTTTGAACCCAGCGAGCTGTTCCCCACCTCGGCGGTGTTCCGCTCGGGCTTGGCGGCGTTCAGCAAGGTCTTCGCCGACACCTATGCCGGCGACAACGTGCGTATCAACAACGTGCTGCCCGGCTGGATCGACAGCCTGCCAGCCACCGAGCAGCGCCGCGACATGGTGCCGCTCAAGCGCTATGGCACCAGTGAGGAAATCGCCGCCACCATCGCCTTTTTGGCCAGTGACGGCGCGGCTTACATCACCGGGCAGAACATCAAGGTCGATGGCGGCTTGACCCGCAGCGTGTGAAGGGAGCGGGCCGGAGGGTATGGAAGCGCATTAATGATAAGTATTATCATGCGCGACTTTCTGACACCCGCCCCTGGAGGCCCGCCCCATGCCCCCCGCCAACCGCGACGCCGTCGGTGAGTTGTACACCCAGCACCACAGCTGGGTGGTAACCCTGCTGCGCAGCCGGCTGGGCAACCGCGAGCAGGCCCTGGACCTGGCCCAGGACACCTTCGTGCGGCTGCTGCGCAGCGAGCTGCCGGCGCCGTTGCGCGAGCCGCGGGCGTACCTTGCGACCATCGCCGGGCGCCTGTGCCTGCAGCATTTTCGCCGCCAGGCACTGGAACGCGCCTACCTCGAAAGCCTGGCGCGGCTGGAGCCTGCGCAGCAACCTTCGGAAGAAACCCGTCTGTTGGTGCTCGAAGCCCTGGACGCTGTCGGCCAGGTGCTGGACGGCCTGGGCAGCCGGGTGCGCGAAGTGTTTTTGCTGTCGCAGCTCGACGGCCTGACTTACGCGCAGATCGGCGAGCAACTGGGGCTTACCGTCAACGTGGTGCAAAAGGCCATGCTCAAGGCCTACCGGCATTGCTACGCCGAGGTTTACGGCGCATGACGCCGCACATGGCAGGCACCCAGCGCCTGGCGCCCGAGGTGCTGGAGCAGGCGATGCTGTGGACGGTGCGCCTGCAATCGGGCAGCAGCAGCGAGGCTGAACAGCACGCCTGCCAGCAATGGCGTGCGGCGGACCCGGCCCATGAGCTGGCCTGGCAGCGCCTGGCCGGCCTGGGGCAAGGCCTGCGTGACAGCACCGCCGTGCTGCCTGCGCGCAGTACCCGGCGCCTGCTGCAGGCGCGCACCCAGGTTTCCCGGCGCAGCGTGCTCGGCGGCCTGATGGGCGCCGGTGTGCTGCTGGCCAGCGGCTACGGCGTCAACCAGCGCAGCGTGCTGCCCACCCTGTTCAGCGACTACGGCACCGCCACCGGCGAGCGCCGCAACTGGCGCGTGGCGGGTATCAGCTTGCAACTGGACACCGGCAGTGCGCTGGACACTGAGCAGGTGGCGGGCCGCCAGTTGCTGACCCTCAACCGCGGCCGGGTGTTGCTGGAAGTGGGGCAGGGGGCCGCAGTCAGCCTGCGTGCCGGGCAGGCGCGAGTGCTGCCGGGGGGCGGCGCACGGCTGGTGGTGCGCCAGCAGGCTGCTGCCACCTTGGTGCAGGTGCTCGACGGCAAGGCGTTGGTGGAGTACGGGCAGGGCGGCCGCACCGGGCTCGAGGCCGGCTGGCAGCAACTGTTCAGCGCCACGGGCGTTGGCAGCGCGGCGCCGTTGCCGCTGGGGGCGGCGGCCTGGGCCCAGGGCCAACTGGTGGCCGAGCGCATGCCCCTGGGCGCGCTGCTGGCCGAGCTGGACCGCTACCGCAAGGGCGTGTTGCGCTGTGACCCGCAGGTGGCCGGGCTGCAGGTCAGCGGCACCTTTTCGCTGGACCAGCCCGAGGCCAGCCTGGATTTGCTGGCCCAGGTGCTGCCGGTGCGGGTGCAGCGGGTGTTGGGGTATTGGGCCAGCGTGGTGCCGGCCTGATCGGTCCTACAGGAGATCGCGGTCCTCTGTAGGAGCCGGCTTGCCGGCGATGAGGCCCTGAAAATTTTCATCAGCTTTCGGCAGGTTTTCCATTCTCGCGCATCAAGACAGGCAAACGCGCTGATTTCACCGCGCGCCACCCCCCTGTCTTGCCAAGGATCGTCTCGATGCTGTGTCGCCTTACCCCCCTTGCCACCTCGCTCACCGTCGGCCTGGCCATGGCCGCCTTGCACCTGCCGGCCCAGGCCGAAGTGCGCCGCTTCGATATCGCCCCCGCCAGCCTCGACTCCGCCCTGGCGCAGTTCGGCCAGCAGGCCGGGGTGATGGTGGCGGTGGATGCGCAGTTGTCCCGTGGCGTGCACAGCCCGGGGCTGCGGGGCGAGCATGAGGTGCAGCAGGGCCTGGCCTTGCTGCTGGCCGGCAGCGGGTTGCAACCTGTGCAGGTGGCTGCCGGGCGCTTCCGGCTGATCCCGCAGGCCGAAAGCAGCGGCGCACTGGAGCTGGGCGCCACCAGCATCAATGCCGCAGGCCTGGGCGCCACTACCGAGGGCACTGGCTCATACACCACAGGCTCCACCAGCACCGCCACCAAGATGAACCTGTCGCTGCGCGAAACGCCGCAGTCGATCAGCGTGATCACCCGCCAGTTCATGGACGACCAGCAGCTCAGCACAATGGCCGATGTGCTCAAGCAGACCCCGGGCATCACCATGTCCCAGGACGGTGGCGAGCGTTTCAACATCTACTCGCGCGGCAGCGGCCTGAACGCCTACCAGTTCGACGGCGTCACCACCTACCAGGAAAACCAGACCCGCAACATGCCCAGCACCCTGCTGGACATGGCCATCTACGACCGCGTGGAGGTGGTACGCGGCGCCACCGGGCTGATGACCGGCGCCGGTGACCCCAGCGGGGTGGTCAACGTGGTGCGCAAGCGCCCGACCCGGGACTTTCACGCCTATGTGCAGGGCGGGCTGGGTTCGTGGAACTATCAGCGCCTGGAGGCCGACGTGTCCGGCCCGCTGAGCGCCGACGGCGGTGTGCGCGGGCGCGTGGTGGCGGCCAAACAGACCAACCACACCTTCATGGACTGGTACCAGCAGGACAAGGATATCGCCTACGGCGCCCTGGAATTCGACCTCACCGACACCACCCTGCTGCGCGCCAGCATCGACCACCAGCGCTACCGGCCCACCGGTGCCCAGGGCGTGCCGCTGATCTACAACAACGGCACGCCCACCCACTTCTCCCGCTCCACCAGCTCCGGTGCGCGCTGGAACAGTGACCGCTTCGAAACCACCAACTACAACCTGGGCCTGGAGCAGCAACTGGCCGGTGACTGGCAGTTGAAAGTCGGCACCACCTACATGGACGTCGACCGTTACGCCTTGTCGGGCGCCTACTACAGCTCGTCGAACAACTCCAACCTGAGCCCGGACGGCACCGCCAAGATCGACCAGAGCGACGCCACCGCCACCCAGCGCCAACGGGCCATCGACGCCACGCTGCAGGGGCCGGTCGAGCTGTTCGGGCAAACCCACGAGCTGATCTTCGGTGCCAACTACTTCGACTACATCAACCGCCACCATGCCGAAGGCACCGATGATGCGGTGGTGGATTTCAACAACTGGGGCAATGAGCTGCCCAAGCCGGACACCGACAGCTTCACCCCGGTACTGGACTACGACGTGGACACCCGCCAGAGCGGCTACTTCGCGGCCGGGCGTTTCAACCTGGCCGACAGCCTGCACCTGATCCTCGGCGCGCGGGTCAGCAACTACCGCTACCACTCGCACCTGCAAAGCCTGCCCAGCGGCACCCCGTCGAACTCCAGCCTGACCGAGCGCGGTGTGGTCACGCCCTATGCCGGGCTGATCTACGACCTGACGCCTGAGCAGTCGCTGTATGTCAGCTACACCGACATCTTCAAGCCGCAGTCGTCGCGTGACAGCAGCGGCAAGGTGCTGGAGCCGGTGGTGGGCACCAACTACGAAACCGGCTGGAAGGGCGAGTTCTACGATGGCCGCCTGAACGCCAGCGTGGCGCTGTACCTGATCGAGCGCGACAACGTCGCCGAAGAAGACGGCACGGTGATCGGCACCACGGATGAAACTGCCTATCGGGCAGTCAGCGGCGCCGAAACCAAGGGCATCGACATGGAACTGGCCGGCGAGCTGGCGCCGGGCTGGAACCTGCAGGGCGGCTACAGCCATTCACGTACCGAAGACGCCGACGGCAAGCGCCTGACCACCCAGCTGCCGATGGACACCTTGCGCCTGTGGAGCACCTACCAGTTGCCGGGCGACTGGCAGCACGTGACGCTGGGCGGCGGGGTCAACTGGAACTCCAGCAGTTCGGTGTACTTCAGCCGCTACGGCGCGCGCGTCACCCAGCATGACTACACAGTGGCCAACCTGATGGCGCGCTACCGCTTCAACGAGCACCTGTCGACCACGCTGAACCTGAACAACCTGTTCGACCAGAAGTACTACAGCGGGTTTTCCGGGAGCTGGGGGCACTATGGTGCGCCGCGTAACCTGATGGCCAACCTGAGGTATGAGTTTTGAGTGACGGCCCCATCGCCGGCAAGCCGGCTCCTACAGGGATCGCGTAACGCCAGCCGAATGCAGTCACCTGTAGGAGATCACCCAGCCCTTTGGGCTGCGCTGTCGCGCAGAGAACAGAATTCGTAAGCGCGCGACATACCCTGTGGGAGCGGGTTTACCCGCGAAGCAAGCGACGCGGAGTCTGGCACCGGCTTCGCCGGTGTTCGCGGGTAAACCCGCTCCCACAGGGCCCTGCTAAATCAATGAGTTGTGTTTTGTTCTATGAGAGCCGGCTTGCCGGCGATAGGGCCCGCCCGGCCAGCACAAGGCTCGCGGGCCTCATCGCCGGCAAGCCGGCTCCTACAACGGATCACTACTGGCTCACCAGCAACTCCGGCCCCAGATACGCATTGACCTGGTCGATGTCGTCATCCCCCAAACTGCCCACCGACGAGGCCAGGCGCAGGCGCGACAACAGGTACTTGAGCTTGGCCTCGAACAAATCGTGGCGGGCGACGAATAACAGCTCCTCGGCATTGAGCACGTCGGAGTTGGTGCTGGTGCCCCCCTCCTTGAACCCCTTGCGGGTCGACAGCAGCGAACGCTCGTTGGAGGCCACTGCCTTTTCCAGCGCGCGCACCCGCAGGGCGCCGCTCTGCACGCCCCGGAACTCGCGGGTGGTGCCGGAGATAACCTCTTCGCGGGTGGCGTCCAGCTCGTCCTGGGCCTTGGAGCTGTTGGCGCTGGCCTGGCGGGTCAGGGCGCTGACGCCACCGCCGCTGTACAGCGGAATGTTCAGCTCCAGGCCGATCGAGCCGTAATGGTTGCGCTGGTTCAGCTCCGACAGCGACTGGCTTTCGCCGGCGGTGTAGCCGGCAACGAAGTCCAGGGTCGGCCAGTGGCCGGCGCGGGCGCGCTTGACCTCTTCTTCAGCCAGCTCATAACTGCGCCGCCGGGCGTGGATCAGCGGGCTGTCGGCCTGGGCCCTGACCAGCCAGTCCTGCAGGTTGCCGGGCATCAGCGGCGGGGTGGCGAAGCCCGGCTGCAAGGTGGTCAGCGAGTCCGGCGTTTCACCGATGAACTCCTCCAGCTTGCGCCGTGCGTTGACCAGGTTGTCCTGCGCCTCGATCAGCTCGGCCTCGGCCAGGTCACGGCGGGCGGTGGACTCGTCGATGTCGGTGATAGTGCCGGCGCCCAGCTCCATGCGCCGCTTGGCCGAGGCCAGTTGCTCGTCGAAGGCACCGAGCTTGGACTTGGCCAGGGTGATGGTCTCGCTGGCCAGCAGCACGTTGAAGTAGCTCTCGGCCAGGCGCACGGCGGCGTCCTGGCTCTTGGCGTCGAACACCGCGATGCTGTAGTCGGCGCGCTGCTGGCCCTGGTTGTACTCGGCCATCTTCTGCTTGTTGAACAGCGGCTGGCGCAGGCGCACGTTGGCGCCGTTGGAATCGTAGTGCAGGTCGCGGTCGAAGCCGTTCTGGCTCTGGCTGCCGTTGACCTTGTTGGTGTACGCCGAGGCGTTGATCTGCGGCAGCAGGCCGGCCTTGCCGATGGCGCGGTTCTCAAGGCCGGCCTGCCTTTCGTGCTCGGCGGCGCGGTAGGTGGGGCCCTGGTACTGCAGCAGGTCCCAGGCTTGTTTCAAATCCATGGCAGCGGCGGGCAACGCCAGCCCCATCAGGCAAACGCACAGGCTCACTCGCTTCATCTCACTGCTCCTTGAAAGCGCCGTCCACACGTTCGAGCATAGGCTTCAACAGGTAACTGAGCAGGTTGCGTTCGCCGGTCTTGATGGTGACGCTGGCGGGCATGCCCGGGCGAATGTGGTTGCTGCCCAGCAGCCCCATGCCTTCGGCGGTCACCTCCACCTGGGCCAGGTAGAAGGGCTGCTTGCTCTCTTCGTCCATCAACCGGTCGGCCGAGATGGTCTTGACCCGCCCGGGAATGTTGGGGGTGCGGGCGTGGTTGAAGGCCGGGAAGGTGATGTCCACGGCCAGCCCCGGGACCATCTTGTCGATGGCCTGCACCGGGATCATCGCGTCCACCTGCAACGGCTCGCCCAGCGGCACCACTTCCATGATCTTGGCCCCGGGCTGGATGATGCCGCCGACCGTGGCGATGCTCAGGGCCTGGACCATACCGTCGATGGGCGAGCGGATCACCGTGTGCGCCACCTCGTAGTCCAGCGCCCGCAGACGGTCGGCGAGGGTGGTGTTTTCCTTTTCCACCTCGGTCAGCTGCGATTGCACCTCTTTCTGGTAGTCGTGGTGGCGCTGCAGGATGCGCAGCTTGATCTCGGTGGCCTGGCTGCGCACCCGGGCGATGTTGTTGAGGTTTTCGGCCTGGCCTGCGGACAGGTCGGCATTGCTGCGTTCAAGCTCCAGCAGGCGGTTGCGCGGCACGTAGCCTTCGGCGGCGAGGGTGCGGGTGCCCACCAGCTCCTGGTTGAGAAAGCCCATCTGCGAGGCGCGGGCGCCGTACACCTGCTGCAGGCCTTTGAGCTGCGCGCTGGAGGCGGCGAGGTTTTCCTGCAGGATGCCGATTTCCCCGGCAAGCCCGGCGCGGCGGGTGTCCAGCAGGTGCTCCTGCAGCTCCATGGCGGCGACCAGCCGCGGGTCGCCGGCAAAGCGCTGTACCAGCGCCGGGTCGAAGGTGATGTCTTCGCGGCCGTCGCGCTCGGCCTCCAGGCGGTTCTCCACGGTTTTGCTGACGATGTACTGGGCGCTCACCGCGCCCTGTTCGGACACCGCCCGCAGGGCATCCAGGCGCACCACCTCCTGGCCTTTTTTCACCAGGTCGCCTTCGCGCACCAGGATTGCCTCCACGGTGCCGCCGGTCAGGTGCTGCACGGCCTTGCGGTTGCTGGTGACCTTGACCGTGCCGGTGGCCACTACGCCTGCGTCCAGTGGCGCCAGCCACGACCACAGCAAAAAGCCGCCAAAGCCTGCCAGCACCAGCCACAGGCCCCAGCGGGCGGGGGCGGCGACGTTGAGGTCGATGCCGTGGTCGGCATCATTGCGGGCAAGTTCGGTAGAAGGGCTGATGTGCATGTTCATTTGCTCCCGTCCTTGACCGAGGCCAGTGGGGTTGCGGTGCCTGCCGGAATCACGCTGGCCTTGCGCAGCGCGGCGAAGACTTCATCGCGGGTGCCAAGCATCTGCACGCCTCCATCACGCAGCATCAGCACCTTGTCCACCGCGCACAGCACGTTGGGCCGGTGGGAGATGAGAATTACCGTGGCGCCTCGGGCCTTGAGCTCGGCCAGGGCGTCCACCAGGGCTTTTTCGCCGACGTCGTCGAGGTTGGCGTTGGGCTCGTCCAGCACGATCAGGCTGGGCTCGCCGTACAGCGCGCGGGCCAGGGCGATGCGCTGCTTCTGCCCGCCAGACAGCGGGCTGCCGTCGGCGGCCAGGCGGGTGTCGTAGCCCTGCGCAAAGCGCAGGATCATCTCGTGCACCCCGCTGGCCTTGCTGGCGCGGATCACCGCGTCGCTGTCCACCTCGCCAAAGCGGGCGATGTTGTCGGCGATGGTGCCCTCGAACAGCTCGACATCCTGGGGCAGGTAGCCCAGCCACGGGCCCAGCTCGGCCTTGTTCCAGCTGTAGATGTCGGCGCCGTCCAGGCGCACCTTGCCGGCCTGGGTCGGCCACACGCCCACCAGCAGGCGGGCGAGGGTGGACTTGCCCGAAGCCGACGGGCCGATCACCCCAAGGCTTTCGCCGGGTACCAGGCTGACGCTGACCCCGCGCAGGATGGTGGTGTTGGTGCCGGGTGGGCCGGCGAAGGCGTTCTCCACCGCCAGCATGCCCTGCGGGCGTTGCAGCGGCATGCTCGGTGGCCGGTTGGGGTAGTCGGCCAGCAGCTCGTTCAGCCGGCCCCAGGCGCTGCGGCAACCCAGCAGCTGCTTCCACGAGGCGATCACCTGTTCCACCGGGCCCAGCGCGCGGCCGGTGAGGATCGAGCAGGCGATCATCATGCCCGGGGTGATCTTGCCTTCTATGGCCAGCAGCGCACCGGTGCCGAGGATCAGCGACTGCAGGGTGATGCGCACGAAGCGCCCGACGCTGCTGATGACCGCGGCGCGGTCGGAGGCCAGGGTCTGCATCTGCAGGATGCGCAGGTGGCTGTTAAACCAGCGCTTGCTGATGGCCGGGAGCATGCCCATGGCCTCGATCACCTCGGCGTTGCGCAGGTTGTTGTTGGCGTAGTTGGCCGACGACATGGCGGCCTGGTTGGCTTCGGCCAGCGGTTTTTGCGTGGCCTTTTCGGTGAGCCAGGCCAGGCCCATGAGAATCAGCGAGCCAATCATCGTCACCAGCCCGAGCAGCGGGTGGATGAGGTACGCCACCAACAGGTAGATCGGCGTCCAGGGGGCATCGAAGAAGGCGAACAGGCCGTTGCCGGTGAGGAACTGGCGTACCTGGGCAAGGTCCTGCAGGGCCTGGCCGGGGCTGCCGCCGGCGCGGCTCAGGTTGCGTTCGAAGGCGGCATTGAACAGGCGCCGGTTCAGCGTCATGTCCAGGCGGTTGCCCACCCTGATCAGCACCCGGGTGCGCAGCATCTCCAAGGTGCTCATCAGCAGGAACAGGCCGATCACCAGCACGGTGAGCATCCCCAGGGTGGTGATGTTGCGGCTGACCAGGGCGCGGTCGTACACCTGCAGCATGTAAACGGCAGGCGTCAACATCATGACGTTGATCACCCCGCTGAAGGCGGCCAGGGCGTAGAAACTGCTTCGCAGACGAAACAGTGCGTCGGCAAGCTCGGAGCGGGGGCTGGGGGGCTTGGACATGGCGGCTTTCCCTCTTCGAAAAACCGGTCGCCGTTGCGGCAGCCCGGGGTTGCAAATGGGGTGGGAACTCGTTGAAACGCAGGCCGGCCGCTCTGTTGGCGAATTTTCCCGAAACCGCTGCGCTACACCCACAAGCCTGAGATTAGGTGTACATGAAACATCATGAAATATTTTTTCGCTCTATCGCTTCTGCCTGGTCTCTATAAAAAACAGCGTTTTGAGAAGCGTTCAAACCAGTCGTCCGGTTTGTCGACGTAAAATTGACAAGTTTTCCGCCTACTACTTTAGTCGTAATTAATTCGCGGAACTTCTTTTGGCGCGCTGCTGTCCTGCCGCCCTCCGCGAAGCCCCTGACCTTCCTGTGGGAGCAGAACATGAGCAGCACTGTGTTCGCGTACCGAGTGAATGGGGTCTACAGGAAGTTCACCTCTCAAGCCCATGGCCTGCCATGCCGTTCGCGGGGCCCTGTGGGAGCGGCTTCAGCCGCGAAGCAGGCGACTCGGTGGATGGCACCGGCTGCGCCGGTGATCGCCGGCAAGCCGGCTCCTACAGGGGCTGCAACGCCTGTGGCTTCGCGTAACCACGGCCCACCCAACGCTCGCGCGGCCTGAACCCCAGGCCCGCCGATAACCCACGCATTCCAGTGCATGCCCCGCCACATGGGGCAGGGGCTTGCCTGCGCTGGTATTCGCCGCCATGCACAACACGCAAAGCGCTTTGCAGCACTGACCAGGCACGGGCAAACAGCTTGCCCCAGCCCGCCAACAGCACACATAAGAGGTCAACCGAAATGGCCAATTTCAGCAAGTCGGACCTGGAGTTCATCCTCAAGCAGATCTTCATCGCCGAAGCCCACGCCGGTGGCGCCAGCCTGATCGACCTGTTGCCCAACAGCCAGGTGCCGTTCGGCCTGCGCACGGTCGACGGCAGCTACAACAACCTGGTTACCGGGCAAAGCGAGTTCGGCGCCGCCGACAATTCGTTCCTGCGCCTGCTTGACCCGGTGTACAAGAACGCCGCCTACGCCGGCACCGGCACGGTGGTGGACACCCAGCCGCGCACTATCAGCAACCTGATCGTCGACCAGACCGCCAACAACCCCGCAGCGGTGGCGGCCAACGGTGGCGCCGCGCCGGTGATCAGCCCCGGCGCCGACGGCATCTTCGGCACCGCCGATGACAAAGAGGTGTTCTTCATCCCCAACGAGTCGCCAGACGTGGGCCTTACCGCCGGCTTCAACTCGTGGATGACCTTCTTCGGGCAGTTCTTCGACCACGGCCTGGACCTGGTCACCAAGAGCAGCAGCGCCATCGTGTTCATCCCGCTGCAGCCGGATGACCCGCTGTTCGTTCCGGGCAGCCCGACCAACTTCATGGTGCTGTCACGCGCGGTGCACACCGCCGGCGCCGATGGCGTGCTCGGCACCGCCGACGACGGCCAGATGAACACCACCTCGCCGTTCGTCGACCAGAGCCAGACCTACAGCTCGCACCCCTCGCACCAGGTGTTCCTGCGTGAATACACCGTGGATGCCAACGGCGACCCGGTGGCCACCGGCCGTCTGATCACCAACCGCGACCTGGGCGCCGACGGCAAGTTCGGCACCGCCGACGATGGCGACGGCAGCAACGGCGGCATGGCCACCTGGGCGGTGGTCAAGGCCCAGGCCCGCGACCTGCTGGGCATCAACCTGACCGACGCCGACGTGCACAACGTGCCGCTGCTGGCCACCGACGCCTACGGCAACTTCATCCGTGGCCCCAACGGCATGCCCCAGGTGGTGATGCGCGTGAACAACGGCGCCGACGGCATCGCCGGTACCGCCGATGACGTCACTCAGCTGGTCGAAGGCAACCGCGATGCGCCCATCAGCCTGGCCAACGCGGTCAGCACCGGCCATGGTTTCCTCGACGACATCGCCCACAACGCCGAGCCCGTGTCGGTGGGCGGCGTGCTGCAGGCCGACCTTGATAGCGACATCGGCAACGCCCAGCCGGTCGGGGCGGGCGGCAACAACCTGACCTACGACAACGAACTGCTCGACGCCCACTACATCGCAGGCGACGGCCGGGCCAACGAGAACATCGGCCTGACCGCCGTGCACCATGTGTTCCACTCCGAGCACAACCGCCTGGTGCAGCAGTCCAAGGACACCATCCTGGCCGCCAACGACCTGGCCTTCCTCAACGAATGGCTGGCCGATGACGTCACCGCGCTGCCCACCACCCAGGCGCAGATCGACGCCCTGGTGTGGGATGGCGAGCGCCTGTTCCAGGCTGCCAAGTTCGGCACCGAGATGCAGTACCAGCACCTGGTGTTCGAGGAGTTCGCCCGTACCGTGCAGCCGCAGGTCGACGAGTTTCTGGCCCCCAACGGCTACGACACCTCGATCAACCCGGCGATCCTCGCCGAGTTCGCCCACGTGGTGTACCGCTTCGGCCACTCGATGCTGACCGAGACCGTCGACCGCTTTGACCCGGCGTTCAACCCGGTGCTCACCGACCCGGCCAACCCCGACCAGCAGATGGGCCTGATCGCCGCCTTCCTCAACCCGCTGGCCTTTGCCGGCAGCGGCGCCACCGCCGACGAGGCGGCCGGTGCGATCATCCGCGGCGTCACCCGCCAGCTGGGTAACGAGATCGACGAGTTCGTCACCGAGGCGCTGCGCAACAACCTGCTGGGCCTGCCCCTGGACCTGCCGGCGCTGAACATCGCCCGTGGCCGCGACACCGGCATCCCCACCCTCAACCAGGCGCGCCGCGAGTTCTACCACGACACCGGCGACAGCCAGCTCAAGCCGTACATCAGCTGGGTCGACTTTGCCGACCACCTCAAGCACCCGGCCTCCTTGGTGAACTTCATCGCCGCCTACGGCACCCACGCCAGCATCACCTCGGCCACCACCCTGGAGGCCAAGCGCGACGCCGCCACCGCCCTGGTGTTCGGCGGCCCTGGCGCACCCGCCGACCGCCTGGACTTCCTCAACGGCACCGGCGCCTACGCCAACGTCACCCAGCCCGGCAAGGACGGCGTGCTCGGCACCGCCGACGACCTTACCGGGGTGACCGTGACCGGGGTGGATGCCATCGACTTCTGGATCGGCGGCCTGGCCGAAGCGAAGATGCCGTTTGGCGGCATGCTCGGTTCGAGCTTCAACTTCGTCTTCGAAACCCAGCTCGAAGCCCTGCAGAACGGCGACCGCTTTTACTACCTGTCGCGCACCGCAGGCCTCAACTTCGGCACCGAGCTTGAGAACAACTCGTTCGCCAAGCTGATCATGCTCAACACCGACGTCACCCACCTGTCCAACACCGTGTTCCTCACCCCCACCTTCACCCTGGAGGTGAACCAGGCCGCGCAGCACACAGGCCTTGGCGCCGATGGCCGCGCCGACCCCACCGGCGGCATCATGATCAACGGCGTCGAGGTGGTGCCGCTGGTAATCCGCGACAACCCCGACACGCTCGGGCCGGACAGCAACTACCTGCACTACACCGGTGAAGACCACGTGGTGCTCGGTGGCACCAACGGCAACGACATCATCATCTCCGGCGACGGCGACGACACCCTCTGGGGCGATGCCGGCAACGACCGCCTCGAAGGCGGCGCCGGCAACGACGCGGTGCTGGGCGGCGACGGCGACGACATCATCACCGACTCGTTCGGCGACAACCGCCTGGAGGGCAACGCCGGCAACGACGTGATCATCGCCGGCAGCATGCTGGCCGCCGGCAACCTGATCCTCGGTGGCGACGGCCAGGACTTCATCGTCACCACCGAAGACATCACCACCACCTTCGGCGGCAAGGGCGATGACTTCATCCTCGGCGCCAAGACCAACCTGCCGCCCACCGGCAACGAGGGCGACGACTGGATCGAGAAGGGCACCCAGGACGGCGCCCCGGGCGACAACTTCGCGCCATTGCTGACTGACGATGTGATCGGCAACGACATCTTCGTCGGCGGCGGCGGCTTTGACGAAATGATCGGCGAAGGCGGCGACGACATCTTTGTCGGCAGCGATGCCCAGGACAAGATGGACGGCATGTCGGGCTTCGACTGGGTCACCTACAAAAACGACAAGATCGGCGTGACCGTCGACCTGAGCCTGGCCGCCCTGGCCCAGCCCCATGGCAATGCGCCAAACCAGAACGCCGGGGTGTTCAACCCGGTCGGCGCCTCGCCGGCCTCGATCCTCGACCGCTTCGCCGAAGTCGAAGGGCTGTCGGGCTCCAAGTTTGGTGATGTGCTCAAGGGTGACGACGTCGATGCGGTGACCATCCTCAACCACGGCGGCGCCACCGGCAGTGCCCTGACCAACGTTGCGCTGATCAAGGGCCTGGCGCAGTTCCTGGCCGACGCCGGGTTGCCCACCACCGGCTTTGCCACCGGCAACATCATGCTCGGCGGCGACGGCAGCGACCTGATCGAAGGCCGCGGCGGCGACGACCTGATCGACGGCGACAAGTGGCTGAACGTGCGCATCGCGGTGTATGCACCGGGCGATGTGAACCACACCGGCCCCGAGATCGCCAGCTTCGACAGCATGGTCGACATGATCCCGTTCATGCTCGACCGCACCTACAACCCCGGCCAGCTCAAGGCGGTGCGCGAGATCCTGCCGGGCAGCTCCAGCGGCGGCGCCGCCTATGACACCGCCATCTACTCGGGCCTGCAGTCCGAATACACCGTCACCCGCGACACCCGTGGCACCGCCGATACCTCCGACGATGTGTGGACGGTGGCCGACAGCGTCGCCGGCCGCGACGGCACCGACACCCTGCTGCACATCGAGCGCCTGCAATTTGCCGACGGCCAGCAGGTGCTGGCGGGCGGCAACCAGGCGCCCACCGGCCGGCCGACCGTGACCGACAACAACGGCGGCGCGATCACCGTGGGCGACATGCTCACCGTCAGCGTGGCCGGCGTGCGCGATGGCGACAACGTCAGTGCCGGCAACCCGCTGGGCAACCTGGCCAACAGCTCGGTGTCGTACTACTGGCAGTTCGAGGCCGACCCGGGCAGTGGCGTGTTCCAGGACATCATCCTGCTGCCGGCCGGCGACCTGGCGTTCCAGAGCGCCGATGGCACCTCGTTCAAGGTCTCGCCGGACCTTGCCGGGCTGGCCCTGCGGGTCAAGGCGATCTACCAGGACGCCCACGGCACCACCGAAATACTGTTCTCCCAGCCCACCACCGTGGTGCAGCCGGGCGCGCCGGTCACACCGGTGGCAGCAACACCGGTAGTGGATGCCACCGCAGGTGGTGCCGGCCTGCACATGGTGCGTTCTGACCTGAACTTCATCCTCGACCAGATCAAGATCGCCGAGGCCGATGCCGCAGGCCAGGACATCCTCTCGCTGATCCCCAACATCCGCGCACCGCTGGGCCTGCGGGCGGTGGACGGGTCGAACAACAACCTGCTCAACCTCAACGGCAACAACCACACCCAGTACGGCGCTGCCGACAATGTGTTCCCACGCCTGAGCGACCCGGTGTTCAACTCGGCCGAAGGTGCGCCTGCCGGCTTCTTCGGGCCTGGCTCGCCGGCCATTCCGGGCTCCTCGTACCAGCAGACCAGCGGCTTTGTGTTCGACTCCGAGCCGCGCACCATCAGCAACCTGATCGTCGACCAGACCTCCAACAACCCGGCAGCCTACGCCACCGCCTATGACCCGGGTGCCAATGGCGTGCTGGACTTCGGCGCGGCCGGCAGCGACGACGTGCTCAAGGACGGCGTGCGGGTGGTGGCCAGCCCCGGCCTGGACGGCCAGTTCGGTACCACTGACGACCACGACGTGTACCTGTTCGAGAACACCGCGCCCGACGCCGGCCTGTCGGCGCCGTTCAACGCCTGGATGACCTTCTTCGGGCAGTTCTTCGACCACGGCCTGGACCTGGTGACCAAGGGCGGCTCGGGCACCATCTTCATCCCGCTGCAACCCGATGACCCGCTGTACGTACCGGGCGGCAACGCCAACTTCATGGTGCTGACCCGCGCCACCAACCAGCCCGGCCCTGATGGCGTGCTGGGCACTGCCGACGACATCCACGAGCACACCAACACCACCACGCCGTTCGTCGACCAGAACCAGACCTACAGCTCGCACCCCTCGCACCAGGTGTTCCTGCGTGGCTACGTGCTCACCGACGATGGCCCGGTGGCCACCGGCCGGCTGATCACCAACCGCGACCTGGGTGCCGATGGCAAGTACGGCAGCGGCGATGACACCGAGATCGGCGGCATGGCCACCTGGAAGGTGGTCAAGGCCCAGGCCAACGACGTGCTGGGTATCCACCTCACCGACGCCGACGTGGGCAACGTGCCGCTGCTGGCCACCGACGCCTACGGCAACTTCATCAAGGGCCCCAACGGCTACCCGATGGTGGTGATGAAGGGCCTCGACGGGCTGGGCGGCACTGCCGACGACGTATTGGTAGAGGGCAACCCGCTGGCGCCGATCGACCTGACCAACGCCGTGCGCACCGGCCATGAGTTCCTCGCCGACATCGCCCACAACGCAGCGCCCGTGTTCAGTGGCGGGGTGCTGGCGCCGGATGCCGACATTGATGTGGGCAACGCCCAGCCGGTCGGCCCTGGCGGCAACAACCTGAGCTACGACAACGAGCTGCTCGACGCCCACTACATCGCCGGTGACGGCCGGGTGAACGAGAACATCGGCCTGACTGCGGTGCACGCGATCTTCCACTCCGAGCACAACCGCCTGGTGGCGCAGACCCAGGACACCGTGCTGGACTCCAACGACCTGGCCTTCCTCAACGAATGGCTGCTCAACCCGGTCACCGCGCTGCCCACCACCCAGGCCGAGATCGACGCCCTGCAATGGAACGGCGAGCGGCTGTTCCAGGCCGCCAAGTTCGGCACCGAAATGCAGTACCAGCACCTGGTGTTCGAGGAGTTCGCCCGTACCATCCAGCCACGGGTCGACTTGTTCTTCGCCCCGACCCAGGTGTACGACGTCGACCTCGACGCCTCGATCGTCGCCGAGTTCGCCCACACCGTGTACCGCTTCGGCCACTCGATGCTGACCGAGACCGTCGACCGCTACGACGTCGACTTCAACGTCATCAATGACCCGGCCAGCGCCAACCCCGACCAGCAACTGGGCCTGATCGCCGCCTTCCTCAACCCGCTGGCGTATGCCGCCAGCGGCGTGACCCCCGAGGATGCGACCAGCGCCATCGTGCGTGGGGTGACCCGCCAGGCCGGCAACGAAATCGACGAGTTCGTCACCGAGGCGTTGCGCAACAACCTGCTGGGCCTGCCGCTGGACCTGCCGGCGATCAACATCGCCCGTGGCCGCGATGTCGGCATTCCGTCGCTCAACGCCCTGCGCCGCGACATCTTCAGCCAGACCGGCGATACCCAGCTCAAGCCGTACACCAGCTGGGTCGACCTGGTGCAGCACCTCAAGCACCCCGAGTCGCTGATCAACTTCATCGCCGCCTACGGCACCCATGAGTCGATCACCTCGGCCACCACCCTGGAAGGCAAGCGTGCCGCCGCCCTGGCGCTGGTACTCGGTGGCGACGGCGCACCGGCCGACCGCCTGGACTTCCTCAACGGCACCGGCGCCTGGGCCAACGTCACCTTGCCCGGCAAGGATGGCGTGCTGGGCACCGCCGACGACCTCAAAGCCGTCACCGTGACCGGCGTGGACGCCATTGACCTGTGGATTGGCGGGCTGGCCGAAAGAGTCACGCCGTTTGGCGGCATGCTCGGCAGCACCTTCAACTTCGTGTTCGAAAACCAGATGGAGAAACTGCAGGACGGCGACCGCTTCTACTACCTGGAGCGCACCTCGGGCCTGTCGATGAACGCCGAGCTTGAAAGCAACTCGTTCGCCAAGCTGATCATGGCCAACACCTCGGCCACCCACCTGCCGGGCCTGGTGTTCTCCGACCCGGGCTACTACCTGGAAGTGGACCGCAGCAAGCAGTTCAACGAAGGCCTGGGCAACCTCGACCCGCTGGGCGAGAACGGCGAGCAGGTGGTATTCCGTGACAACCCGCTGACCGCAGGCGCGGACACCAACTACATCCGCTACACCGGCGACCAGCACATCGTGCTCGGCGGCACCAACGGCAACGACATCCTCATCGCCAGCGAAGGTGACGACACCGTGTGGGGCGACGGCGGCAACGACCGCATCGAAGGTGGCGACGGCAACGACCAGCTGCGTGGCGGCGATGGCGACGACATCATCACCGACACCGGCGGCGACGATAACATCCAGGGCGGCGACGGCAACGACGTGCTGCACGGCGGCAACGGCGTCAACTTGATCATCGGCGGTTTCGGCAACGACTTCATCGTCACCGGTGAAGACGCCTCCGAAGCCATCGGCGGGCAGGGCAACGACTTCATCCTCGGCAGCAAGGCCAACGAGCAGGACATGGGCAACGAGGGTGACGACTGGATCGAGAAGGGCACCTCGGACGGTGCACCCGGCGACAACTTCGACCCGCTGGGCAACGACCCGATCATCGGCAACGACGTGTTCATCGGCGGCAACGAGAACGACAAGTTCAACGGTGAAGGCGGCGACGACATCATGGTCGGCAGCCTGGGCTTCGGTGACCGCTACATCGGCGGCTCCGGCTACGACTGGGCAACCTTCAAGGACCTTGCCCAGGGCGTGACCATCGACTACACCGACCGCTTCTTCGATGTGCCGCAACTGCCGGGCTCGGGCGCTTCGGCGCTGGTGCGCTTCGACATCATGGAAGGCCTGTCGGGTTCGGCCCACGGCGACTTCCTGCGCGGCGACAACGAGGACGCCACCTCGCTGCCTACCGCCGGGGCCCACGGCAGCGTGCTGACCAACATCAGCCTGATCAACGGCCTGGCCGACCTGCTGGCCGCCGGCGCGACCTTCTACGATGGTGGCAACATCATCCTTGGAGGGCGCGGCAGCGACCTGATCGAAGGCCGTGGCGGCGACGACATACTCGACGGTGACAAGTGGCTGAACGTGCGCATCAGCGTACGCGCCAACCACGACGGCACCGGCCCGGAAATCGCCAGCTTCGACAGCATGGAACCGATGGTGCCGTTCATGCTCAACGGCACCTACAACCCCGGCCAGCTGGTGATCGTTCGCGAAATACTCAACGGCGACAACAGCTACGACACTGCGGTGTTCAGCGGTAATGCAGCGGACTACAGCGTCTCGGTGCAGGGCAACACGGTGATCGTCACCGACACTGTGGCTGGCCGTGACGGTGTCGACCGCCTGACCGGCATCGAGCGCCTGCAGTTCGCCGATCGCGCCCAGGCCTCGGGTGTGGGCACCGCCGTCAACGCAGGGCCCACCGGGCGCCTGGCGATTCTCGACGCCGGTACCGGCGCCCGCGAAGATACCCCGGTGGCCGGTCAGTTGCTGCGGGTGGACGACCGTGCCGTGCACGATGCCGACAACATCGGCGCGGGCAATGCCGACGGCCATGTCACCGGCCCCGTGGCCTACTACTGGCAGGTGGAAACCATCGCCGGCTCCGGGGTGTACGAGGACATCACCTTCGTCGCCGCTGGCGAAGTGTCGCGGGCCATCGGCGCCACCTACCGCGTGGCGGATGATGTGGCTGGGCTGAACATCCGCGTGCGCGCCGTGTACCAGGATGCCAAGGGCACGCTGGAAATCGTCGACTCCTCGGCCAACAACGCCCCGAGTGCTGGGCCGACCGTGACCGGGCTGGCGGCGCAGAACCAGGTGCTGACCGCCAACCTTGCGACCATCGTCGACATCGACGGGCTGAGCAACCCGCAGTTCGCCATCCAGTGGCAGACCAACAGCGGGCTGGCCTGGGTCAATGTGCCCGGCGCCACCGGCACCACCTTCACCCTCGGCCAGGGCAACGTCGGCCAGCAGGTGCGGGTGCTGGTCAACTACGTCGACAACTTCGGCGTGGCCGAAAGCGTGGCCAGCGACCCGACGGCGCCGGTGGCCAACGTCAACGACCTGCCCACCGGTGCGGTGCTGATCAGTGACACCACCCCCGACCAGGGCCAGACGCTGACCGCGCTGACCGGCAGCATCGCCGACCTGGACGGGCTGGGCAGCTTCAGCTTCCAGTGGCAGCAGGGCAACGGCAGTACCTTCACCGACATCGCCGGGGCCACCGGCGCGAGCTTCACCACCACGCTGGCGCAGGGCAACCAGCAACTGCGGGTGGTGGTGCGCTACACCGATGGCTTCGGCAAGCTGGAGACGCTGACCTCGGCGGCCACGGCGGCGGTGACCGTGCCGCTGGGTGCGGTGATCGTTGGTAATGCGCTGGCCAACACCCTGACCGGTACCGCCGGTAACGACGTGATGCTCGGGCTGGGCGGCAACGATGTGCTCAACGGCCTGGCCGGTATCGACCAGCTGTTCGGCGGCACCGGCAACGACACCCTCAACGGCGGTGACGACAACGACACCCTCAATGGTGACGAAGGCAACGACCTGCTCAACGGCGGCCTGGGCCTGGATACCATGAACGGTGGTATCGGCAACGATACCTACGTGGTCGACAACCTCGGCGATGTGGTCAACGAAGCAGCCGGGGCCGGCACTGACCTGGTGCAGACCACCCTGAGCAGCTACACCCTGGGTGCCAACCTCGAAAACCTGACCTACACCGGCAACGGCAACTTCACAGGTACCGGCAACGCATTGGCCAACACCATCACCGGCGGCGTCGGCGACGACGTGCTGACCGGTGGCGCGGGAGCCGACCGGCTGGTGGGCGGGCTGGGCAACGACACCTACATCGTCGAGGCCGGGGACACCGTGGTGGAGGCAGCCAATGGCGGTATCGACACCGTGCGCACTGCGCTGGCCAGCTACACCCTAGGGGCCAACGTCGAGAACCTGACCTACACCGGCGTTGGCAACTTCACCGGCACCGGCAATGGCCTGGCCAACGTCATCACCGGTGCCGGTGGCAACGACACCCTCAATGGCGGTGCTGGCGACGACAACCTGATCGGCAATGGCGGCAACGACCGGCTTACCGGCGGCGCCGGCAATGACCAGGCCAGCGGCGGGCTCGGCAACGACCTGCTCAACGGCGATGCGGGCAACGACCTGCTCGACGGTGGTGACGGTGCCGACACTCTCAACGGCGGTGCCGGCAACGACACCCTGCTGGGCGGTGCCGGTGACGACATCATCGACGGAGGCGCCGGTAACGACACGGTCACCGGCGGGGCCGGCAACGACACGATGGTCGCCAGCAGTGGCAACGATGTCTTCGTGTTCAGCGCAGGCTTTGGTGTGGACCGCATTACCGGGTTCGATGCCAACGCGGCCGGTGGCCAGGACCTGATCGACATCTCGGCGTTCAACATCACGGCGGCGACTTTCGTCGGGCTGGTGACCATTGCCGATGTGGGCGCCGATACCTTGATCAGCTTTGGCGGGGCGGACTCGATCCGTCTGGTCGGGGTGGGGGATGCCACCAGCATTTCGGCGAGTGATTTCATTCTGGCCAGTTGAGGTGTAACCGGGGCTGCGTTGCAGCCCATCGCCGGCAAGCCGGCTCCTACAGGGAACCTTGCGCAATCCCTGTAGGAGCCGGCTTGCCGGCGATGGGCCGCAACGCGGCCCCTTTCATTTCACCCCGCCGCGTACCGGCGGCGCTTCTTCTCGTACATATCCCCATCGGCATGGCTGAGCAGGCTGTCGGCATCCTGCCCGTCCACCGGGTACAGGGCCACGCCGATGCTGCACGACGGCATGGCCAGGCCGCCAAACTCATCCCCCAGCGGTTCGGCCATGGCGGCCAGTATCTGCCCCATCTTCTCGCTGACCGCCGCAGGCGTTGCGCTGCCTGTCAGTAACACGGTGAATTCGTCGCCGCCCATGCGCGCCACCGTGCCCGTGGCTGCCACGCATTGCTCCAGGCGCCGGGCGATGGCGCACAGCACGCGGTCGCCCAGGGCATGGCCGTACAGGTCGTTGATTGCCTTGAACCCGTTGACGTCCAGAAACAGCAGCGCCAACGGCTTTTGATGGTACTGCGCCTCCTGCAGTGCGGCGGCCAGGCGCTGGTTGAACAGCGAGCGGTTGCACAGGCGGGTGAGTGGGTCGTGGTGGGCCAGAAAGCGCAGTTCTTCTTCAGCCTGGGTCAGCGCGGTGACGTTGCGCGCCACGCCGATGCGCGCGCCCACCTCGTCGGACCAGAACGCCGCCCAGAGAATGTGCACCACGCCGCCATCCTTGCGGATGTAGCGGTTGCGAAAGTCGAAGTGCGGGTGGCCGTTCATCACCCGGATGATCGAGGCCTTGGTGGCGTCCAGGTCGTCGGGGTGCATGTAGCGGGTGATCGGGGTGCCGACCAGCTCGCTTGCCGGGTAGCCGAGCAGGGCTTCGCAGGCGTTGCTGACGAAGACGATGGTATTGTCCCGGTCGACCACGAACACGGTGTCCAGCATCAGGTGGATCAGCCTGGGGTACAGGGCTTGGAGGTCGACGGGCATAGAGGGGGCAGTCCGGGGCGTTGGGGCGCTGCCAGCATACACAGGGCGGGGCCGGTTTCACCACCGCATGTCGGGCTGATCCCTGTAGGAGATCACCCAGCCCTTGGAGCTGCGCTGTCGCGCAGAGAACAGAATTCGCAAGCGCGCCGCGTACCCTGTGGGAGCGGGTTCACCCGCGAAGCAAGCGACGCGGAGCTTGGCACCGGCTTCGCCGGTGTTCGCGGGTAAACCCGCTCCCACAGGTCCCTGCTAAGTCAGTGAGTTATGTGTTGTTCTATGAGAGCCGGCTTGCCGGCGATAGGGCCGGCAGCCTCGGTACACCTGTACCGGCCTCATCGCTGGCAAGCCGGCTCCTACAGGGGTATGCATATGGCGAATGAAGAGTGTGCAGGGTTTCGATTTCCATCATAAATCCATATTGCGCATGCTGTGCCCATTCCCCCTGTTCAGAGATGCCCCATGTTCAGCAAAGCCGCACTGCTCGCCATCATCCCCGCCGGCCTGGCCCTGCTGGCCGGCGTTGTCCTGCCGTTTCAGGCGGCCAGCAATGCTGCGGTCGGCCGTGCGCTGGGGCATCCGTTGTGGGGGGCGCTGACCTCACTGCTGGTGAGCACGGCAGTGGTGGTGACGGCATTGCTGGTACTGCGGGTGTCGGCGCCGCACCTGGGCAAGGCCCTGCAAGGGCCCTGGTGGCTGTGGGTCGGCGGCGTGCTGGGTGCGCTCTATGTGGCAGCCGCTGCAGCCTTGACGCCCAAGCTGGGAGCGGCAGGGTTCCTGTTGCTGGTGGTAGCCGGGCAGATCATCACCTCGGTGGTGGTGGACCATTTCGGTTTGATGGGGCTGGCGGAAAAGCCGGTGAACCTGGCCAGGGTGCTGGGTGTGCTGCTGATCATCGGCGGTGTGTTGCTGGTGCAGGGCGGTGGCGCATCGGCCGCCACTGCGGTGGCTTTGCCGGGCGGCAAGTGAACGGCGCTCAGCGGGGCTGGCTGCAGGCGTACAGCGTTTCGCGCAGCCAGCGGTGGGCCGGGTCGTTGTCCTTGCGTGAGTGCCAGACCTGCTGGTAGGCGATCGACGGCAGCGGGAAGGGTGGGGTAAAGGTCGCGAGTGTGTCGAAACGCGCCACTGACGTGGCTGCGCGGCTGGCCACGGTGAGCACCAGGTCGGTGCCGGGCAGCACCTCGAGGGCCGCGCTCCAGTGCGGCAGGGCCAGGGCGATATGGCGGCTGTAGCCATGCGCTGCCAGGGCGCGCTCGATCTCGTCGAAGGCATCGGGGCGCATGGCCATCAGCACATGGGGCCGGGCCAGCCACTGCTCGAGCGACAGCGCGCCGCTGGCCGGCAGGGTACTGCGCTCGGCGACGCTGACGAAGTCCTCGCTGAACAGCGCCTGCGAGTTGATGTCGGCAGGCACCTCGTTGAACACACCCAGGGCCAGGTCCAGCTCGCCGTCCTGCAGTTGCCCCATCATCACTTCGCGGCTGGCCTGGCTGATGGCCAGGTCAATACCGGGCGCGGTGTTGCGCAGGTGCTGCACCAGCGGTGGCAGGATGATCCGCGAGGCGTAGTCCGACAGCGACAGGCGAAAGCGCCGCGTGGCCTGGGCCGGGTCGAATACCGGCGTTGCGAGCAGGCCGTTGAGGCTGGCCAGGGCGTCCTGCAGCGGCTCGGCCAGGGCCTGGGCGCGGCTGGTCAGGACCATGCGGCCTTGCTGGCGCACCAGCAGCGGGTCGTCGAAGTGGGCGCGCAGTTGCGCCAGGGCATGGCTGACCGCCGGCTGGCTGCGGTGCAGGCGCACGGCGGCGCGGGTGACGTGTTTTTCAACCAGCAGGGCGTTGAGGGCCAGCAGCAGGTTCAGGTCGATCTTGCGCAGTTCGTCCATGGCGGAGGGCCCGGGTTTACGGAGGGTATTTTGTGGGAATGGCTGTTATGTGCTGCCTGTACCGGCCTCATCGCCGGCAAGCCGGCTCCTACATGGACCGCATAACCTGTAGGAGCCGGCTTGCCGGCGATGAGGCCGGTACAGGTAGCGCGAGACGATTTGGCCCGGCTCGCTTAGCGCCCGGTGGCCTGCTCGATCAGCAGCTTCCAGTTTTGCGCTTCCTGCCAGTCGTCAGCGAACGGCAACTGCACCCAGAACGGGTGATGCCCTTCGCATTGCAACTGCAGGTGCAGGGTGAAGCTGCGCACGGTGCTGCTGCTGGTCGTGGTGGTGGAGCGGGACTTGCCGCTGCCGAGCATGCCCCAGCTGTTGGTGAACGCATAGATGTTGCGCCGGCCGTGCTTGGTGGTGGTGTTGCTGGTCGTGGTGGTAGTGGCCTGTTCGTCGACATACACCTGCTTGACTACCCGGGCGGCGTCCATCAGTGCGTGCTGTTCGCCGCTCTGGTCGGCCAGCAGGTACAGCGTGCGGCTGTCGGTGAACACCCCCAGCATGCGCCCGCCACGGGTAACCCAGCGGTAGGCGCCGAGCGTCTGGCTGGCCATGAACGCCTTGCCGGCTTCGCGCCGCACTTCGTCGGCCTGGCGCCAGGCTTTGTCCACGGCCCACTGCTGCGGGCGCCACAGCAGCGACACCGGCCGGTACAGGTAACCCAGGAAGCAGAACATGATCACCGCCAGGATCGGCCCGCCGATGTAGTGGCCGGCCCAGACCCAGCTGACCAGCCAGTACAGACAGAACGCTGAAGTCACCACCAGAAAGGCCGCACTGATGGTGCGGATACGCTGGGCCAGGCGGGTTTCGGCCTGTTGCAGTTTGGCCAGAGCGTCGCTGAGCGGGGCGGGGGTGGCGCTGAGGGTGGTGTCGGGGGCGGTGGCAAGTTGCTGGGTGGTCATGGTGCTTCCTGCAGGTGGCGGACAACGGCCGGGGAGTATACCGGTGGTTCGAGCGGGGTTGGGGGCGGGGGCCTGGTTTTGCTAACTGGGTTGGTTTTTTGCAGGTTGGGGTTGCGCCCGGCCCGGACGCAAACCCTCTGCTACCCTTGACCTTCAGCACCGAGGCTGAAAGACAGTCGCTCGCCGTACCAGCGTTCACCTCCCTGGCTCCCACCCCCTCATTTCGAGCGTGACAACCCACCTGGGAGGTGTGTATGCGCCCGCGATTCACCGCTGTGCTGGCAGTGACGCTGTTATTGCAAGGCGCCCCGGCCCTCGCCGAAACACCCGACCCCGGCCCGCCCGCGCCCCAGGTGGCCAGCCAGCAAACGGTGTTCAGCCAGGAACAGCTCCAGCAGATGCTTGCCCCGATCGCCCTGTACCCCGACCCGCTGCTGGCCCAGGTGCTGATGGCCAGTACCTACCCCGGCGAGGTGGCCGAGGCGGTGGCCTGGTCCAAGGCCAACCCCCAGGCCAAGGGCGACGATGCGGTCAAGCAGGTCGCCAGCCAACCCTGGGACCCCAGCGTGCAGGCCTTGGTGGCCTTCCCCCAGGTGCTTGCCACCCTCGGCCAGGGCCCGGTTTGGGTGCAGCGCCTGGGCGATGCCTTCCTCGCCCAGCCCGATGAACTGATGGTCAACGTGCAGCACCTGCGCCAGCGCGCCCATGCCGCCGGCACCCTGCAAAGCAACCAATACCAGAACGTCACCGTGCAGGCCGCACCCGCCAGCGACAACCAAAACAGCCAGGGCAACCAGACCATCATCATCCAGCCCGCCGACCCGCAGACTGTCTACGTTCCCAGCTACAACCCCAACGCCAGCTACGGCACCTGGCCCTATCCGGCCTCGCCGCCAACCTATTACCCGCCACCTCCCACCTGGTACCCGGGCTCGGCGCTGGTGGCCGGGCTGGCCTTCGGCACCGGGGTGGCGATCGTCGCCTCGCTGTGGGGCAATTGCGACTGGAACGACCATGACGTCGACATCGACGTGAACCGCTACAACACCCTCAACAGCAACAAGCAGATTGCCAACATCGACAACAAGTGGCGCCACGACCCCGCGCACCGTGACGGCGTGCCCTACCGTGACCCGCGCAACCGCGAACAATACGGCCGTCAGCTGGACGGCGCGCGCCAGCGCGAGGCCTACCGCGGCGACGACGCCCAGCGCGCCCGCGCCCGGCAGAACGCCCTTGGCTCGCTGGACCGTGCCGGCATCGAGCGGCCCGCCACCAGCAACCTGCAGGCCCGCGAACGGGCGCGCGAGGCCCAGGACGAGCGGCTGAGCCAGGTCAACCCGCGCCGCCCCGGCAACGCCCAGGCGCGCCCGGAGGCGCAGCAGCGGGCCAATGCCGGGCGTGCCCGCAACAATGCCTTTGATGGCGTGCGCGCGCCATCGAACACCCTGGCCCAGGCCAACCGTGGGCGCACCAGCCAAGGCTTCGCCCAGCGCCAGGGCAATGCCCGCGCTGCCGGGCAGCCGGTGTCCAGGCCCGCAGGTGGAGGGGCGCGCTTTGGGGGAGGGGGCCGTCGATGAAAACGTTCAGTGCATTGGCCTTGCTCCTGGCCAGCAGCATGGCCTGGTCGGCTGCGGGCTTCGCCCATGAAGCGTTCGCCACCCCGGACGCTGCGGTAGAAGCCTTCGTCGCCGCCCTCGAGCGCGAGCCGCCAGACGAGGCACGCTTTGCCCAATTGCTCGGTGAGGACTGGCGCACCTACATCCCTCGCGGCGGCGTGCAACAGCGCGACGTGCAGACCTTCCTGACCGAATACCACGCCCAGCACAGCCTCGACAGCACCGGCCCGCACAGCGCCCAGCTGGTGGTGGGGCGCGAACACTGGGCCTTGCCCATACCGCTGATCAAGGGCGCCAACGGCTGGCACTTCGACCTCAAGGCCGGCAGCGCCGAGATTCGCGCCCGGCGCATCGGCCGCAACGAACTGGCGGCCATGCAGTCGATGCTCGCCTACCACGATGCGCAAACCGAATACGCAAGCCAGGACCGCAACGGCAACGGCGCGCTGGAGTACGCCCGGCGCATCTTCAGCAGCCCCGGCAAGCACGACGGCCTGTACTGGGCGGACCAGCACGACGGCCAGGTCAGCCCGCTGGGCCCGCTGTTCGCCGATGACAAGGCCGGCGACGACTGGTACGGCTATCACTTTCGCATCCTCGAAGCCCAGGGGCCGTCGGCGCCGGGCGGTGCCTACGACTACCTGATCGGCGGGCACATGACCCGCGGTTTTGCCCTGGTCGCGTGGCCTGCGCGCTACGACGACAGCGGGGTGATGAGCTTTATGGTCAGCCACGACGGGCAGGTGTTCGAGAAAGACCTGGGGCCGGATGGGGCCAGGCAGGCTATGGCGATGAAAAGCTTCGACCCGGACAGCAGCTGGGCGGCGGTGACAGTACCCGGCGAATAGCACCACCCCCCTGTAGGAGCCGGCTTGCCGGCGATAGGGCCGGTGAGGCTGGCACACCTTTTGTGGCCTGTGCGGGCCACATCGCCGGAAAGCCGGCTCCTACAGAACGCGCGTACAAGACCAATGGAGGGCGCACATGCCACATGACGGCAGCCTGTTGCAGGCCACGGTGGTGTTCCTGCTGGCAGTGGTGGTTCTGGTACCGCTGGCCCAGCGCCTGAAGCTGGGGGCCGTACCAGGTTACCTGCTGGCTGGCATCCTCATCGGCCCCTCGGTGCTGGGGCTGGTCGACAACCCGCACAACGTCGCGCGGCTATCGGAAATGGGCGTGGTGATGCTGCTGTTCGTCATTGGCCTTGAGCTGTCGCCGCGGCGCCTGTGGACCATGCGCCGGGCCTTGTTCGGGGTGGGCACGCTGCAGGTCGGGCTGACCGCTGCAGTCCTCGGGTTGCTGGCCTGGCTGCTGTTCGGCCAGCCCCCGGCGGCCGCTGCCGTGCTGGGCCTGGGCCTGGCGCTGTCGTCCACGGCCTTCGGTTTGCAGGTGCTGGCCGAGCGCAAGGAGCTGGGCAAGGCCCATGGCCGCCTGGCAGTGGCCATTTTGCTGTTCCAGGACATTGCTGCCATTCCGCTGATCGCCGTGGTGCCGCTGCTCGGTGGCAGCGTCAGTACCGCCGACGAGGGCGCCTGGCCGCTGCTGGCGGTGCTGCTGGGCATCGCGGTGGTGGTGATCGCCGGGCGCTACCTGCTGCGCCCGGTGTTCCGCTGGACGGTGGGCAGCGGCCTGCACGAACTGTCGACCGCCACCGCGCTGCTGCTGGTGCTGGGCACCGCCTGGCTGATGGAGCATGTGGGCGTGTCGATGGCGCTGGGGGCGTTTCTGGCCGGGGTGTTGATGGCCGAATCGGAGTTCCGCCATGAGCTTGAGTCGCAGATCGAGCCGCTCAAGGGGCTGCTGCTGGGGCTGTTTTTCGTCGGTGTGGGCATGACCGCCGACCTGCGCCTGCTGGCCAGCATGCCGTTGCAGGTGCTGGGGCTGACTGTGCTGCTGGTGGCGGTCAAGCTGCCGCTGCTGTGGGGCATCGGCCGCGCGTTCGGCGGCCTGGGCCGCCCGCAGGCACTGTGCCTGGCGGTGGTGCTGGCCTCTGGCGGCGAGTTTGCCTTCGTGGTGTTCAAGCTGGGCCTGCAACACCAGGTGCTGGCCCAGCAGGTGCACGACCTGCTGGTGCTGGCCATCACCCTGTCCATGGCCCTGGTGCCGTTGGTGATGATGGCCCTGGCCCGGCAGTTGCGCCCGGCGCCTGCGGCGGGTGGCGAGCAGCCGCTGCCGGAACCGCAGGAGGCCCCCCAGGTGGTGATCGCCGGCTTCGGCCGGCTGGGCCGGGCCATCGGCCGCATGTTGCACGCCGAAGGGGTGCGCGTGGTGGCCCTGGACGCCTCGGCCGAAGCCCTGGCGCGCAAGCCACGCCAGCGCGGCGACGGGCCGACAGTGTTCTATGGCGACCCGTCACGCTCGGAGATCTTGCGCGCCGCCAAGGTGGGTGAGGCGGCCCTGGTGATCGTCGCCGCCGACGATGCCCACAGCAACCAGAAGACCGTCGACGTGTTGGTGCAGCAGTACCCGCGGCTGGAGGTGATCGCCGCCGCGCGCAACCACCGCGACGTGCTGCGCCTGCTCGACCAGGGGGTGAACCCGGTGCGCGAGACCTTCCATTCCAGCCTGGAAATGGCCCGCCGGGCCTTCATCGCTTTGGGCCGCAGCGAGTCTCAGGCGGCAGCCTGGATGCAGCGCTACCAGCAGCAGGAGGCGCACTGGCTGCTGGAGCAACACCGCCAGGGCGCGGCGGTGGACGAGGATGTGCTGCCTGGCGCCGACCCGCACTGAACAACCAACCCGGAGGTGGACCATGCAGCCTGGTTTGAAACTGGACAGCGCGCTGTCGCGCGGCCTGCTCGATGTGCTGATCAAGGCTGGCCTGGTGGCCGCGTTGATCCTGTTCGCCTGGCGGGTGTTCGCGCCGTTCATGGACCTGATGCTGTGGGCGGTGATCCTGGCGGTGACCCTGTACCCGCTGCTGCGCCGGGTGCAGCGCCTGACCCGGCTGCGCGAGGGGCATGCCGCCACCCTGGTGGTGGCGTTGGTGCTGCTGGTATTGCTGGTGCCTATCTACCTGGTGGTGGTGTCGATCAGCGAGTCGGTGGACAGCTTGGTGAGCCTGCTCAAGAGCGGCGCCTGGAGCGTGCCGCCACCGCCGGACAGCGTGGCCGGCTGGCCGCTGGTGGGGGCCAAGCTGCACGGGCTGTGGCTGGCCGCTTCGCAGAGCCTGTCGGGGGTGCTCAACCAGATGATGCCCGACCTCAAGGGCGCCGGCCGCGTGGCCCTGGGCGCTGCAGCCAGTGCCGGCGGTGCGTTTTTGCTGTTCATCGGCGCGATCATCATTGCCGGGGTGATCATGGCGTTTGGCGACAAGGGCCAGTTGGCCGCCCAGCGCATTGCCATGCGCGTGTCCGGCGAAGAACGCGGCAGGCCTATCGCCCGGCTGTGCACCGCGACCATTCGTGCGGTGGCCCAGGGGGTGATCGGCATCGCTTTCATCCAGATGCTGCTGATCGGCGTGGGTTTTGTGGTCAAGGGCGTGCCGGGCGCCGGCATGCTGGCGATCGTCATCCTCATGCTTGGCATCGCCCAGGCCCCGGCAACGCTGATCACCGTGCCGGTGATCGTCTATGTGTTCAGCACCGAGGGCTTCACCGCCATGACCATCCTGTTTGCCGTGTACACCTTCGTTGCCGGCCTTGCCGACAACGTGCTCAAACCGCTGCTGCTGGGGCGCGGGGTGGACGTGCCGATGCCGGTGGTGCTGATCGGGGCGCTGGGCGGCATGGTGGTCAAGGGCATCATCGGGCTGTTCATCGGGCCGGTGATCCTGGCGGTGGCCTACAACCTGTTCTGGCAGTGGGTTGACCAGCAGGTGCCCGAGCGTATCGACCCGCCCTCGGCCTGAGGCCATGGCCAACTGCCTGCGCCATGGCGCGCTGGGGCTGTTGCTGGTGGCTGGCGGCTGCACCGTCGGGCCGGACCACGTGCCGCCACAGGACCCTTGGCTGGAGCGCTGGAGCACACCTGCGCTGGAGCAGGTGCGCGGGCACGGCGCCGACCTGCGCCAGTGGTGGAGGGTGTTCGCCGACCCCACGCTGGATGCCTTGATCGCCGAGGCCGATGCCCACAACGCCAACTTGCAGGTGGCTGGCCTGCGTATCGCCGAGGCGCGGGCGCAGTTGGCCATCGTGCGTACCGGGCGTTACCCGCAGTTGCAGCAGCTGCGCGCGCAAAGCCTGTACCTCAAGCAGGACCAGTCTGGCACCCCGGCGGCGCGCGACTCGGTGTTCTGGCAATCGAGCCTGGGCTTCGACATGGCCTGGGAGGTCGACTTCTGGGGGCGCTTCAGCCGCGCCATCGAGTCGGCCGATGCCGCCTACTTCGCCTCCCAGGCCAACTACGCCGACGCCCTGGTGCTGCTGCGCGCCCAGGTGGCCGACAGCTACTTCGCCCTGCGCACCGTAGAGGCGCGGCTGGATATCGCCCGCGACAACGCCCGGCGCCAGGCACGCAGCCTGCAAATCACCGAGCGGCTGTTTCGCCATGGCGAAAACGACGAGCTCGACTGGCAGCAGGCGCGCACCCAACTGCTGGCCACCGAGGCGACCATCCCCGAGTTCGAGGCCCAGCTCAACGCCTTGCGCAACCTGCTGTGCGCGCTGCTCGGGCGCCCACCCGGGCCATTGGCGCAACTGCAGGCAGGCCACGGCCAGTTGCCGCTGCCGGATCTTGAGGTGTTGCAGGCGGTGCCGGCCGAGTTGTTGCGCCGGCGCCCGGACATCCGCGCCGCCGAGCAGGCGGTGGCGGCGCAGTCGGCGCTGGTGGGGGTGGCCGAGGCCGACCTGTACCCGCAATTGAGCCTGCTGGGCAGCATCGGTTGGAGCCTGGTGTCGGCCAATCACCTGCCGGACAGCTTCGATATTGCCGCAGGGCCTGCGCTGCTCTGGAACCCGTTCGACTATGGCCGGCGCAAGAATGCCGTGCGGGTGGAGGATGCCCGCCTTCAGCAACTGATCACCCTGTATCACCAGCAGGTGCGCGAGGCGGCGCGGGAGGCCGATGATGCCGCCAGCGCCTTGGTGCGGGCCTTGCAAAGCGCAGCCATTCGCGACCAGGGCGCGGCGGCGGCGAGCCGTTCGCTCGAGCTTGCCAGCGCCCAGTACCGCGAAGGCTTCGCTGATTTTCAGCGGGTACTCGACGCCCAGCAATTGCTGCTGCAACAGCAGGACGGCTACCTGGTCAGCCGCGGCAACGCGGTGGGTAGCCTGGTGGCGCTGTACAAGGCCCTGGGCGGCGGCTGGCAGCGCCAGGCAGCGCCCATCGACGCCGCCACCCGGCGGCAGATGCAGCAGCGTACCGACTGGGGCGAGCTGCTCGACGAACAGGAGGGTAATGCCCGATGAGCGACGCAAGCCCCCCGGACCGCAGCTTGCGCTGGGTCCTTGTGCTGATAGCGCTGAGCCTGCTGTGGTATCTGCTGGCCGACCGCTTCACCCCCTACACCCAGCAGGCCCGCCTGCAGGCCTATGTGGTGCCGGTCAGCGCCGAGGTGGCGGGGCAGGTGCAGCGGGTGGCGGTGGGCAACAACCAGGCGGTGAGCAAGGGCGCGCTGCTGTTCGAGCTGGACCCGGCCCAGTACCGCATCGCCCTGGCCCGGGCCCAGGCCGACTACGACGCGGCGCGGCGCCAGGTTGGCGCGCACAGCGCCGGCATCGAGTCGGCCCAGGCTGCGCTGGTGGCGGCCCAGGCCAACGAGCGCAAGGCGCGTCAGGACGCCGAGCGGCTCAAGCGCTTGTACGAAGAAGACCCGGGCACGGTGTCGGTGCGCCGCCTGGAAGGCGCCCAGGCCACCTATGAACAGGCCCGCAGCCAGGTGGCCGCAGCCCGCGCCGAAGTGCAGCGGGCGCGGGAGCAGGAGGGCGGCAGCAGTGACGATAACGCCCAGTTGCGCAGCGCCGCGGCCAACCTGGAAAAGGCCCGGCTGGACTTGGCGCGCACCCAGGTGCGCGCCGACTCCGACGGGCGCATCACCGACTTGCGGGTGGATGTGGGGCACTACGTCGGGGCCGGCAGCCCGCTGATGACCTTGGTAGCCACGGGGGATGTGTGGGTCAGCGCCGACATGACCGAGAACAACCTCGGCCGCCTGCGGCTCGGCACACCGGTGCTGGTGGTGCTCGACAGCCTGCCCGGCGAGGTGTTGCACGGGCGTATCCGCAGCATCGGCCAGGGCGTCAGCAGCGGGCAACCGCCGCCGCCGGGGCAGTTGCCAACGGTGCAGAACAGCCGTGAGTGGTTGCGTTCGGCGCAGCGCTTTCCGGTAATCGTCGAGCTCGAGGGCTTGAGCGAGCTGGATGCCGCGCAATTGCGCGTGGGCGGCCAGGCCGAGGTGATGGCGCTGCCCGGGGAGGGCAACCCGCTGAACCTGCTGGGGCGGCTGTTCATGTGGCTGATGAGCTGGTTGTCGTATGCCTATTGAACTGCGCCGCCGCCGCGCCCTGCGCCTGGCCTGGGGCGCGGCGCTCAGCCTGGCGGCGAGCTTTGGCATCGGCTTGCCGGTGCCGGTGCTGGCCCCGGTGCTGTGCGTGTTGCTGCTGGCCATGCGCAACGCGGCATTGCCGCTGCGCATGGCGCCGGTGCTGGCGCTGCTGGTGCTGGTCAGTTGCGGCAGTGGTTTGCTGATGATTCCGCTGCTGCGCCACGCGCCGTTGGCCGGAGTGCTGTTGGTGGCGGTGGGGTTGTTGCTGGTGTTTCGCTACGCCCAGCGCGGCGGCAATGGTTTGCTGGCCAACCTGCTGGTGATCGGCCTGACCATGATCGCTGCCGCCGGCACCCATGATTTCACCTTGGCGTTGTCGGTGGTCGAGGCCATGGCCAAGGGCATGCTGCTGGCGGTGCTGTGTACGTGGCTGGTGCATGGGCTGTTCCCCGAGCCGCTCGATGCGCCTGCTGCGCCGGTCGCGCCGCTTGCTGATGAGCAGGAGGCGGGCTGGATCGCCCTGCGCGCCATGCTGATCGTGATGCCGGCGTTCTTGCTGGCGCTGATCGCCCCGGACCGTTTCATGCCGCTGATCATGAAGGCGGTGAGCCTGGGCCAGCAGGCTGGCGAGACCGATGCCCGCCAGGCGGCCCGCGAGCTGGTGGGCTCGACCTTGCTGGCCGGGGTGCTGGCGATACTGGTGTGGGGGGCGTTGAGCCTGTTCGTGCACCTGTGGATGTTCTTTCTGTGGGTGCTGCTGGTGGCCTTGTGGCAGGCGCGGCGGCTGCAGCGGCTGGTGGCCAGCCGGCATGGGCCGGCGTTCTGGGTGAGTTGCCTGACCACGATGCTGATTTTGCTGGGGCAGTCGGTGCAGGACAGCGTGGCCGGGCAGGATGTGTACCGGGCGTTTGCCGTGCGTTTGGGGCTGTTCGTGGTGGTGTCGCTGTATGCCAGTGCGATGCTGGTGTGGATCGACCGCCGCCGGGGTGGCGTTGGCCTCTTGTAGGCGTGCGCCTTGGCGATTACAGGTACGGGGTCTGGCTGGCGGTGGTGGCGGTGTCGGTGATCACCTGCTCCTGGCCCGAGCGCAGCACGGTCAGCCGGCGGCGTTCGTAGTCTTCTTGGCTCAGGCCTTGGCGCTGCAGCGCTTCGAGCTGCAGTTGGCGGGTTTCTTCGGCGGTGTAGGGGCGCAGCTCGGGGTGGTTGGCGCAGCCGCTGAACACAGTGACGGCGAGGGCGGCTAGCAGCAGGCGGGCGGTGGTGTTCATTGGGAGCTTTCCATCAGCGGGGAGTCGATGGGGAAAGGTTATGGTGCGGGGCTGGTGTTGAGAAATTGGCTGGCTTGATAGTGACTATTGAGGTTGGTGGGGGCTAGGGTGCTTTCAAGGTGTTCCGCGTCGGGGCTGCCAGGTGCTTGCCACAACCCTTGCAGCGCCTATCAGATCGAGCGCCGCCCGCGCGGCGCATCGCGACACAAGGCCGCTCCTACATCTGTTTCGGGCCAGTTATGCCTGTGAAAGT
>NZ_JBJDNC010000024.1:0-105747 GCF_044900265.1 Pseudomonas sp. NPDC089406 | reverse complement strand
CTGTAGGAGCCGGCTTGCCGGCGATAGGGCCGGCACAGGCGAATGCTGGCACCGGCTGTGCCGGTGATCGCCGGCAAGCCGGCTCCTACAGGTACAGCAAATGCCTGAAGGCCATGCGATGCCTGTGGGAGCGGGCCATCGCCAAGAAAAAAGCCCGCATCAGCGGGCTTTTTCTGCTTAGAACGACGTACTCACCGTCAACTCCAGGTTGCGCGGGTCACCATAAATCGCCCCCGCATAAAACCCGTACTGGCTGTAGTAGTGCTTGTCGAACAGGTTGTTGGCCCTGAGGCTGACGTCGGTGTCGTCGGTCAGCTGGTACTTGGCCATGGCATTCCAGATGGCATAGCCCGACCAGTTGACGTCGGTGGCGCCGGTGCTGCGGCCGTTGGTCGGCTGGCCAGCCGGGCTGGAAATCGCGCGGATGTTGCTTTGCGCAGTCACCCCGGCGCCCAGGGTCAGGCGGTCCAGCGGGCCGGACAGGCGGTAGGTGGTCGAGGCCTTGAACAGATGCGACGGGTCGCTGCGGCCATCGCTGTCAACACGGCGGAAGTGCAGGTAGGTGTAGCCGGCATACACATTCCAGTTCGGCGTCAGCGCGCCTGCCACTTCCAGGTCGATACCGTCGGTTTCCTGGCCGGTGCCGGCGGTGTAGGCCTGGGCGCCGGTCGGGGTGGACTGGCTGCCGTCCATCACTGCCTTGCCCGCCTGCTTGGTCAGGAAGTACGCCGCCGAAGCGTTCAGGCGGCCATCGAACCACGCACCCTTGATACCGGTTTCGTAGCTCTTGCCACGGATCGGCGCCACCTTGGTGCCGTTGACGGTTTCCTGGGTCTGCGGGTTGAAGATGTCGGTGTAGCTGACATACGCCGAGTAGGTGTCGTTGAGGTCATACACCGCGCCCAGGTAAGGCGTGACGATGCCGTTGTTCTGCTGGTTGCTGCGCGCGCCAGTGAGCGCCAGGGTGGTCGCCGAATAGTCGGTAACCCGTGCGCCGGCGATCACCGACAGCGGGTCGGTGATGCTCAGGCGGGTGGCGGCATACATGCCCTGCAGGCGCGTGGTGGTCTTGGTGTGGCGGTCGGTCTTGGAGGCCAGCAGCTGGTAGTCGGCATCCACGCCATTGCCCCAGTTGCTGATCGGCAGGCCGTTGTTGGCGCGGAACTGGCAACCGCGCAAACCGTTGCTGCTCAGGCCGTCGCCGACCATGCGGCAGTTGTACTCCGGCGCCCAGGCCACGGTGCGGCTGTCGTTGTAGCCGACCATCGCCTGGTGGGTGCGGCCGAACATCTGGAACGGCCCCGACAGGTCGATCTGCGCCGACTGCTGGGTGGTGTCGGAGGAGCTGTGCAGGCCGTTGAGCACCGCGCCGCTGCCGTCCTGGTCCCAATAGCCGCCATAGCCGCCGGTGGTCGAGTTGACCTTGGCCAGGCCGCGGTGGTTGAGCGCTTCGGTTTCGCTCTGGGCCAGCTTCAGGTCCAGGCTCCAGTCGTTGTCGAAGCGGTGCGCCAGCGAGCCGAAGGTGGTGCGGGTGATGGTTTCGCCAAAGCTCCAGCTCGGCGCCACGTTGCTGCTGCGCGGCAGGTTGGTGGTGCTGCCGTCACCGAACCAGATCGGGATGTTGGCACCCCAGCCGGCACCGATCACCTTGCTGTATTCGTACTGGTAACCGGCGCCCAGGGTGGTGGCGTCGTCCAGGTCGAACTCGAAGTTGGCCAGGGCCGCGCGCGAGCGCTCGGACTGGTTGTCACGGAACGAGTTGGCGTCCTGCTGGGTCATCACGAAGCGCGAACGCAGGCGGCCGTCCTCGGACAGCGGCAGGTTCAGGTCGGCGCCCAGGCGGCGCTTGTCCCAGCTGCCGTAGGTGGCGTAGGCGCTGCCGCCGAAGGTGCGGGTGGGCGCCTTGCGGATCAGGTTGACCGTGGCCGACGGGTCGCCAGTGCCGCCCAGCAGGCCGTTGGCGCCGCGCACGATGTCGATGCGCTCGTACAGGTCCATGTTCAGCGCGCTGCCGCCGTTGCTGAAGTCCGAGCCGCCCTGGAACTGCAAGCCGTCGACCTTCCAGTTGCTGATCGAGTAGCCACGGGCGCGGAAGTCGGTGCGCCCGCCTACCTCGCTTTTGCTGACGCTGACACCAGGCGTGGTTTCCAGCGCCTGCTCGATGTTCTGTACGCCGCGGTCGTCCATCTGCTCGCGGGTGATGGTGGTCACCGACTGCGGGGTCTGGCGCGGGGTCAGGTTCAGGCCGGTGGAGCTGCGGGTGCTCTCGACGGTGTAGCCGATTTGCCCAGCATCATCAGCCACTGGCAGGGCGCTGCTGTCGATGTTGGTAGCGTCCAGCACCAGCGCCTGGCCATCGGCGGCCATGGCAGTACCGGAAAGCCCGAAGGCGACGAAGAAAGCGAGCGGGGTGAGGCGGCTGCCACCTCGGGTCATGCAGAATGCGTCGTTCATGGTGTGTTGGCGTACCGTTTGGGAAGGCTTCGTATTTGCAGATGATTTTTTGTTACGATTCTAGGCATCCGCCTTCTGCGCTCCATGCCCGGCATGTACGGGGATGTAATCGGACGTAACGAGCGCACAAGCCCTCCTCTACAGGTACATCAGTGATGAGCATGACCCTGCTGGTCGTCGACGATGACGACGAGATCCGCGAACTTCTTTGTGAATACCTCACCGAGGCCGGCTACAACGTGCTGGCGGCTGCCGACGGCGAGCAGATGCGCGAGCAACTGGCGCGCTGCAAGGTCGACCTGGTGGTGCTCGACCTGATGCTGCCCGGCGAAGATGGCCTGAGCCTGTGCCGCCAGTTGCAGGCGATGCCGGGGCTTGCGGTGATCATGCTGTCGGCCAAGGGCAGCACCTTGGACCGCATCATCGGCCTGGAGGTGGGCGCCGACGACTACCTGGCCAAGCCCTTCGAGCCGCGCGAGCTGATCGCCCGGATCAAGGCCGTGCTGCGCCGCCCGCAGCGCCTGGAGGCGCAAACCGAAGAAAGTGACGCCGAACCCCACCTGTTCGCAGGTTTTCGCCTGGACCCGGTCAAGCGCCTGCTCACCCACCCCGACGGCCAGGCCCTGACCCTGCCGCGCTCCGACTACCGGGTGCTGCGCGAGCTGCTGGAGGCCAACAACCGCGTGGTGTCCCGCGATCACCTCACGCGCAGCGCATTCGGCCGCGACCACCTGCCCGACGACCGCTCGGTAGACATGTGCATCAGCCGCCTGCGCCAGCAACTGCGTCGCGCACCGGGCAACGCCGCGCAGATTCTCACCATCCGCAACGAGGGCTACCTGCTGAGCCTCAGCCGCGAAGCGTCGGGGGCCTGAGGTGCGCCTGCTGCGCCGGTTGTGGCCACGCACGCTGTTCGGCCAGCTGCTGCTGATCATGGTCAGCGGCACCCTGGTGATCCAGCTGATGTCCAGCAGCATCTGGTTCGATGTGCGCTTTGCCCAGGTGCTGGAGGCACCGGTGCGCCTGATCGCCGCGCGCAGCGCCCCGCTGATCGCCCAGGCGCAATGCCACGCCGGCACCTTGCAGGTGCCGCGCCGCTACCAGCTGCGCTGCGCCGAGTCGCTGCCCGAGGCCCAGCACGACGAGCGCCGTGGCCGGCGGCGCATCGAACTGCTGCTGCACCAGGCGCTGGCCTACGAGCTGGGCCGCGACCCGCAGGTGCGTCTGCTCAAGGTGCAGCTCACCGACGAGCTGGGCCAGCCCATCGTCTGGCGCAGCCTGTTCGGCCTGCGCACCGCCCAGGCCCATATCGAGTTCGCCGTGCCCCTGGCCGACGGCCACTGGCTGACCATCGACGGGCAAGAGCTGCAAGGCTGGAGCGGCGAATCGGCCTGGGTACTGATCAGCGACTACCTGCTGCGGGTGTACGCCCTGCGTATCGTTGCGGTACTGCTGGTGTGCCTGGTGGCGGTACGCCTGTGCCTGCGCCCGGTGCGCCGCCTGGCCGAAGCCGCCAGAGGCCTTGGCCGTAACCTCGAGCAGGCGCCGCTGCCGCTGGACGGCCCCGAGGAGGTGCGCCACGCCGCCCTGGCCTTTAATGCCATGCAGCAGCGGCTGATCGCCATGGTCAACGACAAGGCCTACTTCCTCGCCGCGGTGTCCCACGACCTGCGTACCCCGCTGACGCGCATGCGCCTGCGCCTGGAGCGGCTGGAAGACGGCGAGCACAAGGAGCGGCTACGCCAGAACATCGCGCAGATGGACGGCATGATCGGCCAGGTGCTGGATTACCTGCGTGCCGGCGAGCAGCAGAACCTGCAGGAAGTGGACCTCGACCGCCTGGTGGCGCGCCTGTGCGCTGACCTTGCCAGCAGCGATGAGCCGCTGCCGGTGCATGGCCACGCCGGCAAGGTGCGGGTGGATGCCTTGTTGATGCAGCGTTGCCTGCAAAACCTGCTGGTCAACGCGCTGCGCTATGGCCGCGAGGTGTCGGTCACGCTGGAAGCGGCAATCACCGGCGTTTACATCCACATCGACGACCGCGGCCCCGGCATCGCGCCAGCCTTGCTGGCCACCGTCACCGACCCGTTCGTGCGCGGCGAAAATTCGCGCAACCAGGCCTCCGGTGGCTACGGCCTGGGCCTGAGCATCGCCCAGCGCATTGCTGCCAGCCATGGCGGTGAACTGCTGCTGAACAATCGCGAGGGTGGTGGCCTGCGGGCCAGCGTGCTGCTACCCAAAGGCGGCCCCGCTGGTTGAATATCTGGCTTCCTTCAGCCCGGCGCCGCACCTGTAGGAGCCGGCTTGCCGGCGATGAGGCCAGCCCAGGCAACCCAAAGCAGCAACCCCAAAAGGCGCTCAACCCGTCTACTTGCAATCCCCCTGCAAAATCCGCAACGCCGCCTCGGCCAAAAACCCCGACCGGCTCTTGTGCTCGGGGTGGTTCTGCACATAGCTGTCGATACGGGTCAGCAGGTAAGCCGGCAGGGTGATGTTGAGCTTCTCGGCCTTGCCCAGGTAGCGGGTGATGTCGATATCGATCAGCGCCCAGGTGCAGCCGGCATATTCGGGGTTGGCCGCATGTACGGTCACGGTGCTGGCCTTGGGGATCTCCTGCTGGTCCTGGGCCAGCAGTTCGAGGTGGCCCTCGATAGCCTCGCGGGCCATGGCGATGGCGTGGTCGAGGTCTTCACCGGCCGAGAAGCAGCCAGGAATATCCGGCACTTCAACGCCCCAGGCGTGCTGGTCGTCACCGGCGAGGATGGCGATGGGAAACAACATGGCAATGGTTCTCCTGGTCAGCTGACGTAACCGATTCGCGCCTGGCGCAGGATGCTGGCCGCAGTGGCGGGCAGCAGGTCCTTTTTCGGGTGCGGGATGGTTACCAGCCCGGGCTTTTGAGGGTGCTTGAAGTGGTGGTGGCTGCCTTTGGAACGCACCAGGTACCAACCATCGGCCTCGATCACCGAAATCATTTCGCGGCTGTTCATTAACCCTGTCCTTGGGTTGTACGCAGCGGTGGTTAGTATAACCACCGAAAGCGATCTATCAACACTATACCCACCAAAGCGACGAATGGGCGGTTCGGTGGGAATTATGGTCAGGGTGGTGGGTTGGGCCGGGGGAGATGTGATGCGGGATCTTGCAAGTGAGCTGGCGCTATCGCGATGGTAAAACGCAACCTTCAGGCTGGCTCAATCCTGTAGGAGCGGCCTTGTGTCGCGAAAGGCCTGCGTAGCAGGCCCGGCAATCTTGCATGATGCGTAAATCCCGGGCCCGCTACGCGCGCCTTTCGCGACACAAGGCCGCTCCTACAGGTGGCAAACCTTTCCCCACCTTGGTGCACGGTTTGAAACCGCTAAGCTGCCTGCCTCAAACCTGTACGACATTTCCGAACCTGCTACCAAATGCTTCAGGATCAAGCAGCTTCGGACCTATCCTACGCCCGACTCAGAAGCTTCACCGTTGCCGGTCTTTCACCTCGGGAATAACGTCCTCGGGTCGCCATCAGGTGACCGGGTGTGAGAACCCGTCGGGAATCCTTCAGCGGCTGAGTCGTCATGGCAGCCGTGCGCGGGCAGGCTTTGCCTGGCCGAGTTTTCCAAGGTTCCCTCGGTTTCTCACCCCACGCACGGCTGCCACCCTCTACCCGTGAGAAGGTCGACGTGGCAGCTCCTTGAAACGAACCTTGGAGCTGCATCATGAAAAAAATCGTCCCCGACCCACCCCTGGGCAAACTCCCCCTCACCCCCTTCTTCACCGTCCGCACCGACATGTACCCGCCCGACGCCCTCATGCACCTCAACGAGCTGCTGCGCGGCGTCTCGGAAACCATCGACGAACACTGCCGCAACCACGCAGGCGAACCGGGCTTGAGCATGCTCGCCAACGCCGCCCACGCCACCGACATCGCCCGCGCTTTGGGCGAGCATGTGCTGGGCAGGCTGGACATGAGCATGTTCAGAAGCGAGGCATGAAATGGCCGAACCCACCGCCGTAACCGCAGGCGTCGAAACCCTACTGGAGGCTGGCAACCCGCCGCTGCCGCTGCTACGGGTAATGCCCGGCATCCCCATCGACGATGCCTACGAACAGGTGTCGATTTTACTGGGCTACATCAAGCACCTGATCCGCGAAGGCGATGCCGAGGATGACCACAAACTGCTGGGCGCCGCAGACTACCTCAGCGCCCTGGCCAAGGCGCTGATGAACGATATCGAGATTGCCCGTAACCGGCGCCACTGAGCGCCAACCCCATCGCGGGGCAAGCCCGCTCCCACGGGTACAGCGCAGCATTCAGGCTGGCGCAATCCTGTAGGAGCGGCCTTGTGTCGCGAAAGGCCTGCGTAGCAGGCCCGGCAATCTTGCATGGTGCGCAAATCCTGGGCCCGCTACGCGCGCCTTTCGCGGCACAAGGCCGCTCCTACAGGGTACGGCGTCACCCGTACGTCCAATGCTCCGCCAACAAGCTCCTCGAATCAGCGCCCGCGCTGCCGAATGATCTTGGGGCGTCCGCATTTCACTATCGACGGCAACGGGCAGCCTGACGTCTTTGCCGATGCTCCGCCAACACCTGCTGCATTTCCCGATAGCGCCTGCTGTTCAGCAACAGCAATGTCCCCAAGGCAAACGCAACGCTTGCGCTGAACAGCAACAGATGCGGGCGTTGCCCGTAGGTCCCGATTACCAGCACCACACAGGCCACGCACATCGCCGCCACAATCCACGCCCCCCACACCCGCCCGCGCACTACCGCGCCGTGGCCAAGCATGAAGACCACCAACAGCGCGACCAAGGTGGCGCGCATTTCATCCTTGCTCCCCGCCCTGAACCAGGTCCCCCACACCAGCACGAAGCTCCACGCCACCGCCACCAGCGAGGTAAACCAGGTGCCAATGAACACGGCAAAATAGCGCTGCACGAATGCAATGAATTCCTGGCTGCGTTCCATCCGCCAACTGCCTCCTCGAATCAGCACCTGCGCTGCCGACGCAACTCCACCAACCGCCGGCGCATCTCACGATGCCGCGCACTGTTGAACACCAGCAGTGCCAGCAACGCCAGCGCCATGACGATTGCCAACAACACCACCGGCAAGCCGCTGCCGAACAGGCTCAGCGCCAGCAACAGCGCCACAACCGGCACCGGCAGCACCGCCCACATCGCCCATGCATGGCCACGAATCATCGCGAAGTGCCCGATGCACAGCGGCACGATCAGCGCGGCGCTGAAAGTCATGGTGTACAGCGGGTTGTCGGGGTGATTTAACCAGTGCTCATCCACCCACAAGACCAGCGATAACGCAGCCGCCACTACACACATGAAAAAGCCCAACACAAAGGTCGGGAAGTACTGGCGCATGAACCCTTGAAACTCACCGGGTTTCATCATTCGAATTCCTCGTACAGCCCCACGGCAATGCTCTGCACCGAACCACTCCCGGCAAAGCCCAGCGTCGCGCCAAGCGAGTCGCGCAGCAGGGTTTGCGTGGCATGGTTGATCTGCGCCGGGGTGTAGCGCTTGGTCAGGTTGCCTGCGGCCTGCTCCAGCTTGAGCTGCTTGGCAGTGAGGCTCGGGTGCTTGATCGACAGCAACTCGTCGGTCAGCGCCTTGCGCTGCTGGCGGCTGAGGCTCTTGGTCAGCTCCAGCCAGCTGCGGCCAGTAGAGGCTTTGTGCACCTGCAGGTACTTGAGGGTGGTCAGGCCCGAAGCGCCGACGCCCAGTAGCGATACGCCATCGAGCACCAGGGATGCGGTCTGGTACCACTGGCTGTTGTCCAGCGCGTCGTTAGCCGCCGGGTTGGTCACCTCGCGCACTGTGCGCATGATGCCGATGCCGCACTGGATACTGCTGGCGGTCGCTGCGGCGCCACCAACGTAAGTCAGCACCAGGCTGGTACCCGCAGAAAAAGGCGCGGCGATGGTGCCGCTGAACACCACGAACCAGCCAATCACCGCACCGGCACAGGACAGCGTGGTGTTCACCGCCTCTTTCACCACCCGCGACTCACGCGGGTTGGTCTGCAACTGTTCGGTGTACTGGGCGGGGGTCTGGTACTTCTTGATCTCGCGCAGGATCACCCGCTTGGGGCGAATGCTGCAGATCGGCTGGAATTCGCGCAGGGTGATCACGTTGTATTCGGCGTCGATGTACACCACCCCGGCGCCGACGATACGCGGGTCGGCGTCGATGGCGGCGAACATCTGCGGCAGGTTGATCCGGGCCTGGATACGCTGGCGGGCCAGGAACTGGGAACTGTTGGCCAGGGAATTGACCAGAAGGTCTGTCACGGGTCGGTTTCCTTACTCAAAATTCGCCTCCATCTAAGCCCACCCAGCGCCAGAAACGGGCTTCAGAGCGCTGCGCCGCCCCTGTAGGAGCGGCCTTGTGTCGCGAAAGGGCTGCACAGCAGCCCCGGCGATTTTGCAGGGGGCCTGAACCCCCGGGGCTGCTCACGCAGCCCATTCGCGACACAAGGCCGCTCCTACAAAGAGCGAGCCGAATCAGCGAATGGTGATCATCAAACGTTCGGGCAAGGCACCGGTGCCCAGTCGCCCATGTCCGGGTTGCGGCACATGCCGTTCACCTGGTCGTTACCGGCCTTGGCCACTTGCTGCGCCTCAGCCTGCTTGGTGGTGGCGTTCTGCAGGGTCTTCTCGGTGGCCACGGCCTCCTGCGGCACGTTCTTGTTGACCTTGGCCGGCTGCACTTTCTGGGTTTTCTTCTTGCCGGTGGTGGCGACCTTCGGCGGCTCGGCCACGGCCACCACTTCGGTGCGCTGCACGCCCACCTGCTTGAGGTCCTGCTCGTAGGCCTGGGTGTAGTTGTTCAGGTTCTCACCCAAACGGCCGTTGACCGCGGTCAGCAGCTTGTTCGACTCCTGCAGGCCCGAGACGATCTCGGCCAGGCGCTTGCGACCCTCGGCGTCGTTGATGCGGCCCGATTTGCGGCCATCGATCAGGCTGGTGAACTCACGCTGGTAGCAGGCCTGGGACGACTTGGCGTAGGCCGTGGTGCGGTCGACGTCGGCTGCGTTCTTGCTGATGTCGGTGGCGTACGAGGCGATGCGCTGCTTGTCGTCGGTGATCTGCTTCTGGCGCTCGGTGTAGTAGCCGGCAGCACCACCCACCAGGGCGCCGCCAGCCGCACCGATGGCGGCGTTGCGGCCGCGCTTGTCGTCATCCACCAGGGCACCAGCCAGGGCACCACCGAGGGCACCGATCACCGCGCCAGTGGCTACCGAGCGGGTCATGTCACCGTCGGTGCTGCGCAGGTGCTGCACCGGCTCGTAGCAGTTGGGGTAGTACTCGACCTTGGTGGTGGCGCCTACCTTGGAGACCGGCGAGCCGGCGCAACCGGCCAGCAGCACGGTGCTGAAACCTGCAGCCAGCAGCAGTGCGGTACGGGCCTGGGTGGCATTGATCAGGGGTTTGCGGGTGAACATGGTCAGGTTCTCTCTTGGGTTTGTCGATGGCCGGGGGCAAAAGGCCGCCCGGTGTTCCTTTCAGTTGAAAATGTGCCTAGGGGCGCGGGGCGGCCGATGCCAGCAGCTCCTTGAGGATCGTCGCCGGGTCGGCCCGCCGGCTTTGGCGGTACTCCCCGACATGGCGGACGAACAGGGTGGCGCGGGTCACCAGGCTGTTGCCCAGCACCGGCTTGCGGTTGAGTTCTTCGCGCACGCGCTGGAACTGCGCCTGGATCACCGCATCGGTGTAGCGCGTGCCGCTGGCCAGGTTGTCGATGTAGATCGCCACGGCGCCATCCAGCGCCGCGCGGCCATTGGCGATGGCGGCGCCGTACATGCGCGCGCTGGTCTGGTCGCCCGAAGCCTCGGCCTTGGCCTGGGTGTTCTTCAGGTTGGTCAGGCGGATGTTGTAGTTGTTGATGGTCTCGGCCACCAAGGCGGCGGACTGGATCAGGTTGCCGGCGGCCTCTTCGCGCTGGCGGGCAATCAGCGACACGTTGCGCTTGAGCTCTTCGTTCACCACCCCAAGCTCGGCCTGCTGGCGCGGGTCGCTGGTGGCGGCAATGATGCTGTCCAGGCGCTTGGTCGGGTCTTGTGCGGCGTCGATATCGTCGGTCAGCCCGGCCAGGCGGCCCTCCTTCTGCCACTGCTCGAACAGCTCCTGGTAGCGCGAGCGCGGCGCCGACAGGGCGCCGATGGCAATACGAAAACCGGTGGTTTCGTTGCGCTGCTCGGTACCATCGCCGCCAAACAGCGGGTATTCGCGGCGCATGCCGGTGAACAGCGTGCCCTCGCCTTCCAGGTAGTTGCCGCCCTTGACCACAAAGCCGCCATAAGCGCCTTGCAGGCGCCCGGCATTCACCAGCTGGAACGACTCCTGGACCATCTCGGCGGCGTTGCCGATCACGTCGAACAGCCCAAGCGGGTTGGGCTGCTTGGTACCGATCGGCATCAAGCGCGCCGCCTGCCCGGTGCCACCGGCCACTTGGTTGAACACCGCCCAGTCGGCCAGCGGCCCTTCGCTGTCACTGCCCTCGACCTTGCGCGGGAACAATCGGCCTTCCAGTTCCTGGCGAGTGACCTGCGAGCCGCCACGGGCGGCGAATTCCCATTCCACCTCGGTGGGCAGGCGCACAAAACCCACGCCGCCGTCTTCGGCCTTGCTGCCCCGGCCACTGACCGGCAGCAAATCGCGGTGGTGCTTCATCAGCCAGGCGCTGTACACGGCGGCAAAGCGTTCGGCCTCGAAGCGCGACAGCTTGACCTTGGGCAGGCGCCCGGCGGCGCTGGTTTCGGCCTGGCAGGCCGGCGCCGCGTCACCACTGGCCAGCGACTGCGCCTGGGCCATCACCTGGGCGTACTGGCGCGCGGTCACCTCGTACTTGCCGATGAAGTACATCATCGGTTTGAGCGGCGCGCCCTTGTCGAGCTTGGGCAGGGTCGGGCCAACGGCCTGCTGCCACTGCGCCGGCAGGTCAGTCAGGCTGAACTGGCCATTGATGAAGTCGCGCCGGTAGCCGGAGATGAACGACTGCTTGTAGCCCGCCTCGCCTTCGCTGAACGGGTAGCCAAGGTTCACCTCGCGGTCGTCCAGGCTGCCCTGGGCCAGCACGTAGACGCTGCGCAACACCAGTTCGCCGCCGCATGGCAGCGGCAGGCTGACATCGCCCGGCAGGGGCTTGGGGTTGTCCAGCTTGCTGGCATCGACCGGCTGTGTGGCGGCCTGGGCTTCGGGCTTGGGCTTGTCGTCGCCATCGGCCGGCGAGCAGGCCGCCAGGCCCAGGGCAGTCAAAAGCAAGGCCGCAGCCTTGAGGCGGTTATCAGACATCACGAATTCCTTGGGCAGCGTCGATGCGCGAAACCCGCCAGCCACCCAGGGCGGCGGCGGTGGTGCTGGCCAGCAGCACGGCACCCAGCGCAACGAGGTAATGCACGGGCAGCAGGCGGCTGGCGAACTCGCCCGGCACCTGCATGAAAAGTCGGTTAAGGCCGTGTTCGGCCAGCAGGTACAACAGCCCCGCCACGGCGGCGGCCAGCAGGCCGCTGTACAGCGCCTGCAACATCACGAACAGCAGCAGCGCGGCGCTGCCAAAGCCCAGCAGGCGCAACACCGCAAGCTCACGCTGCTTGCGCTCCACCGCCGCCACCGCACCAGCGGCTGTAGCCGCCACGGCGCCCGCCACGGCCAGCGCGGCAATAATCCAGAACACCAAGTCGAGGTTGCGGCTCAGCGACTGCACCTGGGCGATCTGCGCGGCCTGGGTCGATACCAGCAGCTTGCGTTCGGCAAAGAACCGGCGCAGCGGCTCCACGTCGGTGAGCTCGCGGGCGTACAGGCGAAACGCCGGGTACACGCGCCGGGTTTCAGCAGCCACCTCATCGCCCGGCCAGCCCAGCGCCGGCACCGCGCGGCCATCGCGGTAGTCTTCCACCGCCTCCAGCAGCGCCAGCGGGGCGAACAGCCCATCGCGCTCGAAGGCGGCCAGGGGCAGCACAGCGGTCACCTGCAAGCGGGTCTGGCGCCACTGCACCTGGCCGGCCTGCTGGCGGCTGAAACTGGCCTGCACCTCGTCGCCGGCCCTGGCACCGAGTTTTTCGGCGGCGGTAAAACTCAGCACCACCTGTTGCACGCCCTCGGGCGGCGTCACGTGCAGCAGCAACGGGTCGCCCTTGGCGGTCGGCAGCATCTCCACCGTCACGCCACGGCCCAAGGCCGGCATCAGCAGCTCTGCGGTGGCAGCAATCTGCCGGGTGCGCGGGATGGCGAAGGCCACGCCCGGGCGCTGCGCCAGTTCTTCGATAAAGCCTGCGCTGAAGCGCCCACCACCCAGTGGGATCACCTCGCGCACGCCCGGGTCGCGCTGCAAGCGCTCGGTCAGGCTGCCCACCAGGCCGAACTTCAGGCCAAACAGCACCAGCAACGGCGCGATCACCGCCACCAGCGCCAGCACGCCACAGGCCGACAGCCGCGCTTCGTTGCGGTAGTCCTGCCAGGCCAGGCTGGCGATCAGCAGCGGGCGCATCAGGCAGCCTGCTCCACAGTGGCGGTAACGCCGCCGTCGGCATCGCGCCGGCAGGCCATGCGCAACACCCGCAGCCCGGCGGCGCGGGCCAGTTGTTCATCGTGGGTGGCGATCACGCAGGTCACCTGGCGCTGCCCGGCTTCGTGCAGCAGCAGCTGCATCACCCGCCCGGCGTTCACCGGGTCCAGCGCCGCCGTCGGCTCATCAGCCAGCAGCAGCGCCGGGGCGTGGGCCAGGGCGCGGGCGCAGCTGACCCGCTGGCGCTGGCCAAGCGATAACGCCGCAGGCTTTTTGCCCAGCTGATCGTGCACATCCAGCGCCTGGGCCAGACGCTCGACGCTGCCGTCATCACTCAAACCCAGCAACTGGCGCGGCAGGCGGATATTGCCGCGCACATCCAGAAAGCCCAGCAGCCCGCCGGCCTGCAGCACATAACCCAAATGGCGGCTGCGCAGCGCGGCCAGGCGGTCGAGGGCGCGCTGGCGCCACAGCCCGGCGATATCCTCACCGCCCAGGGCAAAGCCCTCGGCGCCATCCGGTGCCAGCACCAGCGCCAGCAAATCCAGCAGCGTGCTCTTGCCGCAGCCGCTCGGCCCCACCAGCGCCACCCGCTCGCCGGCGGCCATTTGCAAGCGCTCCACCTGCAGGCTGTAACGCTGGGCACCCTGCCCGCGCGTCTTGTGCACACCGCTCAGGCTGATCATCACGGCAGCGTCGACAGCGGTACACGGTACAAGGCGTCGCCCGGCTCGGCCTTGCCGAAGCGCACCCAGTTGGCCATGTCGTTGTGGAAGGTTTCGTACAGGCGGATCTTCGAGTCCAGCTCGTCGATGAAGTCCTCCTGCTCGGCCACCGACAGCGACAGCCACAAGTCCTGGGTCATGGCCAGCGACTTGCTGCGGTACGGCAGGCCGTCGAGGTATTCGCCAAGTACCCCGCCCTGGGCCAGGTTGGCGCCCTTGCTCAAGGCCGCCGGGTCGCGGCTCATGTAGGCACTGGCGCTGGCGATTTCGTTGAAGAAGTCGCCCGGCGAACTGCGGGTCTTGCGCGCGGCATCGACGATCAGCTTCAGCGACTGCTGCAGGTCGTTGAGCTGCAGCTTGGTCAGCATCACGCACACCTGCAGGGTGGGCAGCGCCGGGTTGGTCAGGTCGCGGTCGGCGGTCCAGGCGCTGACCAGCTGCGGCGCCTGGCTGGCGCCGTGGCGGCCGAGGAAGTCCATGTGCATGGCATAACCCACCGCCTGCGACTTGGCCGCCAGGCTCGCCCCGCTGGCCAGCAGCGGCACCGGTTGCGGCTGCTGGTTGCGCACCTGGTGCACAAGCTCTGCGAAGGTCGAGCCGATCTCGCGCACCCGCTCGCCGAACGCGCCCACCTCGCCGCCCGGCACCCCCACGTACAGGTCGCCGATTTTCGGGTTGCTGTCGGCGGTGAGCACGCGGTACTGGCTTTCGGCGGCGCCGTGGTTCTTCACCCCGGCCGGGGTGCGCAGGTGCAGGGCGTAGATCTTGATCTGCTTGCTCAGCGCAGCCTGGCGCACTTCGGCTTCGTTCATCTGGGTGCTGCTGAACGGGTCGTTCTTGCGCAAGGCGCCGGCATCGCTGACCAGCAGGATGATGCGCCCGCCGTAACCCGACCAGTCCATGCCCTCTACCGCCTGCATCACACCGGCAAAGGCGTCTTCGTTGAACGAGTGGCTGGACACTGTGGTGGCTTTCACCTGGCTCGCAGCCTTGAGGAAGCGCGCCGGGTCGCTGCCCTGCTCCAGGCTCACCAGGGTCTTGCTCAGGTACTCAAGGCCCGGGGTGCGCTTGACGTTGTTACGGAAACCCACCAAACCGAAGCTGACGCTGCCCAGCTCGCCACGGGCGGCCAGTTGCTGCTGCAACTCGCTGACCACATCGCGCACCCGGTCGATGTAGGGCTGCATCGACACCGAGGTATCCACCACCAGCACGATACCGGTGCGGAAGCTGTTGTCGCTGGCCGCCACCACGCCTGCGGCCTTCGGCGCGCTGTCGCGGGCGCTGCTGCCGGGGTCGATGGAAGCGATGTTGAGCAGTTGCACCGGCTGGCCGTCGGCGTCGAAGCTTTCGCGGTAGTCGAAGATCGGCATCAGGTAGAACTGGTTCTGCGGCACGGCGCTGGCGGCCGGCTCCAGGGCCATCACCTGGGGTACCTGGTCGGGGTTGTTCTGCGCCTTGAGCAGGCTGTCGCGGGCCTGACTGGTATTGTCCAGCAACTGCTGCACATCATCGGCCTGGCGCAGGAACATCACCGGCGAGCGGCCGGAGCGTTCGGTGAACTTGAGCACCAGGCTCTGCTTCCAGTCGCTGGTTTGCCCAGCCTTCAGCCAGCCGTCACGCTGGCCGTCGCTGGCGGCGCCCACCTGCACCCAGGCCTGGCCGTCGACGTCCTTGCGCTGGTACACGTACAGCACCGAAAACGCCGGCAGCGGGTCGCCCGAAGCATCGCCGGGCTGGGCCACCAATTGCGCATCGGGCTTGCTCAGCACGCGCTGGAACAGGGTTTTCTTGCCGGGCATCAGCAGCGGGCGGCCGTCTTCGCTGGCGGCAACCGGCGGCGGCGCAACCGGCTCAACGGGGGTTTGCACCACCGGGGTTTCCGGCTCGGGGGTGTCGCTGCCGCTCAGCAGCCAGAAGAACGCCCCGCCCAGGCCCAGCGCAGCGGCGATGGCCACGGCCAGCACGGCCTTGGCCGGTTTGCTGGAGCCGGACTTTACCGGCGCACTGGGCTTGGGCACGGGCTGCTTGACCGGCTCAGGGGTTGGCGCCGGCGCGGCTTGTGGAATGTCGATGGACACCGGGGTCAGCCCGCCCAGGTCTGGCACCGCAGGCGCCACAGGCGCGACCAGCGGCAACGGCTGGATCAGCGTGCTCAGGGTGTCCTCGGCCGGCAGCCGGTCCAGCGCGGCCAGCAGCGCGGCGGCATCGGCGTAGCGCTCGTTGGGGTCCTTGGCCAGCAGCCCGCGCAGGATGTCCTGGTAGCGGCCATGCTCGATGGGCAGCTCCGGCAGCGGCTCGGTGAGGTGCGCCAGCGCCGTGGACAGCGCGTCAGTACCGTTGTACGGCAGCTTGCCGACGAGGATTTCGTACAGCACCACGCCCAGTGCATACAGGTCGGCGCGCCCGTCGATCTCAAGCCCGCGGGCCTGCTCGGGGCTCATGTAGCTGGGGGTGCCCACGGCAAAGCCGGCCTGGGTGAACTGGGTGCGGTCATCAAGCGACTTGGCGATGCCGAAGTCCGACAGCACCGCCGTGCCGTCGGCGCGGAACAGGATGTTGGCCGGTTTGACGTCGCGGTGCACCAGGCCCTGGGCGTGGGCATAGCCCAGCGCCTGGGCCATCTGGCGCACGTACACCAGGCCCTGCTCGGGCGTCAGGCCCGCGGCGATGCGCTCCTTCAGCGTGCCGCTGGGCAAGAACTCCATGGCCATGTAGTACAGCTCGCCGACATTGCCGATGTCGTGGATGGTGGCGATGTTCGGGTGCGCCAGGCGCGCCAGGGTGCGGCCTTCGCGCAAAAAGCGCTCGCAAAAGGTCGGGTCGGCGGCAAGGCTGGCCGCCATCACCTTCAGCGCCACCTTGCGCTCCAGCGAGCGCTGGGTGGCCAGGTACACGCTGGCCATGGCGCCCTGGCCAATCTCGCCGTCGATGTCAAAACCTGGGATCTGCATGTTCATGCTCATCAGTTGGCCTTCACCACCACGGCGGTGATGTTGTCGGGCGCGCCGCGGGTCAGGCCCAGGTGCACCAGGCTGCGCACCACCTGGTAGGGGTCGGCGTGGCCGAGCACATCGGCGATTTCATGGTCTTCGGCGGTCTTGTTCAGGCCGTCGCTGCACAACAGGTAGGTGTCGCCGGGCTGCACCTGCAAGGCCACCGACTGCAATTCGAAATGCTCCTCCACGCCCAGGGCGCGGGTGACGATGTTGCCGCGCGGGTGCACCCGCGCCTCGGCCTCGCTGAGCAGGCCGCTGTCCTGCAGCTCCTGCACGTAGCTGTGGTCGTGGGACAGGCGCTCGATGCAGCCATCACGCAGGCGGTACAGGCGGCTGTCGCCGGCCCACAGGCCGATGGCCAGCTCGCCGCGTGCGGCCAGCACCACCACGGTGCTGCCCATCATCGCCACGCCGCGGCGGGCGGTTTCGTCACGCACGGTGCGGTTGACCCAGGCCAGGCCGTCACGCACCTCGTCGGCGAATTCTTTCAGCGAATCGAGCATCGGCAGGCTGCGCAGGCTGTCCACGGCCAGGCTTGCCACATAGTCGCCGGCAGCATGCCCGCCCATACCGTCGGCCACCGCCCACAGGCCGGCCCAGGTCAGGTCCAGGCAGGCGTCTTCGTTGATCTTGCGCACCATGCCGACATGGCTGTAGCTGGCGGCGCTGTATTGCATGTCGGTCATCCGATCGCAGCCTCGCTACCCAATAAAAAGCCGGCGAAATCCGCACTGCGCGGCAAGCCCGCACAGCGCATCAGCCCCGGGGCAATGCGTTCCGAACCCCGGCCCCACCACAAGCTCATGCCCTCGCAGGCGCACTCGGCCAACGCCAGCGCTCGCCCCTCAGGCGAAGTCGCGTCCAGCCGCTGCAACCCACCAAAGGTGTTACGCGGCCCTTGTAGGAGCGGCCTTGCGTCGCGAAAAGGCTGCAAAGCAGCCTCAAAACTCTCGAAGGCAGCATCCGGCTCAAGCGTCGCCAACAACACCTGCTCGACGCCCTCAAACCACTCATCCCCACCCGCCACGACACTGGCCAACGACTCCCCCGCCCCCAACACCTGGGCCACGGTCAACGGGAAATACCGCCCCACCCGGTCGATGCTCGGCATCAGCACGCCCACCACGGCGTCCGGCCCACACACCCCCGGCGCCAAGGCAAAGCGCCACAACGGGCTGACCAGATACGCCTCGAGCCAATGCTCCCCGAGGCCCTGCTGGCTGGCCTGAAGCCCCGCCGCCAGCCACTGGTCCCAGGGCTGGATGAAGGTCTGCGGCAGGCCACGGCTGACGAAGTCGCCACGGCAGGCCAGTTTTCCGTAGAAGCCAAGCTCGTTCACAGGCGCTCCGGCAGGCTGAAACCGCTGACCACTCGGCTGCGGAACGGGTTGAAGGCGCTGCTGGCACGCAGCTCGTAGGACACGCTGGCGCCATCGACGCGCAGGCGCAGGTTGAAGCGCTCGGGCGAGTTGCCGGCCACCAGGTCCGACTGGTCGAGCAGGCGGAACCACGCCCACGGCCCTTCCACGGTCAGCCCGGAGCGGCCGCTGGCCAGTGGCGGGGTCACCGACAGGCGCACCACGCCGATGCTGTTGGGGTTGGGCCACTGCAGCGCCACCGGGCGGCTCGGGCCGTGGTCGTAGCTGACCTGCTGGCCGTCGAGGTCGAGCAGGAACTGGGTGATGCTGGCGTCCATCGCCACCGGCTTGAGCTCGAAGCGCACCCCCGGTTGCAGGCCGCTGGTGTTGCGGAAGAACGCATCGCGGATGCTCGCCGCGCGCTGGAAGGTGCCCAGCACGTTGCTGTTGATGCCGAGCTTTTGCGCCGCACCCGGCTGCCAGCTCCAGGGGCTGCTGGAGGTGTTGACGTAGGGCTGCAGGTACTTGCGGAAGTAGTTGTCCATCACCCCGCCAACGCCGAAGAACTGGCCGAAGTCTTCCAGGGTGGCGTCCCGCGAGCTGCCGGCCACCAGCGGGTAGCGGCCGCTCAGGGACTGGCGGTAGACGTTGACCACTTCGCTGGTCCAGGCGGCGTTGAGCTGGCTGCGCACCCCGCCCATGACGATGTTGTGGGTCGAGCCCAGCACCGAGCTGACCAGGTTCTGCACCACCTTGGGCTGGCGCGCCGCGCCCAGGGCCACCCGCTGCGCGGCAGCCTGGGCCTGGTTCTTGGCCTCGCCCAGCAGCGCATCGCCACTGGCCCCGACCATGGCGCTCACCTGCACGTACAGCGCGTTCAGGTCGGTGAGCAAGCCGTCGATGGCCGCTGGCTGGCCTTCGCCGGTTGCAACCAGCGCGGCCACTTCGGCGAAGTGCTCGGTGACCGGGTCCAGCTGGCGCGCGGCCGGGTTGTCGCTGGCCAGCGGCGTGTCGCCCAGCAGGCCGCCCAAGCGCTGGCGCAACTGGTCGACGCCGGCCTGCTCGGCCTTGTCCTTGACCTTGTCGAGGGTGGTGGGCTGGGACAGGTCGGTTTCATGGGCCACCGCCTGCAGCAGTTTTTTCATCGGCGAAGTCGGCCCGGACAGCACCCGCAGCACATCGGCGGCCTGGCCGACGCTGGTGATGGGCACAAAGTCCAGGTCGGCCAGCAGGGCATCCCAGTGGCGGATGTAGTCCTGGTAATACAGCTGCAGCACGTCGTCGGCCAGGCGCTTGGCATCACCCGCCTCGCCCGGTTCGCGGCCCAGCACCCAGCGCTCTTCGGCCAGGGTGGTGGCTTGCGCAAGGCTGGCAGCCAGGAACGCCTTGCGGTAGCCCTCGACGCTGAAGATGCCCGGCAGCGGCTCGCTCAACGGCTTGCCGCTCTTGAAGCGGAACACCAGCGCAGCATCGCGCCCGGCGGCGTCGCTGACGCGAAAATCGCTCACGCCAGCGGGCAGCTTCTGGCGTTTGACCCGGTCGTACACACGCTGGGCCACCGGCAGCTGCTGCAACTGGCGGCGGGTGTCGTCGATCAGGCGCTGGTCCAGGCGGGCGTTGGGCGGGCGCTTGTCGAACAGCGCCGCCAGGTGCTGTTCCAGGGCCTGGCGCATGTCCGGGGCCAAGTCGCGGGGCAGGCTGCGCTCCCAGTCCAGGGTGACCCAGGCCTTGATGAAATCGGCGTCGTAGTGCTCGCCGTCGGCCAGCATCAGGTAGGCCTTGAGGCCTTCGTACAGGTAGTCGGAGGGGCCGCCGGCGTACAGCTGCTCCTCGATGCGGGTGACCAGGCGCGGGGCGAATATGGCAATCAGCAGCTTGCGGTACACACTTTGCGATTCGCCTTCGAGCATGTCGCCCTGGTACAGGCCCAGGCCCTCGGCCCAGCCGGGCGGGTCGTCGGCCAGGCGGCGCACGGCGTTGAGCAGCGGCAGCACCTCGAGCACGTTGCGCTGCGCCGGGCTCAGCTCCTGCACGCTCTTGCCCACCGGCTTGAGGCGGCTGTCCACCTCGGCGATGTACTGCTGGTTGGCGCGGTAACTCACCGCCCACAGGCTACCGACCACCAGCACCAGGGCCACGCTCAGGGCCAGAGCGCCACGGGCCAGCCACTTGCGCCGCTGCTCGACCTTCGGGTTGCTGCCCACCAGGCCCCGCTCGGCGAAAGCCACGGCGCTGAACAGCTTCTCGATGAAGTAGCTGCGCCCGGTGCCGTTCTGCCGCGCCAGGTGCGCGCGGTCCAGGCCCATGCTCTGGGCCATGCTGCCGATCAGGCGGTCGATGGGGCTGCCTTCCTGGGTGCCGCTGGTCAGGTACACCCCGCGCAGCAGGGCGCGCTCTTCGAAGGCGTTGGGTTTGAACACGCCGTCGAGGAAGCTTTTCAGGTTGCCGCGCAGCGCCGCGAACTGCTGCACGAAGCCATACACCAGGTCGCGCCGCGCCGGGTCGCGCTCCTGTTGCAGGCGCTCGACCAAGCGCTGGTTCAGGCGTTGTTCGAGCAGGCCGAACTCATTGCTGAACTGCGCCAGCGGGCCGTCGCCGTGCTGGCCGTCGTCCAGGGCGAAGGTCATGCCCCACACCTGGGCGCGCTCTTCCTTGCCCAGGTTGTCGAAGAACTCCATGAAGCCCGGCACCAGGTCGAGCTTGGTCAGCATCAGGTAGATCGGGAAGCGCACCCCCAGCTGGCTGTACAGCTCCTGGATACGGGTGCGAATGGCTGCGGCATGGGCGGCGCGCTCGGCGTCGCTGCCCAGCAGCAGGTCAGACAGGCTGATGGCGATGAACGCGCCATCAATGGGGCGGCGCGAGCGCTGGCTCTTGAGCAGGTCGAGAAAGCCCAGCCAGGCGGCCTTGTCCACTTGCGCATGGCTGTCCTGGGTGGTGTAGCGCCCGGCGGTGTCCAGCAGCACGGCCTGGTCGGTGAACCACCAGTCGCAGTTGCGCGTGCCGCCCACGCCACGGATGGCGCCCTCGCCCAGTTGCGCGGCCAGCGGGAAGTGCAGGCCGGAGTTCACCAGCGCGGTGGTCTTGCCCGAGCCGGGCGGGCCGATAATCACGTACCACGGCAGCTCGTACAGGTTGCGCCGCTCGTCACCGCCCAGGCGCGCTTTTTTCAGCAGCACCAGGGCTTCGTCCATGCGCTGGCGCAGGGTGGCCAGCTCTTCGGCGGTGGCCACGCTGGCAGGGTCTGGCGCGGTTTCGGCGGCCAGGCTTTCCATCACCTTGGCAGCCTGGCGGCGGGCCTGGATCACCCGCCACACGCGATAGCCGATCCACACCGCGAACAGCAAGACGATCAGCACCACCCGCGGGGTGGCCGGCACCAGCGCGTCCAGCAGCGGGCCGACGAACCAGATGATCAGGCTCAGGGCCAGCAGGCCGAGTACCGGGATCACCCAGCGAATGACAAAACTGAAAAACGCCTTCACTCGACGCCCTCCGCCAGAACGGTGATTTCAACCCGGCGATTCTTCGCCCGGCCCTGGGCGCTGTCGTTGGACGCCAGCGGCTCGGTGTCGCTCAGCCCTTGCGCGGTGAAGCGCTGCGCCTGCCCGGTGCGGGCGGCGAGGATGTCGCGCACCTCCTCGGCACGGGCCTGGGACAACGCCCAGTTGGACGGGAAGCGGATGGTGGCGATGCGTTGGTTGTCGCTGTGGCCAGTCACCTTGACGTTGCCCTTGACCTTGCCCACTGCCTCGGCGATGCGCAGCATCAGCGGCTCGAAGTCGCCCTTGATGCTGGCGCTGCCGCTGGCGAACAGCTCGTCGCCACGGATGGTCACCACCGAACGGTCCACCGCATCTTCCACGGCGACGCGCCCGGCCTTGATTTCGTCAGCCAGGAAGCCCGCCAGGCGCGGGCGTTCCACTGGTTTGGGCTGCACCACCGGGCGGTCCATGGCCTGCACCGGGATTTCGCCCAAGGCGTGGATGCCGCGGAACACCGGCTCTGCGTCAGAGGCCAGCTTCAGGCGCAGGCCGAACAGCACCAGCAACAGCAGCGCCAGGGCGATGGCCAGGCCAACCCACGGCGGCACGAACTGCGCCAGGCGGTCGCGGGCCACGGTCACGCCGCGCCAGTGCGGCGACAGCTCACGCTCCACGTCGCCGCGGGCACTGCGAATGGCCGCCGCAGTGCGCTCGCGCAGGGCTTCGAGCTGGGCGCGGCCGCCGTTCATTACCCGGTAGCGGCCTTCAAAGCCCAGGCTGGTGCACAGGTACAAAAGCTCCAGCAGGTTGATGCGCTCACGCGGGCTTTGCAGGCAGTGCTCCATCAGCTGGAACACCTTTTCGCCGCCCCAGGCCTCGTTGTGCACGGTGATCAACAAGCTTTGCTTGCCCCAGTCGCTGGCGCTGCCCCAGGGGGTGCTGAGCACCGCTTCGTCGAGGGCGGTGCACAGTGCGTAGCGGGCCAGCAGCACTTCGTTGCGCGGCACGCCGCCGGCTTCGGCGCGTTCCTCGAACTGGCGCAGGTAGGCCAGCAGTTGCGCGCGCAGGCTGGCCGGCGCCGGGTGGGCGATGGTGTTGCGCAGGCGGGTGAGCAGCGCCAGCAGGGGGCCAGCGGCTTGCTCCAGGGGGTTCAGGCCTACCGCCTGGCCGGGGGCCAGGGGTTCGGCGGGGATGTTCAGCGGCGCAGCAGCTGCCTGCGGCTGCGCGGCGGCCGGCTGCGGGCCACGGCCACCGGGGCGCGGCATGAACTGGGTGCGGTCATCCGATTGCATCGCGGCTTAGTCTCCGGTCCGTGGAAGGGGGGTGGCACAGGGCTGCCCAAGGTCTGTTGGCCTGGCAAGGATCTGTAGGAGCGGCTTTAGCCGCGAACACCGGCGCAGCCGGTGCCATCCACCGTGTTGTCTGCTTCGCGGTGGTCCGGCACCCCGGTAAACCCGCTCCCACAGGATTGCGGCCATATCGAGCGCCATCGACTTACCCCCGAATCGCCCAGAAGGCCAGGTTCAACCCGGGGAACTCGCCGGCCATGTAGAAGGCAAAGCCGCCCGACTGCTGCAGCTGCTTCCAGTGCTCGCTACCGCGGTCCAGCTCGAAGTAGGTGGAACCTGCATGGAACGGGATCTGCCGTGGCGCCACCGGCAGCGGCAACAGGCCGATGCCCGGCAGTTGCAGGTTGACCAGGTCGCGGATGTGCTCCACCGAGCCGATCTTGCTCTGCTGGCCAAAACGCGCGCGCAGGGTTTCGCTGGGCACGTCGGCGCGTACCACAAGGATGAAGCTGGCGCTGTCCAGCAGGCTGCGGTCGGCGAGCATGCCGACGTGGATGCCGTAGGCTTTTTCCACCAGCGGGATGGCCACCGCCTTGCTGTCGATCAGCATCGACAGCGCCTCGCGCAGCGCCGCCATCACCGGGGTGAAGGTGGCGGCCAGGTCGTCGTGCTGGTACACCGGGTAGCCCTCGGGGCGCCGGCCATCACGGGTGAAGGTGGCGAACTCGCCGGCCAGGGCCACCAGCTCGCTGTACAGCCGCTCGGGGTGCAACGGGGTCAGCTGGTTGAGGTGCTCCACCAACGGCTGGGCGCGGTTGACCAGTTGCAGCAGCATGAAGTCGGCGATCTCCGAAGCGCCGCCGTTGGCCGAGGCCACCACACGCCCGGCCAGGGCCTCGCCGCGCTGGTGCAACAAGCCCAGCAGCTCGCCACGGAACCCCGACAGCTGGGTATTCGCCGTTACGTCCAGCAGCGGCGGGATATAGCGCTCGTCCAGTACCAGGGCGCGGTCGGCGCGCTTTTCGCGAATGCGCACCACACCTAACGCGGCGTAGTCGCTCAGCCCGTCCTCGGCGCGCAGCAGGCGCAGGGCGCGGCTGCCCAGGGCCAGCGGCGCGCGGTTTTCGAACGGGGCATTGTCGTCGCGCACTTCGCTGATACGGCTGACATAGCGCGCGCCATCGGCGGCCTCGCCGTCGTCGACGGTATCGCGGGCGCCGGCACGCTTGAGCGGCAGGCCCAGGTAGATCACCCCATCGCGCAGCTCGTCCGGCACCTCCAGCGGCGCTGGCGGCAGGTCGTCACGCGGGATGTCGAACGGCGTGCCGTCAGGCAACAGGCCGCGGGCGCTGAGGATCGCCAGCTTGCCCTGGGCCAGCAGGCCCTGGTCGATGAGCAGCTCGGAAAATCCCCAGGCGGCGGCGCTGAGCGGGCGGCTGCGGGCGTCGACGAAGTTTTCCAGGTAGCGGTCGTGCTGCTGGAAGTGCTGGGTCGTGATGAACATGCCTTCCGACCAGACCACGCGATTGTTCCAGGACATGAGGACTCCGATTGCCTAGCGGGCAGGCTCAGGTTGTGGGGTGGCCACGGCGCTGCGCACGGCACGCACATCGAGGCTGATCTGATAATCACGGGGCGGCACCGGCAGCACGCTGCGCCACTGGGCCTGGTCGATCTCGCGGTAGCCGACCACCAGGCCGAGCTGGCGGGTGGCCGGGTTCAGCGGGCGCTCCAGGCGCAGTTGTTCGCCGGGCTGCAGCAGCACTTCGTCCTGGTCGATCAAGTCGGCGCCCAGGGTGGCCTGGGCCCGTTCGGCCAGGGCGAAATAATCGGCGCGGGCAAAGGCTGCGCTGTTTTTCAGCTCGTACAGGCGCACCCGCACCGGCGCCGGGGTGCCGGTGGCGCCCGGGTTCAGGCCGGCGGCGGCGCTGAAATACAGGGTGATGCCGCTGGCAGGGTCTGCGGCGGCAGGTTCGACCGGCGCGTCCTTGCTGCAGGCGCCAAGCAGCACCAGGGCCAGGGCGGCGATCAGTCGTGTTGCGTTCATCCTCGTCCTCATGACGTGTCGTGTTCTTCCTGTGGGCAGGGCTTCAGTTGCGTTGCAGGCGGCTGCCGTGGGCCTCGTAGGCGCGGCTGAATTCGCGGCCGAACAGGTCCTGGAAGTCGTCCTCGGCCTCGCGGGAAATCTGCCCGTAAAGCTCGGTGAACTGCTGCCAGCAATGGGCCTGGCGCGAACCGCCGAACAGCTTGGCCAGCCCCGCGGCCGGGGCCAGGCGCTGCTCCAGGCGGGCCGGCTCGAAGCGCGTCAGCAGGTGCTTGATGGCCGCCTCCACGCCGGCCATCACCGCCAACTGGTGGGCGCGCAGGTCGTCAAAGCTGTCGCGCAGCGCCTGGTCGGGGGGCATGAACGCCTGGTTGCCGGGGCGCAGCAGCAACAGCAGCGCCTCTTCGGCATTGGGGGCGAACTTGAGCGGGTTGTTCTGTACCGGGGCGATGCTGGTCTGCTGCATGCGGAACTCGCCCTTGAGGCTGCTGCGCGCGCGCAGCACGTCGATCAGGCCCTCGACCATCAAGCGGTAGCTGCGGCCGATGGCCTCCATCTGCGCGGCGGCGTCCTGGGCGTCGATACGCAGGTGATCGATGCCGGCGCCGCGCAGGAAGGCTTGCAGCAGGGCATCGCTGCTGGCCGCCGGGGCGGGTGCAGGTGCTGGAGCCGGGGCTGGAGTCGGCGCGGGGGCGGCAACTGGTTCGGCGGCGCGCACCGGCTCCGGCATCGGCACTGGCGGCGCAATGGGCGCCGGCGTGCTGTCGAGCAGGTCCCAGTCCGCCGGGATCACGCCCGGCGCGGCAGGCGGCGCCACAGGTGCTGGCGGCGCCACCGGGGTGGGCGGGCGAAAATCATGCTGCTGGGCCGGCACGTGGTCCGGCTGGCTGGCCGGCGGCACACTGGCCGGGCCGAGAAAATCGAACAGGTCGGGCAACGTGTCGTGGCTCGACGCACCTTGCAAAAAGGCTGCCGGCGCGCCGGAAATCGGTGCAGCGGGGATGGCCGGCGCAGCCACCTGGTTGGCCATCAACGCTTCGAAGCTGTTGCCGTCGGGCTGGCCGCCGGTGGTGATGGCGTGGCCAGCGTCGATGCGCGCCTGGATTTCATACTCGCCAATACGGATAACTTCGCCGTCCATCAACGGCTCGCTGTTACCCCGGCGCAGGCGAATACCGGCGTTGAGCAATTCCACACCGTTGGTACTGTTATCGGTGAGGTAGTAACGCCCATCTTTGAACTGGATCACACAATGTTTCGACGACACCAGGCGCTCTGGGTCGGGAAGTACCCAGTCATTATCCGCGGCACGGCCAACAGTGATGGCACCGGTTTCCAGCAACTTCTCCGGGCATTGCCCGGGCGTGATCTTGTGGTAACTGGTGATAGTTAGGCAAAGTGCCATCATGCCTCCATGCATATATATGAAACACGCACCCATTCATTTGAATAGGCTTGCGAGCCCGCCCCCACCTAACGGCAGAAACCCCAGCAAACATTGGGGAATACACCGGCAAAGGGTGATTGGAAGGGCGTATTTAATCCTAGAATCGAGGCACTTTGATGGCACCCGACGCATGGACAACGCAGGCTGCCAAGTAGTTCACAGCCCTCACTCGCGGCGCGTAGCTTACCTTGACACTTGTTTACAAATAAACCATAAATGCGCAACTTCAGAGTGCCAAAGTGATATCACCTTGATATCAACTTCGCATTCTTTGACAAGTTTGTGCGCTTGTTCACAAAAGTAACTTGGCGCCAACAACTGCCCCACCACGGGCCGATATGGAGATCGAATTCTGGTGAACTCGCCGCAGTTGCTCGCCGCTGTTTCCGCCGACTTCCCCTGCGGCGAAGACCTCGAATACGACGCCGATTTTCTGCAACTGGAGCGCGATGCCCAGGGCCGCCCCGAGCGCGTGATGGGCGATGCCGTGCAAGCGGCCGAGCCGCCCCAGTGGCGCGATATCGAGCAGGCGTGCACCGGCCTGCTGCAACGCAGCAAGGATTTGCGCATCACCCACTTCCTGGTGCAGTCGAACCTGGCGCTGCACGGCCTGCCGGGCCTGGCGGCGAGCCTCGAACTGATCCGCGACCTGCTGGGTGAATACTGGCTGTACCTGCACCCGCAACTGGACGCCGCCGACGACAACGACCCCACCGTGCGGGTCAACGCCCTGGCCGGCCTGGTCTGCGACACCAACATCGCCCTGCTGCGCGACGCCGTGCTGGTGCGTTCGCGCGCCTTCGGCCCGGTGAGCCTGCGCGCCGCCCTGCATGCCGCCGGCGTGCAGCACTTTGCCAGCGAGCAACTGAGCGCCGAAGAACTCGCCGCCGCCCTGCGCGACGCCGACCCCGAGCAACTGCAGCAGTGCCTGCAAGCCCTGCAGGTGGCCCGCGAGGCCCTGGAGGCCATCGAAAGCCGGGTCAACGACCAGGTCGGCTCGGCCAGCGGCGTCGACCTCTCGGCCCTGCGCCAGCCACTGCGCCAGGTGCAGCAGGTGCTGGCCGACTACAGCCCGGAAGGCGCAGCGCCGCTGGGTAGCGATGACCACGCAACCGCCGACAGCACCAACGACGATAGCGCGCAAGCCCCCGCCGCCGCAGCGCCGCGCCCGGCCGCACGCCCAGGCGAAGTGAACAGCCGCGAGGACGTGCAACAAAGCCTCGAACGCCTGCTGCAGTACTACGCCCGCCACGAGCCCTCGAGCCCGCTGCCGGTGCTGCTGCGCCGGGCGAAGAACCTGGTCAACGCCGATTTCGCGACCATCGTGCGCGACCTGATCCCCGATGGCATGTCGCAATTCGAGAACCTGCGCGGCCCCGACGGCGACTACTGAACGCCCAAGGCCGCATAAAACCGAACGCCCGCAACGAACAGAGCCGCCGCAGCGGCGCCCAGGAGGAACAACGTGGCGAAAGACAGCTCCCAGAAATTCATCGCGCGCAACCGCGCGCCGCGCGTGCAGATCGAGTACGACGTCGAACTGTACGGCGCCGAGAAGAAGGTCCAGCTGCCGTTCGTCATGGGCGTGCTGTCGGACCTCGCCGGCAAGCCAGCCGAGCCGCTGCCGGCGGTGGCCGACCGCAAGTTCCTGGAAATCGACGTCGACAACTTCGACTCGCGCCTCAAAGCCATGCAGCCACGGGTGGCGTTCAACGTGCCCAACGAGCTGACCGGTGAAGGCAACCTGAGCCTGGACATCACCTTCGAGAGCATGGACGACTTCAGCCCGGCCGCCGTGGCGCGCAAGGTCGATGCCCTGAACCAGCTGCTCGAGGCCCGCACCCAGCTGGCCAACCTGCTGACCTACATGGACGGCAAGACCGGCGCCGAGGACATCATCCTCAAGGCCATCAAGGACCCGGCCCTGCTGCAGGCCCTGGCCAGCGCCCCGAAACCTGCCGATTCCGAGCCGAGCGCCTGAGGAGCCAGCCCATGAACGACCCATTGCGCGACACCCAGGCCCAGCCAACGGCCACCCAGGACCCAAGCGAGTTCGCAAACCTGCTGCTGCAGGAGTTCAAGCCCAAGACCGAACGCGCCAAGGAAGCCGTCGAGAGCGCCGTGCGCACCCTCGCCGAGCAGGCCCTGGCGCAGACCAACCTGGTGTCCAACGATGCCATCGGCTCGATCGAGCAGATCATCGCCGCCATCGACCAGAAGCTCACCGCGCAGGTGAACCAGATCATCCACCACGACGACTTCCAGCAGCTGGAAAGCGCCTGGCGTGGCCTGCACTACCTGGTCAACAACACCGAGAGCGACGAGCAGCTGAAAATCCGCGTGCTCAACATCTCGAAGAACGACCTGCACCGCACCCTGAAGAAGTTCAAGGGCACCGCCTGGGACCAGAGCCCGGTGTTCAAGAAGCTCTACGAAGAGGAGTACGGCCAGTTCGGCGGCGAGCCTTACGGCTGCCTGGTGGGCGACTACTACTTCGACCAGTCGCCGCCCGACGTGGAGCTGCTGGGCGAGATGTCGAAGGTGTGCGCCTCGATGCACGCGCCGTTCATCAGCGCCGCTTCGCCGACGGTGATGGGCATGGGTTCGTGGCAGGAGCTGTCCAACCCGCGCGACCTGACCAAGATCTTCACCACCCCGGAATACGCCGGCTGGCGCTCGCTGCGTGAATCGGAAGACTCGCGCTACATCGGCCTGACCATGCCGCGCTTTTTGGCCCGCCTGCCGTATGGCGCCAAGACCGACCCGGTGGAAGCCTTCGCCTTCGAAGAAGACACCGACGGCGCCGACAGCAGCAAGTACACCTGGGCCAACGCCGCCTACGCCATGGCGGTGAACATCAACCGTTCGTTCAAGTACTACGGCTGGTGCTCGCGCATCCGCGGCGTGGAGTCGGGCGGCGAAGTGCAGGGCCTGCCGGCCCACACCTTCCCCACCGACGACGGCGGCGTGGACATGAAGTGCCCGACCGAAATCGCCATTTCCGACCGCCGCGAGGCGGAGCTGGCGAAGAACGGCTTCATGCCCCTGCTGCACAAGAAGAACACCGACTTTGCCGCCTTCATCGGTGCCCAGTCGTTGCAGAAGCCGGCCGAATACGACGACCCGGACGCCACCGCCAACGCCAACCTGGCTGCGCGCCTGCCGTACCTGTTCGCCACCTGCCGCTTCGCCCATTACCTGAAGTGCATCGTTCGCGACAAGATCGGCTCGTTCAAGGAAAAGGACGAGATGCAGCGCTGGCTGCAGGACTGGATCCTCAACTACGTCGACGGCGACCCGGCGCACTCCACCGAGACCACCAAGGCCCAGCACCCGCTGGCGGCTGCCGAAGTGGTGGTCGAGGACGTCGAGGGCAACCCGGGTTACTACAACTCGCGCTTCTACCTGCGCCCGCACTACCAGCTCGAAGGGCTGACCGTGTCGCTGCGCCTGGTGTCGAAGCTGCCTTCGGCCAAAGGGGCCTGACCTTCATGGAGCATGCCCGCGCCCCTTGTGGGAGCGGGCTTGCCCCGCGATCGGCCATACCACCGTTAATCGACGAGAAACTCCGAGGACATCATGGCTGTAGATATTTTCATCAAGATCGGCGACATCAAGGGCGAGTCCCAGGACAAGGCCCACAAGGACGAAATCGACGTGCTGAACTGGAGCTGGGGCATGTCCCAGTCCGGCAACATGCACATGGGCAGCGGCGGCGGCTCGGGCAAGGTCAACATCCAGGACCTGTCGATCACCAAGTACATCGACAAGTCCAGCCCCAACCTGATGGCCCACTGCTCCAGCGGCAAGCACATCGACAAGGTCAAGCTGACCGTGCGCAAGGCCGGCGGTGAAAGCCAGGTGGAGTACCTGATCCTCAACCTCGAAGAGGTGCTGATCAGTTCGCTGAGCACCGGCGGTTCGGGCAGCGACGACCGCCTGACCGAGAACGTGACCCTGAACTTCGCCAAGGTCACCGTCGACTACCAGCCGCAGAAAGCCGACGGCAGCAAGGAAGGCGGCCCGGTCAAGTACGGCTGGAACATCCGCTCCAACGTCAAGATCTGATCGACCGCGCCCGCGTCGCGCCTGGGCACGGCGCGGGCTCCCCACGCGTCACCCGCTCACGGTGAACATCATGGCCAAGCCTTCTTTCATCAACCTGTGGAATGCCTACCCGAGCGTGTCCTCGCCCTGCGACGGCCCGTGGGACAACCAGTGTGCCATCCGCATGAGCATCGCGCTCAACGGCGAGATGAGCCTCAAGGTCAACAAATCGACTTATACCGAACCCAAGTGCGCCCACGGCCATGCCCGTGGCGCCGAATCCCTGGCCAACTGGCTGGAGACACGATTGTTCTACCCGCTGAAGATTGCTGGTACCGCCCAGGCCCGCGACGCGCTCAAGGCCAAGACCGGGATCATTTTCTACAGAGACTGCTTCGCCCGCGCCGGGCAGAGCCAGGAAAACCGCACGGGCGACCATATAGACCTGTGGAACCGCGGCCTGACCAAAGGTTTCTCCGACCAAAACTACCAGTCGAAGCAAGTCTGGTTCTGGGAGCTCACATGACCCGCGTGGCCCTCACGGGCACCCTGCTGCTGGCCCTTAGCGCCTGCGCCAACGCCGAATTGCTGAGCGAGGCCAACCTCGGCGGGCAGACCGTGAAGCTGAGCGAGAATGCCGGCCAGTGCGTGCTCGATCGTGGCGAACAGCGTCTGGCGCTGGACATGCAATGGCCCTGCGGCCTGAGCCCGGACCGCGCCGGCAAGGCCCGGGTCGAGCAGTTCAATGGCACGCCGATCGTGCTGGTGACCCACGTGCAGCCACACCCGACGCTCAAAGGCGAATGCCTGAAGACCTCGCGCGCCGTGCGCCTGACCCAGGCCGGCCTGGAGGCCTCCACGCCCGCGCCCAGCGCCTCGTGCGACACCGGCTTCGAAGACCAGAAAATGTTCACAGGGATGTTCCAGTGGTAGCCGAAATCGCCACCCGCGACCGCCTGCAGCCCTCGCTGCTCGATCGCCTCACCGACGACGACCCGGGCAACCCGCAGGAAGCCCCCGACAAGCGCGTGCTCAGCCTGCAGCAACTCAAGGCCTCGGTGCTGCGCGACCTGGCCTGGCTGCTGAACACCACATCATTGCTGGACAGCGCCGCCACCCTGAACACCCACGCCGGTGCTTCAGTGGTCAACTACGGCCTGCCCGCATTGGCCGGCAACAGTGCCTCGAACATCGACCTCACGGCCCTGGAGCGCATCATCCACCAGGCCATCGCCACCTACGAACCGCGCATTCTCGCCCACACCCTCAAGGTGCGCGCCCAGGCAGCGCCTGGCGAGATGAACGCCAACGCCCTGAGCTTCGAGATCGAAGGCGACCTGTGGGCGCAGCCGGCGGCGTTGCCGCTGCTGCTGCAGACCGACGTCGACCTTGAGTCCGGCCATGTGCGTGTGGCCCCCGCCGAGCGCCGGAGGCGTGCATGAACCCGCGCCTGCTCGAGCTGTACAACCAGGAACTGCAGCACATCCGCGAGGGTGCTGCGGAGTTTGCCAAGGAATACCCGAAGATCGCCGGGCGCCTGACGCTGTCGGGCATCGAGTGCGCCGACCCGTACGTGGAGCGCCTGCTCGAAGGCTTTGCCTACCTGACCGCGCGGGTGCAGCTCAAGCTCGACGCCGAGTACCCGACCTTCACCCACAACCTGCTGGAAATCGCCTACCCGCACTACCTGGCGCCGACCCCGTCGATGACCGTGGTGCAGCTGCAGACCGACCCCGACGAAGGCTCGTTGGCGGCAGGTTTCCAGCTGCCGCGCGGCAGCGTGCTGCGCGCCAACCTGGGCCGCAATTCGCAAACCCCATGCGAGTTTCGCAGCACCCAGGATGTAACCCTGTGGCCGTTGCAGGTGGCTCGCGCCGAATACTTCGGCAACCCCGGCGCGGTGCTTGGCCGCCTGGCCGCCAGCGAACCCAAGGCCCGCGCCGGCCTGCGCCTGACCCTGCGCAGCGGCGCCGAAATCCCGTTCAGCAGCCTGCCGCTGACGCACCTGCCGCTGTACCTGAACGGTGCCGACGAAACCCCGTTCCGCCTGTACGAGCAACTGCTGGGCGCTGCCTGCGCGGTGTTCGTGCGCCAGCCGGGCGCCGACTGGGTTGAGCGCATTCCGGTTGAGCAAGCCCTGCTGACCTGCGGCTTCGATGACGCCGAAGCGGCGCTGCCGGTGGTGCCGCAGGCGTTCCAGGGCTACCGCTTGATGCAGGAATACTTCGCCCTGCCGCAGCGTTTTCTGTTCGTCGACTTCGCCGGGCTGGAGCGTGCGGTCAAGCGCTGCGACGGCCAGGAGCTGGAAATTCTGGTGCTGTTCGAGCGCTTCGACCAGGCGCTGGAGAGCAGCGTCGGCGCCAGCCAGCTGGTGCCGTTCTGCACCCCGGCGATCAACCTGTTCCCGCGCCGGGTCGACCGCATTCACCTCACCGACCGGGTCAACGAACACCATGTGATCGCCGACCGCACCCGGCCCACCGATTTCGAGATCCACTCGCTGCAACAGGTGACCGGCCACGGCACCGGGCCGGACCAGCCGTTTCTGCCCTTCTACGCCGTGCGCGACCCGTCGCGCTATGGCCGCGACCAGGCCTACTACATCGTGCGCCGCGAGCCGCGGGTGCTGTCCAGCGAGCAGCGGCGCAACGGCACGCGCTCCAGCTACATGGGCAGCGAAACCTTCGTCAGCCTGGTCGATGGCCAGCAGGCACCGTACCGCCACGACCTGCGCCAGCTGGGCATCAGCGCCCTGTGCAGCAACCGCGACCTGCCACTGTTCATGAACGTGGGCGACGGGCGCAGCGACTTCAGCCTGGCCGACAGCGCCCCGGTTGCCGCCGTGCGCTGCCTGGCCGGCCCCAGCCGGCCGAAGGCCAGCCACGCCCACGACAACCGCGCCTGGCGCCTGATCAGCCAGCTGTCGCTGAACTACCTGTCGCTGGCCGAACAAGGCCAGGGCGCAGCGGCCCTGCGCGAGTTGCTGCGCCTGTACGGCGACCCGCATGACAGTGCCCTGCAGCTGCAGATCGACGGCCTGCGCGAAGTCAGCAGCAAGCCCTGCACCCGGCGCTTGCCGATGCCCGGGCCGATCGTCTTTGGCCGTGGCCTTGAGATCACCCTGACCTTCGACGAGAACGCCTTCCGCGGCACCGGGGTGTTTCTGCTGGGGGCGGTGTTCGAGCGCTTTTTGACCCGCTACGTGTCGATCAACAGCTTCACCGAAACCGTGCTGCGCACCAGTGAACGGGGCGAGATCATGCGCTTTACCGCCAAGCCCGGGCGCAGGCCGACCCTGTGAGTACCTTACAGGCCATGCAGGCCGAGCCCTGGGAGTACGATTTCTTCCAGGCGCTGCGCCGCCTCGAGGCAGAAAACCCCGAGCTGCCGCGCTTCGGCCACTCGCTGCGGCTGAGCGACGAGCCGGTGCGCCTGGGCCAGCGCCTGGACTGCGGCTTTGCCCCGGCCACCCTGGCCTCGGTGTCGGCAAGCGATGAAGGCCCGGCGCGCCTGGAGCAGTTCTTCTTCGGCCTGGGCGGGCCCAACGGCCCGCTGCCGCTGCACCTGACCGAGTACATGCGCGAGCGCCAGCGCAACCACGCCGACCCCACCAGCAAGCGCTTCCTCGATGTGTTCCACCACCGCCTGCTGAGCCTGTTCTACCGCGCCTGGGCCGAGGCCCGGCCCACCGTCAGCCACGACCGCCCGGGCGATGACTACTGGGCCGCGCGCCTGGCCGCGCTGAGCGGCCGTGGCCAGCCGGAGCTGCAACAGCAGGGGCCGCTGGCCGACACCGCCAAGCTGCACTGGTCCGGCCACCTGGCCGCGCAAACCCGCTACCCGGACGGCCTGTGCAGCATCCTGGCCGGTTACTTCGGCGTGCCGGTAAAGCTCGAAGAGTACGTCGGCCAGTGGCTGGAGCTGCCCGAGCGCAGCCAGCTGGGGGTGCGCGCCAACCGGGTTGGTGTCGACCTGTGCCTGGGCCGCTATGTATGGGACCGCCAGCACAAGTTCCGCCTGTGCCTGGGCCCGCTCAGCCTCGACCAGTACCACGCCCTGCTGCCCGGCGGCCAGGCGTTCGTCGAGCTGGCGGCCTGGGTCGCCGAGTACCTGGGCCAGGAGCTGGACTGGGACCTCAACCTGATCCTCGCGCAGGCCGAAGTGCCGGCGCTGCAACTCAATGCCGGCCAACGCCTGGGGTTCGATACCTGGGTCGGCCGCCCGTCGCACGATGCAAACGACCTGAAGCTTGCCCGGTACTACGCCGAGCAGCCGGTCGCCGCCCCCCACACAAGGAGCCAGGACCATGGGTGAAATCAGCCGCGCCGCGCTGTTCGGCAAGCTCAACAGCGTCGCTTACAAGGCCATCGAGGCCGCCACCGTGTTCTGCAAGCTGCGCGGCAACCCCTATGTGGAGCTGGCGCACTGGCTGCACCAGTTGCTGCAGCTGCAAGACAGCGACCTGCACCGCATCATCCGCCAGTTCAACGTGGAGCCGGCGCGCCTGGCCCGTGACCTGACCGACGCCCTGGACCGCCTGCCGCGCGGCTCTACCTCGATCACCGACCTGTCTTCGCAGGTGGAAGAGTCGGTGGAGCGCGGCTGGGTGTACGGCAGCCTGTTGTTCGGCGAAAGCCAGGTGCGCACCGGCTACCTGCTGGTGGGTATCCTCAAGACCCCGAGCCTGCGCAATGCACTGCTGGGGCTTTCCAGCGAGTTCGCCAAGCTCAAGGCCGAAACCCTGACCGAGCGCTTCGACGAGTACGTGGGCGACTCGCCCGAGAACAACCTGGCCGCCAGCGACGGCTTCAGCGCTGGCGTGCCCGGCGAGGCCAGCGGCGCCGTAGCGCCAGCGGCCATGGGCAAGCAGGAGGCGCTCAAGCGCTTCACCGTCGACCTCACCGAGCAGGCCCGCAGCGGCAAGCTCGACCCCATCGTCGGCCGTGACGAAGAGATCCGCCAGCTGGTGGATATCCTCATGCGCCGCCGGCAGAACAACCCGATCCTCACCGGCGAGGCCGGCGTGGGCAAAACCGCGGTGGTCGAGGGCTTTGCCCTGCGCATCGTCGCCGGTGACGTGCCGCCGGCGCTCAAGGATGTCGAGCTGCGCAGCCTGGACGTCGGCCTGCTGCAGGCCGGCGCCAGCATGAAGGGCGAGTTCGAACAGCGCCTGCGCCAGGTGATCGAGGACGTACAGGCCTCGCCCAAGCCGATCATCCTGTTCATCGACGAAGCCCACACCCTGGTCGGCGCCGGTGGCGCGGCCGGCACCGGTGACGCGGCCAACCTGCTCAAGCCGGCCCTGGCCCGCGGCAGCCTGCGCACCGTGGCAGCCACTACCTGGGCCGAGTACAAGAAGCACATCGAGAAAGACCCGGCCCTGACCCGCCGCTTCCAGGTGGTGCAGGTGGACGAGCCGAGCGAGGCCAAGGCCCTGTTGATGATGCGCGGCGTGGCCTCGACCATGGAAAAGCACCACCAGGTGCAGATCCTCGACGAAGCCCTGGAAGCGGCGGTGAAGCTGTCGCACCGCTACATTCCGGCGCGCCAGCTGCCGGACAAGTCGGTGAGCCTGCTGGACACCGCCTGCGCCCGGGTTGCCATCAGCCTGCACGCGGTGCCGGCCGAGGTGGACGACAGCCGCCGGCGCATCGAGGCGCTGGAGGTGGAGCTGCAAATCATCGCCCGGGAAGCGGCCATTGGTGTGAACACCACGCAGCGCCAGGCCCAGGCCGAAACCCTGCTGGGCGAGGAACGCGAGCGCCTGGCCCAGTTGGAAAGCCGCTGGGCCGAAGAGAAAGCCCTGGTGGATGAGCTGCTGGCCACCCGCGCAAAACTGCGCGAGCAGGTCGGCGTGGTGGACCGTGAAGTCGAGGTACAAGGCAGCCACGAGCTGCGCGAAAAGCTCATCGACCTGCAACAGCGCCTGAGCGCCCTGCAGGGCGAGAGCCCGCTGATTCTGCCAACCGTCGACTACCAGGCCGTGGCCTCGGTGGTGGCCGACTGGACCGGCATTCCGGTGGGGCGCATGGCGCGCAACGAGATCGAGACCGTGCTCAACCTCGACAGCCACCTGGCCAAGCGCATCATCGGCCAGGACCACGCGCTGAAGATGATCGCCAAGCGCATCCAGACCTCCCGCGCAGGCCTGGACAACCCCAACAAGCCAATCGGCGTGTTCATGCTCGCCGGCACCTCCGGGGTGGGCAAGACCGAAACCGCGCTGGCCCTGGCCGAGGCCATGTATGGCGGTGAGCAGAACCTGATCACCATCAACATGAGCGAGTTCCAGGAAGCCCACACCGTGTCCACCCTCAAGGGCGCCCCGCCCGGCTACGTGGGCTACGGCGAAGGCGGCGTGCTGACCGAAGCGGTGCGCCGCCGGCCGTACAGCGTGGTGCTGCTGGACGAGGTGGAAAAGGCCCACCCCGATGTGCACGAGATCTTCTTCCAGGTGTTCGACAAGGGCGTGATGGAAGACGGCGAAGGCCGCCAGATCGATTTTCGTAACACCCTGATCCTGCTGACCACCAACGCCGGCACCGAACTGATCGCCCGCACCTGCAGCGACCCTCAGTCCCTGCCCGACCCGGAAGCCGTAGCCACCTCGCTGCGCCAGCCGCTGCTGGAGATTTTCCCGCCGGCGCTGCTCGGGCGCCTGGTGACCATCCCCTACTACCCGCTCAGCGACGCCATGCTCAAGGCCATCACCCGCCTGCAGCTGGAGCGCATCCGCAAGCGCGTGGAGGGTACCCACAAGGTCGGCTTCGCCTACGACGACGGCGTGGTGGATGTGATCGTCTCGCGTTGCAGCGAGACCGAAAGCGGTGGCCGCATGATCGACGCCATCCTCACCAACGGCCTGCTGCCAGACATGAGCCGCGAGTTCCTGACCCGCATGCTCGAAGGCAAGCCGCTGGCCAGCGTGCGCATCAGCGGGCGCGACAACGACCTGCACTATGACTTCGGCACTGCCGACTGACGGGGCCAACGATGCTGTTCAAGCAGTTCACGCGCCTGGCGCAGATCAACAGCCCGCTGGGGCCGGACAAGCTGATTTTGGCCGAGATGGGCGGCAGCGAAGAGCTCGGCCGCCTGTTCGACTACGAGCTGCAGCTGACCAGCGACGACCCGGCCATCGACCTCAACCAGCTGCTGGGCAAGCCCATGAGCCTGAGCGTGCAGCTAGGTGTGGGCAGTTCGCGGCACTTTCACGGCATCGTTGCCCGTTGCAGCCAGTCGGTGGACCAGGGCCAGTTCGCCGCCTACCGGGTGACCCTGCGCCCGTGGCTGTGGCTGCTCAGCCGCACCAGCGACTGCCGGATCTTCCAGCACCAGAGCGTGCCGCAAATCATCAAGCAGGTGTTCCGCGACCTGGGCTTCTCGGACTTCGAAGACGCCCTGAGCCGCAACTACCGCGAACGCGAGTACTGCGTGCAGTACCGCGAGACCAGCTTCGACTTCGTCAGCCGGCTGATGGAGGAAGAAGGCATTTATTACTTCTTCCGCCACGAGCAGGAGCGCCACGTGCTGGTGCTGGCCGACGCCTATGGCGCGCACCAGAAGGCCCCGGGCTACGAGAGCGTGCCCTACTACCCGCCCGACGGGCAGCACCGCGAGCGCGACCATATCAACGACTGGCACCTGGCCCAGGAGGTGCAGCCGGGGTCGATGGAGCTCAACGACTACGACTTCCAGCGCCCCAGCGCGCGCATCGACGTGCGCTCGGCCATGCCGCGCCCGCACCAGGCCGGCGACTACCCGCTGTACGACTACCCCGGCGCCTACGAGCAGACCCAGGACGGCGAGCACTACGCGCGCACCCGGCTTGAGTCGCTGCAAAGCCTGCACGAGCGTATCGAGCTGCGCGGCAACGCCCGGGGCCTGGGCAGCGGCCACCTGTTCAGCCTCGAAGGCTTTACCCGCCAGGACCAGAACCGCGAGTACCTGATCGTCGCCGCCCGCTACTACGTGCACCAGGAGCGCCTGGAGAGCGGCGGCGGCAGTGGCGCGGCGCAGTTCGAGAGCAACCTCAGCTGCCTTGACGCGCAGCAGAGCTACCGCCCGGTCAGCAGCACCCTGCGCCCGATCGTCAAGGGGCCGCAGACCGCTGTGGTGGTGGGCCCGGCCGGCGAGGAGATCTGGACCGACCAGTACGGCCGGGTGAAGGTGCACTTCCACTGGGACCGGCATGACCAGTCCAACGAGAACAGCTCGTGCTGGATTCGCGTGTCCCAGGCCACCGCGGGCAAGAACTGGGGTTCGATCCAGGTGCCGCGCATCGGTCAGGAGGTGATTGTCAGCTTCCTCGAAGGCGACCCCGACCGGCCGATCATCACCGGGCGGGTGTACAACGCCGAGCAGGCAGTGCCCTACGACTTGCCTGGCAGCGCCACGCAAAGCGGCATGAAGAGCCGTTCGAGCAAGGGCGGTACGCCGGCCAACTTCAATGAAATCCGCATGGAGGACAAGAAGGGCGCCGAGCAGCTGTACGTGCACGCCGAACGCAACATGGACAGCGTGGTGGAGCAGAACCAGACGCTGTCGGTGGGCATCAGCCGGATCAAGACCGTAGGCCTGGTGGAGGTCGCCACCATCGGCCAGGACCGCATCCGCTCGGTGCGCCAGCACGACACCGTGCAGGTGGGCGGCAACAAGCGCGACAGCGTCGGCGCCAACTACGTGATGGACGCCGGCGACAAGATCCGCCTGGTGTGCGGCGAAAGCGTGATCGAGCTGCTGGCCGACGGCAACATCAACATCAGCTGCAAGAATTTCAATATCCATGCCGGCGAGAACGGCATCATCAACACCGGCGGGCAGCTCGATTTGAACCTCGGCGGCGGCCCGGAGGCCAAGATCTCCGGGCAAGGGGACAAGACCGAGATCAGCGAGCGGGTGGACAAGGTGTTCAAGAAGTAAGGCGCGGTGGATGGCACCGGCTATGCCGGTGTTCGCGGGCAAGCCCGCTCCCACAGGATTGTGCAAACCCCGGCTCCAGCGCCGTACCTGTAGGAGCGGGCTTGCCCGCGAAGCAGACGACGCGGTGGCTGGCACCGGCTATGCCGGGGTTCGCGGGCAAGCCCGCTCCCACAGGATTGTGCAAAACCTGGCCTCAGCGCCGTACCTGTGGGAGCGGGCTTGCCCGCGAAGCAGACGACGCGGTGGCTGGCACCGGCCATGCCGGTGTTCGCGGGCAAGCCCGCTCCTACAGGATTGTGCAAAACCCGGATCCAGCGCCGTACCTGTGGGAGCGGGCTTGCCCGCGAAGCAGACGACGCGGTGGCTGGCACCGGCTTTGCCGGTGTTCGCGGGTGAACCCGCTCCTACAGGATTGTGCAAAACCCGGCCCCAGCGCCGTACCTGTGGGAGCGGGCTTGCCCGCGAAGCAGACGACGCGGTGGCTGGCACCGGCTATGCCGGTGTTCGCGGGTGAACCCGCTCCTACAGGACTCTGCAAAACCTGGCTCCAGCGCCGTACCTGTGGGAGCGGGTTTACCCGCGAAGCAGACGACGCGGTGGCTGGCACCGGCTTTGCCGGTGTTCGCGGTGGTCCGGCACTCCGGCAAGCCCGCTCCCACAGGATTGTGCAAAACCTGGTCCAGCGCCGTACCTGTGGGAGCGGGTTTACCCGCGAAGCAGACGACGCGGTGGCTGGCACCGGCTCTGCCGGTGTTCGCGGGTGAACCCGCTCCTACAGGATTGTGCAAAACCCGGCCCCAGCGCCGTACCTGTTAAATGCGGTTCAACGTTGACAGCGCGGGCAGAACGCACTGGCGCGCTGGCCCAGGGTCACCGTGCGCAGCTCGGTGCCGCACACCTTGCACGGCTGGCCGCCACGCCCGTACGCGAACAGCGTCTGCTGGAAATACCCCGGCTGCCCGTCACCACCAATGAAATCACGCAACGTGGTGCCGCCCTGTTCGATGGCTGCAGCCAGCACCCGCTTGATCTCGATCGCAAGTTTCAGGTACCGCGCCCGGGAAATGCCACCCGCCGGGCGCCGCGGGTCGATGCCGGCGGCGAACAGCGCCTCGGTGGCGTAGATGTTGCCCACCCCCACCACCACGGCGTTGTCCATGATGAACGGCTTGACCGCCATCGCCCGCCCGCGTGACAGCTGGAACAAACGCTCGCCGTCGAACAGGTCGGTCAAAGGCTCCGGCCCCAGGCGCAGCAGCAGTTCGTGGTTGAGCGGGTCGAGGCTCCAGAGCATGGCGCCGAAGCGCCGCGGGTCGGTGTAGCGCAGCATCAGCCCCGACTCCAGCTCAATGTCCACATGCTCGTGCTTGCCCGCCGGCAAGCCCAGCTCGACCAGGCGCAAATTGCCCGACATGCCCAGGTGGCTGATCAAGGTGCCCACCTCGGCATTGATCAGCAGGTACTTGGCGCGGCGCTCGACACTGACGATGCGCTGCCCCGACAAACGCACGTCGAGGTCCTCGGGGATCGGCCAGCGCAGGCGCCGGTCGCGCACCACCACGCGGCTGACGCGCTGGCCTTCCAGGTGCGGGGCGATGCCCCGGCGGGTGGTTTCGACCTCGGGTAATTCCGGCATCGGTCAGTGCCCGCCCAGTTCGCGGATGTTCTGCTTGAGCTGCTCGAAGTCGTACTCGGTCAAGCCGATGTAGTCGAGCACCAGCGGGCCGACCACATTCCACTCGTGGTCCACGCTCTGATTGCCCAGCACCCGGTACGAGGCGCAGATATGCTCGGCCATCTTCAGCACCGCCAGCAGGTTTTTCAGCTGGGTCTGGGTGTTGCGCGAGGACTCGTCGCGGAACACCGCCAGGGCGTTGTGGTGGTTGGCGATGGCCGCACTGATGTGCTCCGGCAGGCGCCAGGACTTGGCGGTGAAATAGCCGACCACCGAGTGGTTGGTATTGAACGCGCGGTTTTCGGTGTCGACCACGCGGATTTCGTCACTGGCCTTGGCGTAGGACTCTTCCAGCACTTCCATGTAGTTGGGGAAGCGCTTGTGCATCAACGGCACGCCGCAGTCGTGGAACAGGCCCAGGGTGTAGGCCTCGTCCACGGCCTGGATGCCGGTGCGCTTGGCCAGGGTCAGGCAGGTCATGGCCACGTCCTGGGCGGTGTCCCAGAAGCGGTTGAGGGTGACGATGGTCTCGTCGCTCATCTCGCCGCGGATCGACTGGGCGTTGATCAGGTTGATGATCGAGCGGCTACCCAGCAGGTTCACCGCGCGCTGGATCGAGCCGATCTTGTTGGAAAGGCCGAACTGCGACGAGTTGACCAGCTTGAGCAGGGCACCGGCAAGGCCCGGGTCTTGCGAGATCAGCTTGGCGATGGTCTCCAGGTCCGGGTCGGGCATGTACTGCTCGAACTGCAGATCGACCATGATCTGCGGCTGCGGCGGGATGGTGATGCCTTGCAGGGCCTGCTGGATCTGTTCGGCGGTGAGTTCCTGGGACATGAGCACTTACTCCATGGGGACGGGGGATTCTAAACCCTGCAGTCCGCCAGGGCACCAATCAGTGGATCGTTGGTTCCAGGATTTTCTTTAGGTTTGGCGGCCCTATCGCCGGCAAGCCGGCTCCTACAGGGGAACGCAGCCACCTGTATGGCCCGTGAAGATGACGACCGGCCCGAGCAAGCCTCGGCCCCAACAGGCTATACTCCCGCTCTTTTTTCCCGGAGCGACGTCATGTCCCTGCCCAGCCTTCGCCTCAAAGCCAACGCCGACCGCCGCCTGCGCGCCGGCCACCTGTGGGTCTACAGCAATGAAGTCGACGTTGCCGCGACCCCGCTGCAGGGCCTGAAGGCCGGCCAGCAGGCCATCCTCGAAGCGGCCAACGGCAAGCCCCTGGGCGTTGTGGCCCTGAGCCCGAACAACCTGATCTGCGCCCGCCTGCTGTCGCGCGACATCAAGTTGCCGCTGGACAAGTCGCTGCTGGTGCACCGCCTGAACGTGGCCCTGTCGCTGCGCGAGCGCCTGTTCGACAAACCGTGCTACCGCCTGGTGTACGGCGATTCCGACCTGCTGCCGGGCCTGGTGGTGGACCGCTTCTTCGACATTCTGGTGGTGCAGCTGGCCTCGGCCACCATGGAAGCGCACAAGGACGACGTGATCGCCGCCCTGGTGCAGGTGCTCAAGCCCAGCGGCATCCTGTTCAAGAACGACTCCGCCGCGCGTGACGCCGAAGGCCTGGAGCGCTATGTCGAAACCGTCTACGGCGAAGTGCCGGACTGGGTCGCCCTGGAAGAAAACGGCGTGAAGTTCGAAGCCCCGGTACGTGAAGGGCAGAAGACCGGCTGGTTCTACGACCACCGCATGAACCGTGCGCGCCTGGCCCCCTACGTGAAGGGCAAGCGGGTACTGGACCTGTTCAGCTACATCGGTGGCTGGGGCGTGCAGGCCGGCGCGTTCGGCGCCAGCGAAGTGTTCTGCGTGGATGCCTCGGGCTTTGCCCTGGACGGCGTCGAGCGCAACGCCCAGCTGAACGGCATCGGCGACAAGCTGACCTGCATCGAAGGTGACGTGTTCGAGGCCCTGCGCGAGCTGAAAGCCGCCGAAGAGCGCTTTGACGTGATCGTTGCCGACCCGCCCGCCTTCATCAAGCGCAAGAAGGACCTGAAAAACGGCGAGGCCGCCTACCGCCGCCTCAACGAACAGGCCATGCGCATGCTGAGCAAGGACGGCATCCTGGTCAGCGCCTCGTGCTCGATGCACCTGCCCGAGGACGACCTGCACAACATCCTGCTGACCAGCGCCCGCCACCTGGACCGCAACCTGCAACTGCTCGAGCGCGGCGGCCAGGGCCCGGACCACCCGGTGCACCCGGCCATCAGCGAAACCCGCTACATCAAGAGCATCACCTGCCGCCTGCTGCCCAACAGCTGATCGGCAGCCCTTTCGGGCCGCGCTGTCGCGCAGGGAACTACAGGCGCAAGCGCGCCCCGGCACCTATGGGGCTTGGCACGGGCTTCGCCCGTGTTCGCGGGCAAGCCCGCTCCCACAGGGATAGCGCCAGCTTTTAGAAATTGAGCAAGACAGTTGCTCCCACAGGGACTGCATAAGCTTCAGACCAGTGCCGTACCTGTAGGAGCCGGCTTGCCGGCGATGAGGCCGGCACAGGCAGCACAAGACAATCGCTACCCCTCTGCACCGAGCCCCATCAGCGCGGATTGAAGTCCAGCTCCACGCCTTCAAGTTTCAGGGTCTTGTACCTTGGCGGCTGTGCCTGGCGCCCGGTCAGCGCCCAAGATCATGGGTGGGGTGATGGTTGTTGGCGATGATGTTGGCGATCAACGACTCACCAGGAAAGTCCGCCATGATGATGCCTACGGTCCGCCTTAGCGGTGCAGGGCCGTTCAGGTCCTTGATATCGTCGCGGGCGAGGGTGTTGGTGCCTTCGAAGGAAATCGAGCAGACCCGCACCAGGCAGGTTGTCCTTGGAAAGAACGGGTACCAGTCGACATCCCCCAGGGCCAGCAGCCCGGTGGACAGCCTGGCCGCATCCGTTGCCGAGCTGACATGCCCGCTGGCGACGAAATAAGGAAATGACCCGACACTGCCGGACAGGTAGTTCACATAGAAGGTACCTGGGTCGCCCCCCGCGGCGCGGTGCAGGTGGCGCCGGACCTTGAGGTACTTTTCGTGCAGGTCCCAGTTGGTTTTCAGGGTCGAGTCGTCCTGGATATCGAAGCTTGCATAGCTCAGCCCCAGGCTATTGAGTTCGGCGATGTTGGACAGCACGACGAACTTCCCGCGTGCCTGGCCGAGTGTGACGTCGCTGGCGGGCGACTTGAGGAAAACGCCCGAGAACTGGTCCATATAACGGTTGAAGACCTGCTCAAGGCTCAGGGTCGCATCGCTGGCGGCGGTGTGCTCCTCCTTGATGCGAAACAGCACGGTTTCGCTGGGGTTCGCCTTGAGAAAGTGCTCAATCGACTGCAGTGCGTTGCCGAACATCTTGTCCAGGTAGACCGAACCATGGTGCAGCGCGAACGCGTCGCCCGTACGTCGAATGCGCAGGTCGAGCACGCGGATGCCGTATTTGAGCTGCTCATCGAAACTGAGTGTCTGGGTGCGCACGATGTCATCGACGATCGGAAACACACTGATGTCGAAGGTGGCCGAATCATGGGTGCCGGCAAGGGCCAACTCGCTCAACCGCACGTCGTCGCGGATCGCGCTCATCCAGGCGCTCTTGTCGGTGAACGCATCCTTGGCGTCGTGGGAATAGGCATCGTCAGAGTGAGGGAAGGCCAAGCTGGCAAGCGCGTAGAAAAGCCCGAGCATGCCGATCAGGGGGTGGAACAGTCGCATGGGGTGTCCTCCCGGGACAACGGAAACTACGGCCACCCTAGGCGGCTGACACCCCCAGAAGGTGTTGGATAGTTACCGATTCTCGGCTCGCTCGCGGTATGCCGTGACCTCGGCCAGCTTCGCACGCAACAGCTCGCGCCCCGGCAGCCCCTGCAACTCCCCACCCTCAAGCCGCACCTGTAGCACATCGAATGCTTCGCGCCCCGGCTTGCCCAGCCGCCAGTACAAATCGCCGGCATCGAAGTCGGCAATGGCCAGCCGCCCGTCGAGCACCCGCGCCACCTGGCTGCGGGCGCTGAGTGCAAATGGGTCGTTCAGGGGCGAAAAGAACAGCACCAGTGCCAGCCCGGCAAACAAGGCCAGCCCCGGGTTGCTGGCACGCAGGCGGCCCAGCCAGGTGCTCCCGGCCCCCCACACCGCCCAGGCCGCTGCCAGCCCATGCAGCAGCATCAGCGCCACCAGCAGCAAAGCCAGCAGCCGCAGAGGGGTCACGCCATACTGCTCGATGCGCAACCCGCACGCCCACGCCGCCAGCCCCACCAGCACCGGCAGGCACAGCAGGCTGGCCTCGACCAGGCGCCTGAGCGGGGCGCAACCGGCCGCCCACGGGCGTTCATGCCCAAGCACCCCGTTCACCAGCAACAGTTCGACGCCCACCAGCGCCAGCAACAGGAGCGTTGCCTGAGCGCTGGCCCAGAGCGCTTGCACACCGATGAACGGCAGCAGCAAGGTCAGCAGCACCACGGCCGAGGCAACCAGGGGCAGCAGCAGACGACACAGGTTCAGCGCCAGGCCGCGCAGCAGGCCGATGAGCCTGACGTTGCGTTGCGCCATGTGCAGCCCGAATGCGAATGCCAGGAAACAGCCGATATCTTCTACCGGCCTCATGCAGATCTGGACGGTGGTGTACGAAACACCCAGCCTCACGAGCTGCAGGCTGCAGTAATAGAGCAGGGCCCAGAACAGCAGCATGGTAAACAGCGCCACCAGCACGATTAAGGGCGTGTCCCAGGCATGCCGGGCCAGGTCCTGGTAGCGCAAGCGCAGCCCGTGGCCGGCCGGCCAGGCGAGGGTGAACACCGTCCCGATGTAGGCCAGCGCGGGAACACAGGCGAGCCAGTAGTACCAGAGCCCCTCTTCCTCTGTGTAGGCATGAGTCCACAGGCTGATAGCGCCGACCAACAGCACAAGGCCCGCCACCAGCCAGAGCGTGCCGCGTTGCAGCACCGCCGCACCGAGCAATAGCAGGTTGCCCCCGACCACCACGATGGCCGCATACAGGGCGAGGCCCAGCCCTTTCTCCGTGACCCAGCCGGTGGAAAACGCAGCCTGGAACAACAGCCCCTGCAGCAACCCGACCAGCAGGCAATACCCCAACGATCGACTCCACCCGTGGGGTGCCGGGCTGCCAGTCACTGCTCGAACTCCTGGCGCAGCTCCTGGCCAGCAAAACTCAGGGTCTTGTAACGCGGCGTCACCGCCTTCACCGTCCCCTGCCGGATCTGCTCGAGCATTTCGTCGAAGTTCTGCGCGCGGGTGTGCAGGCTGCCGACCTTGCGCCAACCCGCGCCGTCCTGGGTGTACACGTTCAAGCGCGCGTTGTAGGTGCCCCGGGGAATCACCAGCACTTCATCGCGCCCATCGCCGCCCAGGTCGACCGCCCACAGGTAGCAGCCGTCGTCGCACAAGTAGAGGTTGTCGGAAGCCCCGGTGATGGTCTCGACCCCCGGTTGCTGCGGCCCCAGCCATTCGAATGTCGGTGCCCGCTCCTCGAGCCAGCCCGGTTTGGCCATGGCCATGGCCGCCAGCAACTGCTTGCGCGTGGCCGGGTCGAACAATTCGTCGCGCTTCAGGCGCTGCTCAAGTTGCGTAAAGGCCACGATCCCCGGGGTGCCCAGCGAGCCGTACAGTGCCTGGGCATCGAAGTCGGCGGGTGGGGTGCGGCCACTGAGCAGGCGCTCGACCTGGCTGTCGGTGCTGCGGCCCAGGGGGTCGATCACCGGCGAGAAGTACAGCACCAGCAACACGGCGCTGAGCACGGCGACCCAGGGGTTGCTGTAACGCAGGCTGCCCAGCCAGGTGGCGCTGCGCCCCAGCACCGCCCAGGCCGCCGCCAGCCCGTGCACCAGCATCACCGCCACCAGCAGCAGGGCGAAGATGCGCGAGGGGGTCAGGCCATACTGCTCCACCCGCAGCCAGCTCGACCAAGCGGCCAGGCCGGCCAGCACCGGCATGCACAGCAGGCAGGCCTCCACCAGGCGCCGCAGAAGCCGCGGGTAGGCGCTACCCGCCTGGCCGTCCTGGAACACGCCATTGACCAAAAACAGGTTGATACCCACCAGGGTCAGCAGGATGGTAGTGGACTGGCCGGTGGCCCAGATCGCCTGCACACCGGTGAACGGCAGCGCCAGGGTGAACAGCACGGTGATCAGCGCACCGAGCGGCAGCAGGAAGCGGCACAAGGTCAGCAGGATGCCGCGCAGCAGGCCGATGACTTTCTCGTTCTGCCGGCCCATGCGCATCCCCAGCGAGAACACCACCGGCAGCGAGAGCGAGATGACTGTGTGGCTGCTCAGCAGCGCCTCCACCCGGGCGATGCCGAGCATCGTGAACAACTTCATGCTCAGCGCCAGCAGGCTCAGGAACAGCCCGGTCAGCAGCAGCGCCAGCAGCACGATGAACACGTTGTTCCAGGCGTGCCGGAACAGGTCCTGGTAGCGCGGCCAGCCGCCCGCCCGGGTTGGCCAGGCGAGGATGAAGGCAATACCGATGTAGCTCAGCACCCCTGCGCAGAACACCCCGGTCTGCAGTACCCAGGCGCTGAGGCCATCGCTGTACAGCCAGTACACCTGGCCACCGATCAACAGGGCCAGGCCCAGCACCAGCCAGACGGTGCCCCGCTGGCGCACCGTGGCCCCGAGCAGTTGCAGCTCGGCACCGGCCACCAGCACGGCCGCGCACAGCCCATAGGGCAGGCCGGGCAGGAGGAAGTAGTCGCTGGTGGCGAGGTAAAGCGCCAGGCCCTGGATCAGGCCGATGGCGATGTAATACGACAGGGAACGCATTGAAGCTGGCATTGCAAATCCTTTTGGCCAGTCGAGGGCGCGCAAGTCTACCCAATGCCTCGGGTTGAAAGCCAAGGCCGTGCTGGCGCGGCCAATTATCACAACGCCATTCCCTCACCGGCGCGGCGGTGTAGAATCGGCCTATTCATCGCCAGTCATCCCCGGCGGGTTTATGAGCTCTGGTCGAGCCTGCGGCGATCCCGCGCGGACATCGGCCCCCATCCTTGCCGCTGGCAACCGGCCACGGCGTTTCAGGACAAGAGAAGCTCACTCTCCTACTAGTGACCTGATTAAGCCGCCCGGAGCAGCCAATGCCTGATTATCGTTCCAAGACCTCCACCCACGGCCGCAACATGGCCGGCGCCCGTGCCCTGTGGCGCGCCACCGGGATGAAGGACGAAGACTTCAAAAAGCCGATCATCGCCATCGCCAACTCGTTCACCCAGTTCGTCCCGGGCCACGTGCACCTGAAGGACCTGGGCCAGCTGGTCGCCCGCGAGATCGAACGCGCCGGTGGCGTGGCCAAGGAATTCAACACCATCGCCGTGGATGACGGCATCGCCATGGGCCACGACGGCATGCTGTACTCGCTGCCCAGCCGCGAGATCATCGCCGACGCCGTCGAGTACATGGTCAACGCCCACTGCGCCGACGCCATCGTGTGCATCTCCAACTGCGACAAGATCACCCCCGGCATGCTGATGGCCGCCCTGCGCCTGAACATCCCGGTGATCTTCGTTTCCGGCGGCCCGATGGAAGCCGGCAAGACCAAGCTGGCCAGCCACGGCCTGGACCTGGTCGACGCCATGGTGATCGCCGCCGACTCCAGCGCCAGTGACGAAAAAGTCGCCGAGTACGAGCGCAGCGCCTGCCCGACCTGCGGTTCGTGCTCCGGCATGTTCACCGCCAACTCGATGAACTGCCTGACCGAAGCGCTGGGCCTGGCCCTGCCGGGCAACGGTTCGACCCTGGCCACCCACTCCGACCGTGAGCAACTGTTCCTCACCGCTGGCCGCACCATCGTCGAGCTGTGCAAGCGCTACTACCAGGAAAACGACGAGTCGGTGCTGCCGCGCAGCATCGCCAACTTCAAGGCGTTCGAGAACGCCATGATGCTGGACATCGCCATGGGCGGCTCGACCAACACCATCCTGCACCTGCTGGCCGCGGCCCAGGAAGGCGAGGTGGCGTTCGACCTGCGTGACATCGACCGCCTGTCGCGCAAGGTGCCGCAGCTGTGCAAGGTGGCGCCGAACATCCAGAAGTACCACATGGAAGATGTGCACCGCGCCGGTGGCATTTTCAGCATCCTCGGCTCGCTGGCCCGTGGCGGCCTGCTGCACACCGACCTGCCGACCGTGCACAGCGCCAGCATGGAAGAAGCCATCGCCAAGTGGGACATCACCCAGACCGATGATGAAGCCGTGCACACCTTCTTCAAGGCAGGCCCGGCCGGCATCCCGACGCAAACCGCATTCAGCCAGTCGACCCGTTGGGAAACCCTCGACGACGACCGTGAAAACGGCTGCATCCGCAGCTTCGAGCACGCCTACTCGCAAGAGGGCGGCCTGGCTGTGCTGTACGGCAACATCGCGCTGGATGGCTGCGTGGTGAAGACCGCTGGCGTGGACGAGTCGATCCATGTGTTCGAGGGCAACGCGAAGATCTTCGAAAGCCAGGACAGCGCCGTGCGCGGCATCCTCGCCGACGAAGTGAAGGCCGGTGACATCGTCATCATTCGCTACGAAGGCCCGAAAGGCGGCCCGGGCATGCAAGAGATGCTCTACCCGACCTCGTACCTGAAGTCCAAGGGCCTGGGCAAGGCGTGCGCCCTGCTCACCGACGGCCGCTTCTCGGGCGGCACCTCGGGCCTGTCCATCGGCCACGCCTCGCCGGAAGCTGCCGCTGGCGGCGCCATCGGCCTGGTGCAGGACGGCGACAAGGTGCTGATCGACATCCCCAACCGTTCGATCAACCTGCTGGTCAGCGACGAAGAGCTGGCCGCGCGCCGTGTCGAGCAGGACAAGAAGGGCTGGAAGCCGGCCGAAGTACGCCCACGCAAGGTGACCACCGCGCTGAAGGCCTACGCCCTGCTGGCCACCAGTGCCGACAAGGGTGCGGTGCGTAACAAGGCGATGCTCGAAGGGCTGTGAGGCTTTGAGGGTGTGACACAAGAACCGGCGCCTTGAGCGCCGGTTTTTTTATGGCTGTGGATAAGTCTGGGCAATGAGGGTCGCGGGTTCTGTAGGAGCGGCCTTGTGTCGCGAAAGGGTCGCGTAGCGGCCCCAGGATATCGGCCGCATGCAGGTTCGGCGGGGCTGCTGCGCAGCCCTTTCGCGACACAAGGCCGCTCCTACACAGGGGATGCGTTCGCAGGCTGTTACTGAATCTGCTCCGGCGTCACAATCACCCAGTTCTTGTCCGCAGTCACCGGCAACCCTTCCTTGGCCTGGGCCGCAGCATTTTTGCTGATCATCCCGTTCAACTGGTCCATGTACTTGGCCTTGCGGTTTATCCACAGGTGGATGCCGCCCTTGTTCACGTCCACGCCATGGAACTGCATGTAGCCATCACTGGTCGGCGTATCGCCGCCCACCAGCACAGGCTTCTTCCACTCATCGATGTAGGTGAGGATGGCCGCCTGCTTGCCCGCCATCCAGGTGGCCGGGGTCCACAGGTAGGGGGTCAGCTCGAGGTTTTCGTTGGCCTTGGCGTCATAGTGCCCGGCGCTGATCTGCTTGCGCGCGGTAGTCAGCTGGCCGCTCTGGCGGTCCTTGAGCAGCAGGCTGACGCCGATCACGTTCTGCGGTTTGACGTTGTAGCCGTACTTGGGGTCCGAGGCGACCATGCGCACCAGCTCCTCGGAGGCGGCGGAGATCACATACACCTCGATGCCGTTCTCCATCAGCTTGTTGTACAGCTCGGCCTGGCCTGCGAAGACCTTCGGCGGCTGCACCTCGGTGCTCTTGACCTGGTCACCCTCGAAGTAGGTGGCCGGCACCGGCTTGCCCGAGGCCATCAGCTCGTCCACCTGCACCTTCAACTCCTTGAGGGTGAAGCCCGAGAACACCTGGGCCACCCAGGGGTAGCAGACCATGTCGTCGAGTTCGCACAGGCGGTAGTAGTAGCTGAACAGGCTTTCCTTGTGCCCGGCGGTATCCTTGAACGGGATCAGCTTGAGCGAGGGGTCGAGCTTGTCGCGGCTCAGCAGGCCCTTGTTCTCCATGTACGGCAACAGCGCTTCTTCGAGGTCGTAGCGGTAGCTGGTGTTGTCCATGTCGAACACCGCGTAGTTGCCCTTGTTGGCATTGGCGGCAATCATCGCGTCCAGCTGCTTGGCGGCTTCGGCCGGCCAGTGCTTGAGCTCGGTGGCTGCCCAGCTGCTGGCACTCAGCAACAGGGCCAGGCCGCCGGCAACGAGGCTTGGAACAGACTTCATGGGCAGTTCTCCAAAGACGTGGCCGTTCAACCCTAGACCCCTTTGGTGACAAACGGTCGCTTGTGACCGACGCTGAAAAAGCCCTCAACGCCCCCGGCATATCCAATAGCGACACCGCGTTATGCCAAAAACGACTATGCACATTACTTTTGGGTATAAATTCGTTTGTTTTCAGGCTGTTAGCATTTGCGTTCGCAATCGCTCACAGAAGCGATGCCACTTTTGAATTCTGGAGCTGCAATGAACCTGCCCCTGTCTCTGAACCTGCTGGCGTTCCTGGCGCTGTTGCTGGGCCTGTCGCAAACCGGCCGCACCGACTGGAGCCTGGCCAAGAAAGTGCTGCTGGGCCTGGCCCTGGGCGTCGGCTTCGGCCTGGTGCTGCACAGCATCTACGGCGCCGGCCACCCGGTACTCAAGGCCACCATCGGCTGGCTCGACCTGGTCGGCAACGGCTACGTCGGCCTGCTGCAAATGATCGTCATGCCGCTGATCTTCGCCTCGATCCTCAGCGCCGTGGCCCGCCTGCACAACGCCTCGAGCCTGGGCCGCATCAGCGTGCTGAGCATCGGCACGCTGCTGCTGACCACCGCCATCGCCGCGCTGCTGGGCATTGTGCTGAGCAACCTGTTCGGCCTGAGCGCCGAGGGCCTGGTGGCCGGCGCGCAGGAAAGCGCACGCCTGCAGGCCATCCACAGCGACTACGCAGGCAAGGTCGCCGACCTCAACATCCCGCAACTGCTGCTGTCGTTCATCCCCAGCAACCCGGTGGGCGACCTGGCCCGGGCCAAACCGACCTCAATCATCAGCGTGGTGATTTTCGCGGTGTTCCTGGGCCTGGCCGCGTTGCAGCTGCTCAAGGATGACAAGGACAAGGGCGAGCGCGCGCTGTCGGCCATCGACGTGCTGCAAGCCTGGGTAATGCGCCTGGTGCGCCTGGTGATGAAGCTCACCCCCTATGGCGTGCTGGCGCTGATGACCAAGGTGGTGGCCAGCTCCAACCTTGAAGACATCCTCAAGCTGGGCAGCTTCGTGCTGGTGTCGTACATCGGCCTGGGCCTGATGTTCGTGGTGCACGGGGTGATCCAGGCCATGACCGGGGTCAACCCGCTGCGCTTCTTGCGCAAGGTGTGGCCGGTACTGACCTTCGCCTTCACCAGCCGCTCCAGCGCGGCCAGCATCCCGCTGAACATCGAGGCGCAAACCCAGCGCCTGGGCGTGCCGCAGTCGATTGCCAGCTTCAGTGCCTCGTTCGGCACCACCATCGGCCAGAACGGCTGCGCCGGCCTGTACCCGGCCATGCTGGCGGTGATGGTCGCGGCGGCCATGGGTATCAATACCTTCGACCCGCTGTGGATCGCCACCCTGGTGGCCATCGTCACCCTGAGCTCGGCGGGTGTGGCCGGCGTGGGCGGCGGTGCCACCTTCGCCGCGCTGATCGTGCTGCCGGCCATGGGCCTGCCGGTGGAGCTGGTGGCGCTGCTGATTTCGGTGGAGCCGTTGATCGACATGGGCCGCACGGCGTTGAACGTGAACGGTTCGATGACCGCGGGTGTGGTGACCAGCCAGTTGCTCAAGCAGACCGACCAGCAGGTGCTGGCCGGGGATGAGCATGCCGCGTTGAGCCATACCTGAAGACAATCGCGGGGCAAGCCCGCTCCCACGACCTGCGTGGGAGCGGGCTTGCCCCGCGATGGGCGTCACTCAATAACTGGCCCGCACCGACAACGTCAGGTTGCGCGGCTCGCCATAGAAGTTCGAGCCCCAGGCGCTGTCCACCCGCTCGTAGTACTTGCGATCGAACAGGTTGTTGGCCGTGAGCGTGGTCGACAGGTGCTTGTTGAAGCGGTACCCCACCTGCGCCGTGGCCACGCTGTAGCCGCCCTGCACGAAGTCGATCGAGTTGCGCGTGTAATAGGTGGCGCTGACCACCCGCACGCCCCCACCCACGCTGAACCCTTCGAGCACCCCGTCGCTGAAGCCATAGCGCGTCCACAGGTTGAAGTTGTGCTTGGGGGTGATGCTGATGCCCTGGTAGCCGCCTTCGTTCGCCGACTCCAGGCGCGTGAAGGCGTAACCGGTGCTGATGCTCCAGTTGTCGGTCAGGTTGCCGGCAAGCTCGGTCTCCCAGCCCTGACTGCGCACCTTGGCCTGGGCCTCGTAGTAAGGGGTCTGGCCGATCTGCTCGGCGCGGTTTTCGTCATAGATGCGAAACACCGACACGCTGGCGTTCAGGCGCCCGTCGTAGAACTCGCGCTTGAGCCCCATCTCGTACTGCTTGCCCTCCCGGGGCGCCACCGTGCCGTCGTTACCTTCGGCCGCAAGCTGGGTTTGTGGCTTGAACACCGTGGTGTAGCTGGCATAGGCCGACAGCTCCGGGGTGAGCTTGGCGACCACCGCGCCGTAAGGGATGACCTTGCGCCGAATGCTGGTGTGCGGGTCGGAGAACTCGTTGAAGAACGTGTTGAAGTTGTGCCCGTCGCTGTCGAACCAGATCACCCGGCTGCCAAGGATCACATCGAGCCAGTCGTTGGCGCTGATCTTGGTGCGTGCGTACAGCCCGTACTGGTTGGATTTCGACGAGTTGCCGTTGTCCAGGGCGTAGTCGATGCGCGGGATGTCGATGCTGCCGGGGTCGAACACGTTGATGTCGAACCACTCGCGCCCGCCGTACAAAAAGTCCTTGTCGACATGCTGGTAGTCGGCGCCCACGGTCAGCTCGTGGGTACGCCCGAATGCTTCGACCGGCCGGGTGACGAAGCTGTCCAGGCCCAGGGTCTTGATGTGCGTGTAGTACTTGTAGGCCACCGCCGAGCTGGCGCCGGTCGCCGGGTTGACGGCATCGTCGGTCCAGGTGAAGTTGCGGATCGGCGCCTCGGCGTCGCGGTAGGTCAGCGAGCTCTTGAACTGGCCGCCATCATCCAGCGCATGGTCCACCTCGAAGAAGCCCTCCCACACCCGCTCGTCCATTTCGTTCCATTTGGCGTCGACGAAGGTCGAGCGGCTGACATCCAGCAGCTTGCCGTCGGCATACGCCGGCAGGCCGAACGCCGGGGTGGACTTGTTGCGCTGGTAAGCGCCGCCCAGCGACAGCGTGGTGGCCGGCGACAGGTCGTATTCCAGGCGCCCGTACACCATCGGCCGCTCGTTCTGCGCATAGTCGACGAACGCCTGGTTGTTCTCGTAGGCGGTGACGAAGCGCCCGCGCAGGCTGCCATCGCTGTTCAGGGGGCCGGCGACATCGACCATGGAGTGGTAGCGGTCGTAGCTGCCCGCAGAAAACTCCCCGGCGAGGGCGAACTGGCCCAGGGCGCGCTTGCGCACCAGGTTGACCGTGCCACCCGGCTCGCCCGCGCCCTGGTACAGGCCACCGGGCCCGCGCAGCACCTCGACGCGGTCGTACATGGCCAGGTCGAAGGCGGTGGCCATGTCGCCCTGCCCGGTCGGCTGGGTGACGCCGTCCACCTGCACCTGGTCCACCGGGAAGCCGCGCATGTACACATCGTTGAGGTTGGAGCCGGTGTTGTAGCTCTTGATGGTGGCCCCGGTCACCTGGCGCATGGCGTCCTGCAGGCTGTTCATGTTCTGGTCGTCGAGGCGCTGACGGGTAAGCACCGACACCGACTGCGGGATATCCTTGAGCTTCTGCTCGCCCTTGCCCAGGGTCAGCGCGCCGGTGGTGTAGGAGCCGCTGTTCTCGGTGGTGGCGCCCAGCTGGCGGCTGTTGATGTTGGTGGCGCCCAGTTGCAGCGAACTGTCGCCGGCATCGCGCTGGCGCTGCAGGGTGACGCTGTCGGCGTCGATGTAGGCGGCGCTCAGGCCGGTGCCCTGGAGCAGGCGGGCCAGCGCCTGGTCTTGTGGATAACTACCGCTCAGGCCCGGCGAGCGCAGCCCCTGGGTGAACTCGCCCGGCACCAGCACCTGCACCCGGGTGACCGCACTGAAGGCCGCCAGGGCCGAGTCCAGCGATTGCGCCGGGATCTCGAAACGGTACAGCTGCGCCTGGGCGGCAGCCTTGGCCTGCATGGGCGCGGCCAGCGCCGTGCTGCCCAGGGCGATGGCAAGGCCCAGCACGGTCCGAGTGGCAGTGGTTTTCATCAGTGGAGCTCCCCGAAATCATCCAAGTCATGGGTGGCGCTGCACTGCTTGAGAGTGCTTATTATTTGCGCCTGCCCATTCAAGGACGACGGGGTCGCCGCAAACCCCGAAACTTTTTTCAGCTTTCGCGCAGGATGCGCAGCCAGGGGGTGAATTGCTCGCTGTGCACGCCGAGGGTGTGGGCCAGGGCCTTGAGCACGGCCTCGGGCTTGTCGATCTCGAACACCCCGGACACCTTGCGCTGGCGCAGGGCATCACCGAGCACCAGGGTCTGCCCGGGCCAATAGCGGTTGAGCTCGGCCACCACCTCGCCCAGCGGCTGCTGGCTGAACACCAGCTGGCGCTGGCGCCAGGCAAAGGCCCGGGCAGGCTCGAACGGGTGCACGGCACCGGCGCCGGCGGCGGCGTACTCCACCGCCTGGCCCGGCTGCAGGAACACCCCGGGGCCACTGCCGGCCTGCACCTGAACCTTGCCCTGGGCCAGTTGCACGCGGGTCTGGCGGGTTTCGCGGGCGACGCTGAACTGGGTGCCGACCACCTTTACCCAACCATCGCCGGCACGCACCACGAATGGCCGCCCGGGGTCACGGCTGACCTCAAACCAGGCCTCGCCGCGCAGCAGGCGCACCCGGCGCTCGGCTGGCGCCAGCTCCACCTGCACGGCGCTGTCGGTGTTCAGCTGAATACGCGAACCATCGGCCAGCAGCACCGTGCGCGACTGCCCGGTGCCAGTGGCGTAGTCGGCGCGCCAGCGGTCGAGCCACGGCGTCTGGCTGACCAGCACGGCAAGCAGCAACGCCGCAGCCACCGCGCCCAGCCGCCGGGGCCAGGCGCGGCGCAGGCGCCACTGCTGGCGTTGCTGTTCACGCAACTGCTGCGCCGGGGCCTGCAAGGCACCGAGCAAGGCGATCACCTCGGCCCAGGCCTGGGCATGGCCTGGGGCCTGCGCCTGCCAGGCTGCACAGGCCAGCCGCTCGGCCTCGGTCACATCCTCGGCGTGCAGGCGGTAGTACCAGGCGGTGGCGTCGGCGAACAGGCGTTCGCTGTCGGGCAGGTCACTCATCGATGTGTCGGTGTTCCCAGGTTCGCGGCTCATGGGCGCGGCCCCCGCGTGTCGCCGGCCAGGCGCTTTTTGATGAACGCACGGCAGTCGAGCAGGGCGCAGCGCAGCTGGTACTCGACGCTGCGCGGGGTGACGTTCATGCGCTCGCCGATCTCGCGGTAGGTGCAGCCGTCGACATGATAGAGCAGGAAGATATGCCGGGTCGCCTCAGGCAGCGCCTGGATGGCCGCCTGCATCAGCGCCTGCTCCTGCTGCGCGGCCAGTTGCTCGTCGGCACCGGGGGCGTTGCAGGCCAGGGCTTCGCTGGGCTCGCCGCCATCCAGGCGCTCGCGGCGGATGACCTGGCGCTGATGGTCGCGCACCAGGTTGCTGGCGATGGTGAAGAGAAACGCCGGCAGGTTGTCGATCTGCTTGTCGGCCGGCAGCCGCGCCAGGCGCAGAAACGATTCCTGGGTCAGGTCGGCGGCCACCTGGGCGTTGCCGGTGCGCCGTGCGACGAAGGCTTCGAGGGCCTTCTTGTGCTCGGTGAACAGCCGGGCGATCTGCTTGTTCCATGAAGACACGGCACGTCCTGGCTCAAGGTCTCAAGAGGTGCGCACGCTAGCAGAAGATGAGATGTATTCGCAATTGCTGTGTATCAGGGGGGCGCTATGCGCCCCTATCGCGACACAAGGCCGCTCCTACAGAGATCGCACAGCCTTCAAATCTGCGCTGTACCTGTAGGAGCGGCCTTGTGTCGCGAAAGGGCTGCAAAGCAGCCCCGACAATCTCAAACTTTGTCCCACACCTCGAAGTGATACGCAGGCTTGCCTTCCTCAGCCTGCGCCTCGCTCGAAGCCAACGTCCACTGCCCCTTGTCGAACTCAGGGAACCACGCATCCCCCTCGGGCGACAGCTCGACCCGGGTCAGGTACATGCGGCTCACCAGCCCCTTTTCCAGCGCCTGTGCATAAAGCTGCGCCCCGCCGATCAGCATCAGTTCGTCGACGCCTTGCTCGCGCGCCCACTGCTCGGCCCGCACCCGCGCGGCCTCCAGCGAGGCAAACACCTCGGCCCCCTGCAACTGCAGCCCGGCCTGGCGGCTGACCACGATATTCAAGCGCCCGGGCAATGGCCGGCCCAGCGAGTCCCAGGTCTTGCGGCCCATGATGATCGGCTTGCCCAGGGTGGTGGCCTTGAAGTACTTGAAGTCCCCCGGCAGGTGCCAGGGCATGGAATTGTCGATGCCGATCACGCGGTTCTCGGCGAGCGCCGCGATCAGGCTGAGGGGGAGTGAGGTAGTCATGCCGGCGAGGATAGCACCGGGCACGTGGGTTATGCTTGCCCCCTGACCTGTGCACTGGAAGACCTTGTGACTGCACCCACTCCACTGGACAAACGCTGGCTCACCGAAGCGGTGCGCCTGCGCGAGGAACACGCCGGCCCCCTGGAGGACCAGGAGGCCAACCGCCACGCCCGCCAGCAGGGCGGCGACCTGGCGGCGCGCATCGAGGCCCGCGCCCTGTGGCTGGCCGAACGCGACGGCATGGCCGAGGCCCTGCGCCACTGGAAGCAGGGCGCACGCCTGGCGCTGCTGGCGTTGATGATCGCAGCGGTGCTCAGCGGCGCCGGCCTGGGCCTGGCGGCGCTGGGCGACGGGCAGCGGCCGGTCAATGTGTTCTGGGCCCTGGGTAGCCTGCTGGGGCTCAACCTGCTGTTGCTGGTCGGCTGGGCCCTGGGCTTTTTCTTCGCAGGCGAACAGGGCGCGGCACTGGGCCGAGTGTGGCTGTGGCTGAGCGAACGCCTGGCCCGCGATGCCAAGGCCGCGCAACTGGCACCGGCATTGCTGGTGCTGTTGCAGCGCCAGCGCCTGAACCGCTGGCTGCTGGGCCTGCTGGTACACGGCCTGTGGCTACTGGCGATGCTGGCAGCTCTGGGCATGTTGCTGGCGCTGCTGGCCACCCGGCGCTATGGCTTCGTCTGGGAAACCACCCTGCTGGCTGCCGATCCGTTCATCACCCTGACCCAGGCCCTCGGCGCCCTGCCCTCGCTGCTGGGTTTTGCCGTGCCGGACGAGGCGATGATCCGCGCCAGCGGCGCCGGCCTGCCGGCACTGGATATCGCCCGCCAGGCCTGGGCCAGCTGGTTGCTCGGTGTGGTGCTGGTATACGGCCTGCTGCCACGCCTGACGCTGGCGGCGCTGTGCCTGTGGCGCTGGCGCCAAGGGCGCGAGCGCTTGACGCTGGACCTGAGCCTGCCCGGCTACGCGCAACTGCGTGAGGCGCTGATGCCGCGCAGCGAGCGGATCGGCGTGCAAGACGCCGCCCCCGACAGCCTGCCGTGTTTCGCCGCCGGCCAACTGGAAAGCGCCAGCACTGGCGCCCTGCTGGTAGGCCTGGAGCTGGACGAGCTGCGCCCCTGGCCGCCGGCGCTACCCCACGGCATCACCAACGCCGGCGTGCTCGACAGCCGCGAGTCGCGCAACAAGCTGCTGGAACAGCTCAGCCGCTTCCCCCCGGCGCGCCTGGCGATTGCCTGCGACCCGCGCCGCTCGCCCGACCGTGGCAGCCTGGCGCTGCTGGCGGAGCTGGCGCGCAATGCCGGCGCCACGCGCATCTGGCTGCTGCAGGCCGAGCCCGGCCAAGCCATCGACGCCGCGCGCCTGGGTGACTGGCACGAAGCCCTCGACCGCCTCGGCCTGCCCCACGCCGACACCTCGCCTTTGACCTGGCTGGAGCATGGCCATGACTGAGCCGCTGAAACTGGCCGTGGTCGGCCACACCAACGTCGGCAAAACCTCGCTGCTGCGCACCCTCACCCGCGATGTGGGCTTTGGCGAGGTGTCGCACCGCCCCAGCACCACCCGGCATGTCGAAGGGGCGCGGCTGTCGGTGGACGGCGAGCCGCTGCTGGAGCTGTACGACACACCGGGCCTGGAAGACGCCATCGCCCTGCTCGACTACCTCGAACGCCTGGAGCGCCCCGGCGAGCGACTGGACGGCCCGGCCCGGCTTGAACGCTTTCTGCAGGGCAGCGAGGCGCGCCAGCGCTTCGAGCAGGAGGCCAAGGTGCTGCGCCAGCTGCTGGCAAGCAATGCCGGGCTGTACGTGATCGACGCCCGCGAGCCGGTGCTGGCCAAGTACCGCGACGAGCTGGAAGTGCTGGCCAGTTGCGGCAAGCCATTGCTGCCGGTGCTCAACTTCGTTGCCAGCGATTCGCACCGCGAACCGCAGTGGCGCGAGGCCCTGGCCCGTCTGGGCCTGCATGCGCTGGTGCGCTTCGACAGCGTGGCGCCGCCCGAGGATGGCGAACGGCGCCTGTACGAAAGCCTGGCGCTGCTGCTGGAAGACGCCCGCCCGGCCCTGCAACGGCTGATCGACGACCAGCAGGCCCAGCGCGAGGCGCGCCGGCACAGCGGCAGGCGGCTGATCGCCGAACTGCTGCTGGACTGCGCCGCCTGCCGGCGCAGCGTCGAGGCCGAGCCTGCCGCCGAGGCCCGTGCCGTCGAGGCGCTGCGCCAGGACGTGCGCCAGCGCGAGCAACGCTGCGTGGAGGCGCTGCTCAAGCTGTATGCGTTCCGCCGCGAGGACGCCAATGCCTGCGACCTGCCGCTGCTCGACGGGCGCTGGGGCGATGACTTGTTCAACCCGGAAACCCTCAAGCTGCTGGGCGTGCGCCTGGGCAGCGGAGTGGCGGCCGGTGCGGCGGCGGGCGCCGGGGTAGACCTGCTGGTGGGTGGCCTGACGCTGGGCGCCGCGGCCTTGGCCGGAGCGATTGCCGGGGGCGCGGTGCAGACCGCGCGCAACTATGGCGCGCGGCTGCTGGGCAAGCTCAAGGGCAAGCGCGAGCTGACCGTGGACGACACCGTGCTGCGCTTGCTGGCGTTGCGTCAGCAGCAGTTGATGGTGGCGCTGGATGGGCGTGGGCATGCGGCGCAGGACAGCATCCGGCTGGGGGCCGTGGATGAGAAGGCCTGGCGCGAGGGCAAGTTGCCCGAGGCGCTGGGCAAGGCCCGGGCGCATCCGCAGTGGTCGACGTTGGACCCGGGAGCCAAGGTGAATCAGGCGGAGCGCCAGGAGCAGTTGGAGAAACTGGTGGGGGACCTTTAGGGCCATCCCTTTCAAGGTGTTTGCGTCAGGGCTGGCAGGTGCTCGCCGAGGGTTCGCGTCAGGGCCTCCAGGTGCTCGCCACAACCCTTGCAGCGCCTATCAGATCGAGCGCCGCCCGCGCGGCGCATCGCGACGCAAGGCCGCTCCTACATCTGTTTCGGGCCAGTTACGTCTGTGAAAGTATCGGCGCCTGCCTTGGTGCATGTCTTGAGTCATGTGGAGTGGCGACAATGCCCACGCTGAAACCGCGTCGTACCAACAAGGCGGACCAGGTGATGGCACAGAACAGACTGGCCCGAAACAGATGTAGGAGCGGCCTTGTGTCGCGATGCGCCGCGCGGGCGGCGCTCGATCTCATAGGCGCTGCAAGGGTTGTGGCGAGCACCTGGCAGCCCTGACGCGAACACCTTGAAAGGTATGACCTTTAGGGCCCTATCGCCGGCAAGCCCTGCGAGCAAAAATCAAAGCAACGCCAAAGCCTTGGCCTTCAGCACTTCAAGATCCACCAACGCCACCCCCACCTCCTTGGCCATTTCATCCCACTCGCGCATGCGCAGGCTCACGGCAAACAGCGGGTCACGCTCGAACGCATCGGCCTCGGCGTCGTTCATCACCCCGCCCTGATACGCCAGCGTGCGCCGGCTGGCCTCGCTCAAGCGCTGGTAGTAGCCGGGCTGGCGCAAGGTCAGGTAGCGCTTGGCCTCGACGTGGTATTGCACCAGCCGCGCCAGGCGCTCGCTGAAGCCCGCCCGGCGCAGGTACTCGGCGCCGATGCGCTCGTGGCTGGCCACGCCAAAGCCGCCCATCTGCTCGCCTTCGCACAGGTGGCCGATGTCGTGGAAGAACGCCGCTAATACCACCTCGTCGTCATAGCCCTCGACCATGGCCAGCTGGGCGGCCTGGGACATGTGCTCGAGCTGGGTGATGGCTTCGCCGATGTAGTCGGCGCTGCCGTGCAGTTCATATAAAGCGAACGTGATGTCGATGATCTGGGTTGGAGTGGGCATCAAGATGGTGTCCTGGCTTGATGGCATGCTTGCTTCTTCGCGGGTAAACCCGCTCCCACAGGGATATCACAGGCCTTTAGCCCTGCAACGTACCTGTGGGAGCGGGTTCACCCGCGAAAGGGCCAGCCCTGCCAAGTGGAAGGTTACTGCTGGGCGACTTTCTCCGACTTGCCGTCATAACGCTTGCGCCACTCGCTCAAGATCTCGTCGCGGTTCTTCGAGGCCCAGGCGAAGTCGTTCTTGATCAGGCGCTGCTCGTAGTCCGCCGGCAGCTCGGTCTGCGGCTTGGCGATGCCTGGGGCGGCCAGTACGGCGAAGTTCTCCTTGTACAGCTCCATGGCGGTGGGGCTTGCCGAAAAATCAGCCAGGCGCTTGGCCGCATCGGCCTTGGGCGAACCCTTGATCACCGCAGTGGCCTCGATTTCCCAGCCCAGGCCTTCCTTGGGCAGCACGATATCCAGCGGCGCGCCCTGGCGCTTGAGCTGCACCGCCGGGTACTCGAACGAGATGCCGATCGGGAACTCGCCGGCAGCCGCCAGCTTGCAAGGCTTGGAGCCGGAATGAACGTACTGGCCGATGTTCTGGTGCAGGGCGTCCATGTAGGCCCAGCCCTGGGGCTCGCCGAAGGTCTGCAGCCAGGCGCTCACATCCAGAAAACCGGTGCCCGACGAGGCCGGGTTGGGCATGACGATCTTGCCCTTGTACTCAGGCTTGGTCAGGTCCTGCCAGCTCACCGGCTTGCTCAGGCCCTGTTTTTCGGCTTCGACGGTATTGAAGCAAATGGTCGCGGCCCACACGTCCATGCCCACCCAGGCCGGCGGGTTGGCGGCGTCGCGGTAGTTGCCGGAGATCTTGCCCAAATCCTTCGGCGCGTAGGCTTCGAGCATGCCGTTCTGGTCGAGGATGGCCAGGCTGGAGGCGGCCAGGCCCCAGACTGCGTCGGCCTGCGGGCGGTCTTTCTCGGCCAGCAGCTTGGCGGTGATGATGCCGGTGGAGTCGCGCACCCACTTGATCTCGATGTCCGGGTTGGCCTTTTCGAAGGCCTGCTTGTAGCTCTTGAGCTGCTCGGCTTCCAGGGCGGTGTAGACGGTCAGCTGGGTGGCGGCCGAGGCCTGCAGGCTGAACACGGCGGATACGGCAGCGGCAAGTGCAAAAGGCTTGAACATGATGCGTTTCCTATGGGGTGGGCAGTCGGTCAATGGCCGGGCGCGCGCTGGCGCCAGGCCTGGGAGCGGCGCAACAGGCCGCGGGAAGCTGCGGCCAGCAGCAGCGAGGCGCCGGCACTGGTGAGCAGAATCAAGGTGGACATGGCGGCAGCGCCGCCGACGTTGCCGGCATCGTCCATGTTCAGCACGGCGACGGCGGCAAGGATGGTGTCGGGGCTGTACAGGAAGATCGCCGCCGACACCGTGGTCATGGCCGAGACGAACAGGTAGCGGATGATGTCCAGCAGCGCCGGCAGGCAGATCGGCACGGTGACCCGCAAAAAGTGCCTGTACAGCGGCGCCTTGAGCGACAGTGCGGCGGCCTCGAACTCGCCGTCGAGCTGGCGCAGGGCGGTGGTGGCGGTCATCTGCGCGGTGGTCAGGTAGTGGGCGATGGTGCACAGCACCAGCAGCGCCATGCTGCCGTACAGCACATGCAGCGGGTTGCCGGTGAGGTTGAAGAAGAATACGTAGCCCAGGCCCAGCACCAGCCCGGGCACGGCCATGGGGATGAAGCTAAGCAGGCGCAGGCTTTGGTTGAGCAGGCGCTGGCCGGAGGTTTTCTCCATCAGGTAGGCGCCGGTGAAGATCACCACGCTGCCGATCAGCGCGGTGCACAGGGCCATGGTCACGCTGTTGCGGTAGGCCAGCCAGCCGCCGCCGGCGGTGTCATCGAACATATAGTGCTTGAGCGACAGCGACAGGTTGTACGGCCAGAATTTGACCAAGGAGGAGTACACCGCCATGCCGATCACCGCCAGCAACGCGGCGCACACCAGCAGCACCAGCGCCAGGTAACAACCGTCGCGCAGCTTGCACGGCTTGGGTTCGAACACCTGGGCACGGCCGCTCATGGCCTCGCCCTGGCGCCGGCGCAGCCAGGCGTCCACCGCAAAGCTGAGCAGCGCCGGCACCAGCAGCACCATGCCGATCAGCGCGCCGCGGCCGAACTGCTGCTGGCCGACCACCGCCTTGTAGGCTTCCAGCGCCAGCACCTGGTAGTCGCCGCCCACCACCACCGGCACACCGAAGTCGGTGATGGTCAGGGTGAACACCAGGCAAAACGCCGCGAACACCGCCTGGCGCGTGGCCGGCCAGGTGATGCTGCAAAACGCCCGGGCGGGGCCGGCGCCCATGCTGGAGGCGGCATCGAACAGCCGCGCATCGGCCAGCGACAGGGCCGACAGCAGAATCATCAGCGCGTGGGGGAAGGTGTAGATGACCTCGCCAACAACGATGCCCCAAAAGCCATAGATGTTGTCGCTGAGCAGCCCGCGCAACAGCCCCTGGTTGCCGAACAGGTACACCAGGGCGATGGCCGGCAGCATCGACGGCGCCAGCAGCGGCAGCAGTGAAATACCGCGCCACACGCCCTTGGCCGGAATCAGCGTGCGTTGCAGGGCGTAGGCGAACAGGTAGGCCAGCGGCACCACGATGGCGGCCACGGTGAAAGCCACCGACAGGCTGTTGCCCAGCAGCCAGTGGAAGTTCTCGCTGGCGAACAGTTCGCGGGCGGCCAGCAGGCCACCACCCTGGCCAGCCTCACCACTGAAGCCTTTCCAGAAGATCGCCAGCAACGGCAGCAGCACCGCCAGCACCAGCACAAGCAGCAACAGGCTCTTGCCGCCGACCACGAACAAGCGGTCCCCCAGGGCGGCGCCGTTGCGCGGTACGGGCTTGGCAGCGCTGAGCGGCAGGGTCATGGGCGCGGCCATCTCAGGCAAACACCTGCAGGCTCTGCGGCGGCAGGGCCACCCAGATGTCCTGCGAGCCCAGGCGCGGCATGGCCTCTGGCGCAAGTTCGGCGAGCAGCGCGTGGCCCGGCAGGGCCTTGAGTTCGAAGCTCATGCGGCAGCGGTTGCCAAGGAAGGTGATCTCGCGAACCTTGGCCGGGAACAGGTTTTCTTCATGCACGACCGGGTTGACGGTGATCGCCTCGGGGCGGCAGAACAGCCGGCCACTGCTGGCGCTGCCGGCATTGCTGCCCAGGCGCATGTGCATGCCGCCAACCTGGGCGTGGCTGGCGCTGCTGCGCTGGAACGGCAGCCAGTTGCCCTGGCCGACGAACTCGGCGACGAACGGCGTGGCCGGCTGATCGTAGATTTGCTGGGGCGTGGCGTACTGCTCGACCTGGCCGTTGTTCATCACGGCGATGCGGTCGGCCATCAGCATGGCCTCGTCCTGGTTGTGGGTGACCATCAGCGTGGTGATGCCCAACTGGCGTTGTAGTTGGCGCAGCTCGGTGCACAGGTGCTCGCGCACCCGGGCATCGAGGGCCGACATCGGCTCGTCGAGCAGCAACAACGAAGGCGACGGTGCCAGCGCCCGGGCCAGGGCCACGCGCTGTTGCTGGCCGCCGGACAGCTGGCCGGGGTATTTCTTTTCGCTACCTACAAGCCCCACCAGTTCGAGCATGTCGCGCACCCGCTGGCGCGCCTCGTCGCGGCTGCTGCCGGTCAGGCCGTAGGCGATGTTGGCTTCGACGCTGAGGTTGGGGAACAGCGCGTAGGACTGGAACAGGATGCCGTAGTCACGGGCCTGGGGTGGCAGCTCGGAGATGTCGCGCTCGCCGATGTACAGCTCGCCACGGTCCTGGCGCTCCAGGCCGGCGATGCAGCGCAGCAGGGTGGTCTTGCCGCAGCCCGAGGGGCCCAGCAGGCACACCAGCTCGCCGGCGGCGATGTCCAGGGACACGTCGTTGAGCGCGGTGAAGGCGCCGAAACGCTTGTGGATGCCGCGCACTTTCATCTGTGCGCCAGGGGTTGCGTGGTTCATGGCAGGGCCTCATCGAAGAGATGGGGCCCATGCTAGGAAGGCAGTGCGAAGGTTCTGTGGCGTTTGGGCAAAAGCCGGTGATAGTGGTATTGGCGGATTTTGTAATGGCCCGGCAGGTTTATGCAGGCCTTGTAGGAGCGGCCTTGTGTCGCGAAAGGGCTGCGCAGCAGCCCCAGGATTTCAGCTTCGCCGCATAAATTGCTGGGGCTGCTACGCAGCCCTTTCGCGACACAAGGCCGCTCCTACAGGGGCGCGTGCTCCATCAGAACTGCGAACCCACCACCTCTTGCGCCACCCCGAGGAAGGCCGCCGGCAACCGGGCCTGGCGCCGCTCCTTCAGGCAGTACAGGTACTCGTGCATCACCGGCGCATTGTCCAGCGCCAGCACCCGCAGCTCGGGGTTATGCGGCACTTCGTGGCGGGCGATGATGCTGATGCCGATATTGCGCAGCACCGCCTCGCGGATCGACTCGCGGCTGCCGATTTCCAGCAGCGCCCCGGCCTTGACCCCGGCGTCCTGCATCATCTGCTCGGTGAGCTTGCGGGTGGTCGAGCCCTTCTCGCGCATCAGCAGGCAATGCCCGGCCACCACCTCGATGGACACCGCCTGGCGCTGGGCCAGCGGGTGGTTGCGGTGCACAGCCAGCACCAGCGGGTCGGTGCCCAGCACCCGGCGTACCAGGCGGGCGTCCTCCAGCAGTTGCGAGGAGGCGGCAATGTCCACCCGGTAGTCCTCGAGCATTTCCAGCACCTGCTGCGAGTTGCCGATTTCCACCGCCACCTCCACCTGGGGCAGGCGTTCGCGGAAGATCTTCACTAGGTCGAGGATGTAGTACGGCGCAGTGGCGGCGATGCGCAGGCTGCCCTGGGCCTGGCCGCTGTTGCGCAGCTCGAACTCGATATCGGCCTCCTGCTGCAGCAGCGCCTTGACCATCGGCAGCAGGCGCACGCCCTCCTCGCTCAGCACCAGACGCCGGCCGCCGCGGTAGAACAGCTCGACGTTGTACTGGCTTTCGAGGTTGCGGATTTGCGTGGTTACCGTGGGCTGGCTGAGGCCGAGCTTTTTCGCCGCCAGGGTGATGCTGCCCTGGCGGGCCACCATGTAGAAGGCCTTGAGCTCGGCGCTGAGCATTGTGGATAACCTCTAGTTGAACAGACCTGCGCGCGCTGTTGTAGGAACGGCCTTGTGTCGCGAAGGGCTGCGCAGCAGCCCCAAGATCTCGGCATGATGCAAAATCGCCGGGGCCGCTGCGCGACCCTTTCGCGACACAAGGCCGCTCCTACAAGGGGCGCGTCAGGGTTTATTTACGCAGCAAGCGCAGGCCGTTGAACACCACCAGCAAACTCACCCCCATATCGGCGAACACGGCCATCCACAGGGTGGCCATGCCGGCGAAGGTGATTGCCAAAAAGATTGCCTTCACCCCCAGCGCCAGCACGATGTTCTGCACCAGGATCGCCGCACTTTGCCGCGACAGCCTGACGAAGGCCGGGATTTTGCGCAAGTCGTCGTCCATCAGCGCCACGTCGGCGGTCTCGATGGCGGTGTCGGTGCCGGCGGCGGCCATGGCGAAGCCGATTTCCGCGCGGGCCAGCGCCGGTGCGTCGTTGATGCCGTCGCCCACCATGCCCACGCGGTGGCCCTGGGCGTACAGCGCCTCGATGCTGGCGAGCTTGTCGGCCGGCAGCAGGCTGCCCTCGGCGCGGTCGATGCCCACCTGGGCGGCGATGGCCTGGGCGGTGTGCGGGTTGTCGCCGGTGAGCATGACGGTCTTGATGCCCAGTGCGTGCAGCTCGGCGATGGCCTGGCGGCTGCTGTCCTTGACCGTGTCGGCCACGGCGAACAGGGCCAGCGGGCCACTGCGGTCGAGCAGCAGCACCACGGTCTTGCCCTGGCGCTCAAGCAGGTCAAGTTGCGCTTCTAGCTCGGGGGAGCACAGGCCCAGTTCTTCCACCAGGCGATGGTTGCCCAGGTGGTAGGTTTGCCCGTTGATATCCCCACGCACACCGCGACCGGCCAGGGCGGCGAACTCGGTAACGTCGCTCAGGGCAATGTTCTGTGCCTTGGCGAACTGGGCAATGGCGCCGGACACCGGGTGGTCGGAACGGGCCGCAAGGCTTGCAGCCAGGGCCTGGGCGCGGCCTTCGAACAACGGGTCGAGCACCTGGCTGTCGGTTTGCACCGGCTTGCCGTGGGTGAGGGTGCCGGTCTTGTCCAGGGCCAGGAAGTCCAGCTTGCGGCCGCCCTCAAGGTACACGCCGCCCTTGATCAGAATGCCCTTGCGCGCAGCGGCCGCCAGGCCGCTGACGATGGTCACCGGGGTGGAGATCACCAGGGCGCACGGGCAGGCCACCACCAGCAGCACCAGGGCGCGGTACACCCAGTCGAACCAGGCGCCGGCCATGAACAGCGGTGGCACCAACGCCACGGCCAGGGCCACGGCGAATACGGCCGGGGTGTAGATGCGCGAGAACTGGTCGACGAAGCGCTGGGTCGGGGCGCGAGCGCCCTGCGCTTCTTCCACGGCCTTGATGATGCGCGCCAGGGTCGACTGGCCGGCGGCGGCGGTCACGCGGTACTCAAGCGAGCCGGCCTGGTTGATGGTGCCGGCGAACAGCTTGTCGCCGGAAGCCTTCTCTACCGGCAGGCTTTCGCCGGTGATCGGCGCCTGATCGACGCTGGATTGCCCGCTGAGCACTTCGCCGTCCAGGCCGATGCGCTCGCCCGGGCGTACCCGCACCAGGGCGCCGATGGCAACGTCACGCACCTGCACTTCGTGCCACTGGCCGTCGGCCTGCTGCACGGTGGCCATGTCCGGCGCCAGTTGCATCAGGCCGCCGATGGCATTGCGCGCCCGGTCCAGGGAGCGGGCTTCGATCAGCTCGGCAATGGTGAACAACACCATAACCATGGCCGCCTCGGGCCACTGGCCGATCAGCACGGCGCCGGTCACGGCAATGCTCATCAGCGCGTTGATGTTGAGGTTGCGGTTTTTCAGGGCGATCCAGCCCTTTTTGTAGGTGCCCAGGCCACAGCCGAGGATGGCCGCCAGGGCCAGCAAGGCAACCACCCACTCCGGCGCCTTGCCGGAAAAGTGCACGATCTCGGCGGCAATCGCGGCAATACCCGACAGCGCCAGTGGCCAGACGCTTTTCTTCACGGCCTGTGGGGCGCTGTCGTCTTCAGCCGCCATGGGCTCGGCCTTCATGCCCAGGCTGTCGATGGCCTGCTCGATCGCGGCGGTGCCATCGAGGGTGTGGTGCACGCCCAGCACGCGGTTGATCAGGTTGAACTCCAGCTGCTCGATGCCCGGCAGCTTGCCGAGCTTGTCCTGGATCAGGGTCTGCTCGGTGGGGCAGTCCATGGCCTGGATGCGAAAGCGGCTGAGGCGCGCATCAGCACTGGCCTTGGCGGTCAGTTGCACCTTGGCGGGCGCAGCCTTGCTGGCGCAGCAGCTGTGGGAGTGGTCGTGCATGTGGGTCATGGCATCGTCCTTTAATGAGCACTGGCCCCTGTAGGAGCCGGCTTGCCGGCGATGGCGTCAGCAAGGGCAACGCCGTTGCCTGATCGGGCCTCATCGCCGGCAAGCCGGCTCCTACAGGGGTATGTGTTGCCAAGTGAACACCCTGTAGCCACTATAGGGTCAAGCCCTGTTTTGGAGAGGCGTGCCATGAAGATCGGCGAACTGGCCAAGGCCACCGATTGTGCGGTGGAAACCATCCGTTACTACGAACGCGAGCAATTGCTGCCGGAGCCGGCCCGCACCGAGGGCAACTACCGGCTCTACACCCAGGCCCACGTGGAGCGGCTGACCTTCATCCGCAACTGCCGCACCCTGGACATGACCCTGGATGAAATCCGCAGCCTGCTGCGCCTGCGCGACAGCCCGGATGGCTCATGCGGCAGCGTCAATGCGCTGATCGACGAGCATATCGAGCATGTGCAGGCGCGGATCGACGGGTTGATGGCGTTGCAGACGCAACTGGTGGAGTTGCGCCGCCAGTGCACGGCGCAGGGGGCGGAGTGCGCGATCTTGCAGCAGTTGGAGACCAACGGGGCGGTGACGGTGCCGGAGGTGGAGCATTCCCATGTGGGGCGTAGCCATGGGCATTGAGAATGCAGGGGGCGCTGCGCGCCCCTTTCGCGACACAAGGCCGCTCCTACAGATGAACGCGTCCCCCTGTAGGAGCGGCCTTGTGTCGCGAAAGGGCTGCGCAGCAGCCCCGGCCATCTAAAGGGTCACACCGCCATCGGCGCCGTCAGCGGCGCATGGTGCTCATAGCCTTCCAGCCAGAAGTCGCTCGGCTCGATCTTCTCCAGCCACTCAGGCTCGTACTTGCCGGTATCGGCAAACGCCGGCACGCGGTCGCTGATGACCAGCTTGGGCGCGGCCAGCGGCTCGCGCTTCATCTGCTCGTTCAGCATGTCCAAGTGGTTCTCGTACACATGGGCATCGCCGATGAAGTAGGTGAACCAGCGCGGGGTGTAGCCGGTCAGGCGGCCGAACAGCGACAGCAGCGCGGCGCCTTCGGTGAGGTTGAACGGCGTGCCCAGGAAATTCACCCCCCACCTTTACTGCACATTACGCTGACTTGTAATGCCTTCCAAGCGACTTGGTATATGTGCATTATAGCTTTTGCACATTACATGCGCAACCTCTAATACTGGATAAACCACCAGCTTTTTAAGCCCCAAGATAGCTCCCTTTCTCCTGAAGCCCCCGAAATACGAGGCCTGTAGCCAAGAAATTGACTCATCCTGGCAATGTGCTATCCATGGTTTCGGGGGAATCAATCGCCCTAGGAACAATTCCAGCGCTTCCGCAGCCGCTATGACGCAAACAGCAGGGAGAATCGATGCGCCTAGATCAGATGCCATACCACTCCATGCCTACCCTGGCTGTCCTTCCGTTCCGCCAATTCGGCATTGGATGGACGTGGCACCTACGGGCACTCAAGCTTTTTCCCGAGTCTCAGCTGTCCTGGAAGCGCTACTTCTACGATAACGGCAGCGGCCATGCGAGGGCGGCTGTTTTCACCTCCTACGAGGAGGCCATGGAATCTGCCGACGAATTCAACAGGCGCACCAGCGAGCTTGTAACACAGGCGGTATCGGATCCTGTGCTTCAGAGCTCGACCACCCTGAAAGTCGAGAAGGCCCTGACAGCAGCACGCCGCATCCACGCAGAAGAAGAGCTCATGGAGCGCGAGGCGATCAAGCTGAACGCCCATCTGCCCCGGCCCTCAGTGCAAGAGCTAATACTGCACAATACGATGGAGAGCTTGCGCCAACCGCTCCATGAGGAGCTTGAGCGTGCGCCTTACCTAGATATAGTTGCCGTGCCGAGATTCAACATGTGCCTTCGTCGTGTCGATGGCCAGACATGGGAACAGATCGGAGCCTTGTCTCCCAAACGCTCGCAGACCTGTCTGCGCGAAGTGACAGCCAAAGGGTTTGGTCTTTCGGGAGCCGACCACTGGGGAAGAACCAAGGCGCAGATACGCGCACTTTTACTCCCCCGAGCCAACCAGCTGCTGCAGTTAGCGAGCGTCAAGCAAATGCTCGCCGAGGCAAGGATGCGCGGCCAGAGGGTGTTGGTCTGCGGTGGCTTCGTGTTCTGGTATGAGGACGATGGGGTACCACGGTGGGTGGTGAAAAACACGGGTGGCGAGTCCAGCAGCGATGATGGAAACACCTTGTGGTACGAGGGCACGATCCTATCCAAGAACCATGGCCGGATCGTCGTGCTTCCCTACATCAAGGAGAACGGCGAAAAGGTTCAAGGGCACACAAAGAATGCACCACACGATGGAAAGGCCATGCCTCGGCACTCTGACCAGTACGTCACCCTGCCTTTTGAGATTCTGAACGGCGACCTCATGATTGGACTATTTGGTGAGCTCCACTATGAGTAATGCACCGAGTAATGCACCGACCAATGTACCGACTAACCGGACATACCTTCCACCTAAGGACAGCAGATGATCACGAAGATCAAAATCCAGGGCTATCGGATCTACGGCGACTTCACGCTGCTGCCAAACAAGGATCTCAACATCCTTGTGGGCGGTAATGACGCGGGCAAGTCGACCCTCATGGAGGCGATCGGTCTCGCACTAAACGGGCGTATCGGTGGCCGCTCCGCTCAGGAGGAGTTGAACCCGTACTGGTTCAACAAAGAGCTGGTTAACCAATTTCTAGAGAATTGCGATTGGGATGAAACCCCAGCTCTTCCAGAAGTTCTGATTGAGCTATTCCTCGAAAATCGGCCAGAGCTGCAATTCCTCTGTGGCGCGATCAATAGCGACAGGAAGACAAATGCCTGCCCTGGCATCTCATTCAAGGTCATCCCCAACCCTGAGTATGACGAGGAGCTGACCCAGTGGCGTATCAACCCCAGCGCGCTGATCCCCGTCGAGTACTACAAGATTGAATGGCGAACCTTTGGGGACGAGGTACTGACTAGGCGCCCCCGTCAGCTCGCCGTTGCGACTATCGATTCCCGTACCGTCCGCTCGACCTCAGGCGTCGACTACCACCTGCGCCAAATCCTAAGTGACCATTTGGAGCCGGGCGAGAAAGCCAAGATCTCTCAGCATTACCGCGAGATCAAAGAGTCCATGACCTCCAACTCCCTGGGAGGCGTAAATGATCGCCTCAAAGATATTCGGGCGCCACTGGATAACCAGGTGATGGCCTTGGCCATGGATCAAAGCGCTCAATCCTCCTGGGAGGGGTCGGTCACACCACACGTGGATCATGTGCCGTTCGCCTTGGCTGGCCAGGGGCAGCAGGCTTCGATCAAGATCTCGCTGGCCATGCAGCGCCTGTCCGAGCAAACCAGCATTGTGATGATTGAAGAGCCAGAGAATCATCTGTCACATACCAGCTTGACCACGCTGCTGTCGCGCATTGAGGAGGCTGCTGGCGAACGGCAGTTGTTCATCTCGACGCACAGTGCCTACGTGCTAAACCGCCTCGGCCTGAGTTCCTTGCTCCTCCTGCATCGCGGCAAGGCATCTCACATCGAGACGCTTGATCCGGACACGGTCGGCTATTTCCAAAAGCTCCCAGGCTTCGACACGTTGCGGATGGTGCTGGCTCACAAGCTCGTCCTGGTGGAAGGCCCTTCGGACGAGATCTTGTTTGAGCGCTTCTTCAAAGACCTCTACGGTAAGCACCCGATGGAGCTGGGGATTGATGTGATGAGCATGCACGGGCTGACGTTGAAGCGCTGCCTGGAACTCTGTACTGCCATCGATCGCCCAGTTGCAGTGCTTCGAGACAACGACGGGGAAGACCCAGAAACCCTTAAGGAAACCGTCAACGAACTACTAGAAACAGGAAAGCGAGAACTCTTCATTGGCGCAAAGGAAGCTGGCAAGACATTGGAGCCACAATTGAGGGCGTGCAACAGCGAAGAGTCTCTGCGCAAGATTCTCGGGGCCACTGATCGGGCCAGCCTTGAGAAATGGATGTCGAGAGAGAAAACGGAAGCAGCACTTCTCATCGCCAAATCCAAGGAGGCGGTCACACCGCCACCGTATATGGCTGCGGCTGCGGCGTTCATTCATGGCTAACAATTACCTGACCCTGGCAGTTGCGGGCGCTCGCAAGACACAAGGCCTGGTGGAGCATTGCAAGGCGTTACCAGCAGATCGCAAAGTTCTGCTCATCACCTTCGCACAGGCGAACCAAATCGAGCTGCGCGAGCGTGTAAGGCGGTATGCCGGTGACCGACCCGGCTTGGAGGTCTCTGGCTGGTTCAGCTTTTTACTGCGTCATTTCGTCAAACCCTTCGTCCCGTTCGCATTCCCCGGCAAGCGCTGCAGGGGCTTCAACTTCGAAGGTGAGCCGGGACGATACTCCAGCGGTGAGGATCGATTTTTCGACTCTTCGGACAGTGTCTATGCGAAGGAATTAGCACGCTTGGCCCATCAATTGATTGGCCAAAGCGGCGGGGCCCTGATTCAACGCCTCGAATGCCTTTACGACGAAATACTCATCGACGAGGTTCAGGATCTTTCGGGTTACGACTGGGACATCCTGGAGGCGCTGTTCGGCACACGCATTGAGATACGACTGGTCGGGGACGTCCGTCAGGCCGTCTTGTCCACCAATCCTCGTGGTCAAATGAAGAAGGCCTTTGCCTACTCGAAATCCATTGCATGGTTCAAGAAACAGCAGAAAGCTGGCCGCTTGGAAATCAACTACAGCTCTGTCACATGGAGGTGCTGCCAGACAATCGCTACCTTTTCCGACACTATCTTCGAGGCGAGCTGGGAGTTTCCGGAAACGACCTCACAGAATCACGTCATCACACCCCACGACGGCGTTTTCCTCGTGAGAAAGACTCACGTCCGTCAGTACGTTGAGACATTCCAACCCCAGTGCCTGCGCAATAGCATCAGCTCGGGCAAGGAGTTCGACCTCGACTACATGAACTTCGGGGTGTCCAAAGGACAGACCTTCAACCGCGTGCTGATTTATCCGACCGAGCCTATCGGCAAGTTCATCAGCAAAGGGGAGTATCTCCTGCCCCTCTCCGCAGCCGATTTTTATGTGGCGGTCACACGGGCCGAGCAAAGCGTAGCGATTGTCCTGGATAAGCCAGGGGCCTCACAGATCCCCTATTGGCACCCCGCTGTCGCCGCTTCACCGCCAGATTGATGCCCGGCTGTATAGCAAATGAACTTAGCTGGTGCCGGCGTCCTTTAGACTAGGGATGCCTCACGCAGCCTCTTGCAGGGGCGCTTAATACACTAGAGAGACTCGATGCATCCTTGGCACGGGTCAAACACCCCGCGGGCCGGGGACGCCTTCTCGCGACAACGACATCTAGCCTAAAGCCATCATCTGATCGAGGGTGCTTTCGTCGCGGAAACTCATCATCTCGTTGAAAAGCTCCTCTGGCAGTACCCGAGACGCTGGAAGATGATCGATGAGGTAAAGCCGGATAGTCTGGGTAAAGTGAGACGTAACCGCTGAGCGAATTCGATCTTCTAGCTCCTCTGCTTCGTACCCGCTGCCATAGTCGAATATGGCAGCTCTCCATCGGCTTTTGAGGAGATGGAAGCTCAGGACATTTCTTGAGACCTTGGCGCTCGTCCTATGGTGGGACTCTGCCGTGACTCTGTGGAAATAGGCTGAGTCGATGCGGAACATCTCCATTAATCCCGACCCTGCGTCATCCCAAAACTCTGGAATGACAAAAATGAGACGCTGCAAGAAATCGTCCGATACCTCGCGGGGAGGGGTTACCGTCACCAGCATATTCCCGATGTGCTCAGGAAAAGCAACGTCACGATCCTTCCATCGAAAATCGAAGCTGATATGAAAATTCTTCATGTCGGCTCTTTTCGCTTGCTGCAGCTTCTCCGTCACTAGGTAGCGAAGGCCGTCGCTTACGGCCACCCCCGCATCTTCGACCATAGTTGAGTAATTCGCGTACTCCACTGGATCGAATCGGACGCTGATTGCCTTTTTGACCTTGCTCTCAGACACGTTTACACACCTCATGGCGTTTACTTTTCAAAACAGGTGACAAACCCACGAGCAGCGATTATCGTTGCTTCACCCGCCGCTGTCGAGCCCACTCCGCAAATGTGTCGCCGCACTGGCAGGCCAGCTGAGCCAAGCTCCCATGGACTGGCTCACCCATTCAGCAAATAACTGGGCCAAGCCCACATACAGGAATTCACGAATGACGACATTCAACCCCCACATCGCTGCAGATCCTGCAGCACAACAGGCAGCAGCGCCTGCCCCCGCTGCCGATGAATACTCAGAGCAGTACACAATGAAGCGCCAGCAACGCCTGTCACTCACCCAGGAGGAAGCCGACTCGATAAACCACCAACTTGATTTGATCGAGCGATGCACCGGCAAACGTATTTCCGTGAACAAGCTCATTAAGCAGGCTACTTTGCAGAAAGCAGAGCAGGTTTTGGAACAGGGGAAAAATGAATGAGCCGCAAATCCCCTCCACCCGCCATCGCTGGCAAACCCATTTTGGTTACCTTTGGGGTCAACCAGACCGACAAGGTCAACAAAGCGGCCAACATGCTGAACAAAACTCCGCGCCAATTCATACTCGACTCGACGATGGAGGCCTGCGAGTCAGCCCGCAAAGTACCTAAGCCTTAATGGCTATCGTGTTAGCAGTGCTCGGCGGCCTCTGAGGTATCCCACCTATTGAGCCGTCGAGCCACCTGCACGATTCTAGGGGTCACCCCGGCTCAGCTTCTCCATCCGGAGTACTCGCCGCCCAACCTAGACTGATGCTTGCTCGAATTTAGAGTGCCGGCCTCTCGGGCTGCCAAAAATTACAGCTGAAGTTATTCAGGCCCCCGCCATAGGGACTAGGCCTCACCGCGAACACCTCAGGCACAGCACCCCCATCGCCCCCATCGCGGAAGAACTCTCTCAGAGAAAAGAGCGCCTGGGCCTTCAAGCGTTCCCATTCTCGGTACCGACTGTCTTCAAGATCTCTGGCTGCCTGCGCTGCGCTGGGTTTGCGCTTGGGTTGCGGCAGGGTGTAGCTGGGCTGAGGGGAGAAATCGTAGACGAACGTCAGGTGCCCATGCTTCCAGTCCGTAGACGGCGACGCTCGCCAGCGGAATGACACTTGCACTGACAGTCGCTTGCTGAAATGGAAAGGCGGTCTGATCTGATCATCAATGAAGAACAGTTCGCCCTCTTGGCGCTCAGTTTCGAGCCGACCCTTCATCTGCTGCACAGCGTGAATGAGGTCATTGCCTGCATACAGTGCGTCCTGTCGAGTGCGTTCGCGCTTGGCATGGGCCTTGGCCTTACTGTACTCAGCGATCGCTTGTTGGAACGCATGAAGCTTGGTACCCACGTAGGGGCCACAGTCACTGAGCCCAAGGCCCTGAATCGGCCCTATGCGCTCTTCATCCAGGCACTTGCGCACTGCAGCCCGAAGCACCGTCTCATCAACATCGCTGATTGCAGCTTGCTGATTACTGGGCAAGTTAATGTACGTCATGACCAAAACTATCCTTGTGAAATGTGCCTGGCTACTGCTTCATCCAACGCCAAGCTACTGGCAGGATGACACCATATAGCATGGCGGTCGGGCAACGCGAAGCCCTCAGGGTCGCCGGGATCTCTCACCAGACCATGCACATGCAGATCTGACGAATAGCGATCTGGATGAGTTCGCCGGACGCTAATCATGGGGCCAAGTCATCAGACCGGACATCCGCAGCAGACCATGGGTACAAAGCACGAAAAACTAAGCTATAGCTTCGAATTTCCCGCCAGCGCCTCCAAAACTCGCCAAATCTAAGAAAAAGTTTAGATTTCTCACTCCGTCAGCTGCTGAGCTTGAAGCTTTAAGCGCCGACCCTCCATGAATTCCTGGATATCCCCCTCGCCTTTAATGCTGGAGCTAGGTAGGCGTGCTCACCGGGCGCATACGAGTAGCGCAGCGTTATGCACCCCGGATGTTCGGCTGCGGAGAACCAGCAGTCGAGCTCGAACCTTGAGTTCTTGAGAGGTCGGACGGGCCGGGGGGAGCCCACATCTCGGGGCGATGTAGGCCAGAAGACGCGTGTATAGCGTCAAAGAAAAAGCCGAGCATGAGCTCGGCTTCGAAAGAGGTAGGGCGTGAGCCCTATGAAGCTTCAACAACCTAGAAGGTTGAGGGGTTAGCCGCTGCCTAACCGTCCCATTACTTGCCCTTTACGGACTGACCCTGGGAGGTGCTACGCGGGCCTCATCTGGATTTAACGAGCGGGGAGGCTCATGCACACTCGTAATCAATAGTAGCGAAGGGGCTATCCCTTGTAAAGCATCACACGTCGCTGAAAAGGCAGATGGCTTCCACCGAGGTGACGCCATTCATCGCCTGGACGATCTCTTTGGCCACCGTGAGCGTCCGCCCCGTGGCCAGAAGGTCGTCAACCAACACGACGCGGCCAGTAACATTACCACGAAAAGCTGGGTTGAGTTGGAGCGGCGTGAACAGGTGGCGATAATCCACCGGGATCACCTTCAAGGGAAAGCCATCAGCTTTTTTCAGCCTGAACTGGAGGCCTTTGCGTTCATCGCCGGTGATTTCTCCGTTGTCCTCTGCTCTTCGGATCATGTCAAAGGCTTCCAGCTTGGTCGACTTTACGAAGACATCATGGGCCAATTCAGCATTGAGCACGGAGGCGCATCGCGACGCCACGATGCGGCTCAAACTGTAGCCTGACGGCATATACACTACCGTGTCGGCTTGGGTTTGTGCGGCAATCACCGCCAGGATCTCGCTACCGCTCTGTGCCAGGCGTTTGATGGAGGTGATATTGGTCGTAAGGCCATCTTTGCCTTTGAGGGCGTACAGAAGCGGGCAGTTATCGCCAATCACACTGGCCTTTCGATCCCGGCTCCGCTTAGCGGAGGACTTGATCCGTGTGAACAAGGACGTGACCTTTAGCCCGCACTCCCGGATGTCCGCTTTAGGGTTGCCATCCACAGTGGTGATCAGATGCTCTCTGACGGCGTGGTCAACCGTGACCAGGTTCTGCGTGACGACAAGTCCCAAAGGTCTACCCCAAACAAGTGAACAAATGATGGCGGCAAAGCCCACCATCATAATGCCTGGCCAGCTTGGCGGCTAGGACGCTCCGGCTTCGATCAAGTGAAACCCTGGGGCCCTGGCCACCGCCTTTGCAACCGAAGCTGGTCTTGCTGCGACGGCAAAAATCGCGGCCCCCGTCATCCAACACCTCCGCGACATACTCGCCAGCCCCCGCCCGAGGGCCAAGCAACGATTTCCGTCACTTCGACTTCTTGATCAGATAGCTGCTGACCGAGGCGCACAGGCCAACAACGAGCTCTGCGTCCTCGAAAGAGGGTTCGCGCCCTTCTTGAATGTGCCGTCCGAACTCCGAGGCGTACGCCCAAGTTTTGATAACCGCCTGATCCAATGGTGCTGGAATCAGCGTCCGGCAATCGTTCATGATCCTGCCCAGGGTCGCCTGTTGGTCACCAGTGACCTGCCGAGCGACGCACTCCAGCGAGGCCATGGCGTGCTGAATTGCTCCAGTCGGGTCTGGGGATGGCCGGCGTGAGAGGTCAGCTATCGCCTGGTGCAATTCCTTGCTGGCCGTGACGTGACCGTGTTGGTGCTCAGTTTCTTTCGCCGAGGTCAGAATCTGTTCAAAAGACTCAGAGCCACGCATCTCGATGCGACCATCCAGCAGCTTCCAGCCTATGCCGTGCTCGATGAAGAACTCGTTCAGTTCAGTCGTGAAGTGCTCGTACACATCGCCGTCGTAGTTACGGTTGCCGAAGTAGTCATCCAGCCGCTCGATGACGTCATACACCTTGAACCACTTGCACTGCTCAAGCCGCTGGACGTTCTCCTCGTGGATGTTGGGTCTCTCGCTCCAGTTCTGCTTATCGGGCAAAACCTTCAAGGTCTGGCAGATGATTTGGCGCAGGTCTGAGGGCTTGAGACCACACTCGTAGCTCAACTGAATCAGGTATTCCTGCAGCGCTTGCGGTGCATCTTCTCGTACGGTGATTTCGGCCTCGTCGATCTGCGAGAAACCGTGACGCCTTGAAAATGAATCCTTCATCCTTACTCTCCGCCTGACCTACTCCACTGGCACATCGCCATAGCAGCCAGCTCGATAATGCCTGACATTGCGCGGCGGGAATAGGACAGGGGCTTCGACACCTGGCGTGAATTGAAGCCGGCACTTTCAACGCACAGCGATCCACTCAGTCACAATAGCGTGGACGCTTGCCACAAAAGCGTGGACTCAAGTCATGCCCGAGCTACGAGTAAAGTAAGTCATCGTTCTCACCCTCAGCGTACCCAGGATCGAAATCTTCCAACTCCTCGCCCTCATGACCTATCAGGCCGCTTTGATAGAGGCCTATCTCATACATCCTCGACTTCAACTCTTCATGAGCGCTGCGAATCGCCAAGACGGTAGCTCCGAGATGCAACACACCGTTGAGATCTCGCTGTAGCTTGTTCACGCGCAACAGACAGCCCAATGTGTGCACGCCAAGAAGCCATTCGGTGCGTGCTGAGCCGGACGCTCCCTCATTCCTATCGAACACGAACGTGATTTCGACTTTGTTGACGCGTCGTCGCCCTCGAACCATGTCGGCGCCGGAACCGTCAGGAGGCATATCCGTGAAATGATAGGAGCCCTGCACGAACACCAGGTCACCAGGAGTGACCAGAATATCGAGCGTGCTCCGATCCAGGTCATCCGAGATATTCCTGACAAAGGCATGACCCATGGCAGCCCGCAACATGTTGCTCATGTAACGGTGCAGGCTGTGCGATGGTGCCTGGCCGACGTACAAAAGACCCTCTCTGGTGCAAAGGTAGCCGTCCTCGTCACAGACCCCATTGCGGAGAGCCGCTTGATATCCTTGGAGCTTCGTAACATCCACTCCGACGTGTTCGGCAATTTCGAAAACCCTAAGGTGATTGAAGTACCACCACTGGCAACTCATTAGCTGAGTGGCTTTGAATATGGCCAAAGGATCGAGCCGGCTCACCTCCTGTTCCCACGCAGCCTTTTCCGCCTTGAGCCGATCAGCGGTGAGCGTAAGCTCCAGAGCATGCGTGGAGTGGGCCTCCCCATGATGGATAGAGCAGAGGACTGCGAGGTTGGCCGGCGAGTGGTCGCGACTTTCTGCCCATGATTCGATGTGATGAACGATGACCGGGCGCTCAGCGTTTCGACAGACACAGCAAACCCAGCGATTGTCGTAAAGGGTCTTGATGAGGACATCCAGTGGTATAGGTGGCCTGCCTTTCCCGAGGATCTTTGGCACGACGGCTTCACTGAGGCCGAGTTCCAGCAGTTTCTCAGGACGTTGCATTTGTAGCTTGGCGAGCGTCCATTTCTCCTCCCTCAGCTTCCTGGCCAACGCACTGTCTACCCCTCGCGCCATGAGGGCCCGCTCAACTGGATTTCTAGTCACGAGCTCGATTCCGTTTTGAGATCAGTGGAAGATTAACCCGTAGCAATGTAAGCGTCCGGCGAACACACCTTCAGAATCCCCAAATTAAGGCCCAGATCGTCAGTCCAGTTTTCCTTTCAAAGCCCTAAGCCGCTATGCTAGCTCCCAACAACCCACCTGCAGGCTCAGCACTCCGCGTTGGCCACCCCCCTCAGTACATAGGAGTTGGACATGGCGAAGGTGTTTGCTTTAGACCAAAATTTCTTCCGAAGCGGTAAGCTCGAATCTTTAATTGCGGCTGATCCGACTGCAAAATTCGTAGTGCTGGACATCGCGCTGCTGGAGATGGCTAAAGGGGACGAGTGGATGAAAATCATGCGGCGCTCATTGGAGATTTTGAGCAAAAGGCCCGGACGTATTTTGGCTTCAATCTCTCTAGGGGAGGCGCTGCGGTACGAACTGGAAACGCTGGATCGCGCGCCCCTCAACATGATTTGCAAGGAGTCGACTCGTTACGTACGGGCCCTAGCGACCGAACTTGCGACCAATGATCCCGCAGCGCCAACCATCAGGCAGTTCCGTGCCCGGCTTCCTGCCGTTCAGAATGACCTAAGCCACGACGAGCTTGATCACAGCAAAAACCTGAAGCGTTTGCAAGACATGACGACTAAGGTGAAAGAGTTTTTGAAACCAGCGGGAATGAAGGTGGTCAAACAACCAGATTTTCCAACCATTGAACGGCTGGCATTGGTCTACTTCATCGCCTCGATTCTGGCCAAGGATGAGTTGGTTGCGCGAGGACACCTGCCAGTTCGCGTCAAACGGTTCTTGAAAGGTAATCCCCTATATTTCCGCTATTACCTCACTCTCGTCCGCCATGGCTTGGAGTGGGCAATAAAAGGAGGTATTGAGAACTACACCCCCCAGAAAGCGACTAACGATACCTTTGATCAGGAGTACGTCGTGGCAGGGTCTTTTTTTGACGACCTACTGTCGTGCGAAAAGCGGGTAATTGTAGCGAATCAAGAGCTGCGTTTCATGCTGTCCATCAAGAATCCGGGTGGTATCACCCTACCATTCAGTCGAGCCGAGTAGCTCATCCTATAAGACACCTAACTCGCGCCCGCGACAGGTTGGCAGCAGATCCGTGGAGGGTTGGCGGCAAAGATTAATCAGCTATGAGGGAAGGGGGTCGCACGCGGTAAGCGGGTGATGAACACACCATGGCCTTCGGCGATTGCGTCAGGAAGATGTATTGGCCGGACGGATACATAGCAATGCGCGCCACTGCTTGAGCTATCGGAGGTCATTTGCAGTACAAGAAAGTGCCCCCTCACACCCATGGAGTTCGCGGAGATGATTCGCGGCCAGTCGCTACCCCTCGTAGCCTGGGATGCCGTGTTCAAGCCGCCTAATCTCGTCATGGATAATTGAGAATCCCATAGGTGTGCACAGCACCCTGCAGGGTGCCTGACGGCCTACACCTACAGGTTTTACGAGCCATCGCTCCGTCTTCTTTCGGCTTCCAAACACTTCAAGTGCGATTGAGAAGACCTGCTCGTAACGCGTTTCAAAGCAGCGATGCGTAGCACTCCAGCAGCCAATCGGGGGGCGAACGCATCGCCCGACAATCCTAAGCTCATTCATGCTTCACCCTCTGGTGATACTGATCTGATCGCCCCTCGTACTCTGCGCACGGGCAGCCCAGCAGGGCCATCTCGTGGCGCGACCCAGTAGCTCAGACACAACGCTTACCATCGAATTGAAGGGCTGCTCCCAGCTACCTATCACTCAGCACTGATTGTGCAAAATGGGAAAGATTGGAAAACCCGCCTCCATTCCTGCGCAACAGGTAACCCTTGATACCAATCTGGCCAGGCCCATCCCGATCACACCTTTCTGAGTCGCCAATCATGACGATCCGTCCCTCACCACTGAGCTCCTTTTCTGGCCGGACATTGAGCAGATCGCAAGTGCGCTGGTAGATGTCGGCTTGCGGCTTCATAACGCCAATGCGATAGCTGAAACCATAGGCCCCAAGGTGCGGAAAAATCCTTTCCACTACGGGGCCGTAAGCCATAGCCAGGTTTGAACATACGGCCAGTCTAAGCCCTGCAGCTTGCAGTAGCCCAACGGCCTCAACCGCGTCTGGATAGGGCCGGATGCTTGCCAGCTCTTCCTCCAAGCATTGATCGAGAAATGCCAGTTGGGAGGGCGAGATCCTGATACCAAAGGACAGAGCAGCCTCGCTTAGAGAAACGCAACGGGTCATGATCGTTCGAATGTCATCAGCGCGAGGCAGACGGCCTTGGCGTCGCCCCTCTCGAAGCAACTGTCGAAATGGGTGTTTTGGCTGCCGTATCTCTACCAGCGTTCCGAAGGCATCAAAGATTACAGCACTGGTCTTCATCTGAGTTTCCTTCTCTGGTCAGCGTCCGCAAGACAGTCAGCCAATCTGACGAGGAAAGCCAAGCTATCGAAGAGTAACGCCAAACTTTGAAAAATCATCCACCAGCGTTTTTCGACCCAGCATTTTCGGAAGCTTGAAGACGTTCCTGTACCCATACCACAAAAACATAGGAATAATGACAAGCCCAACTCCAAAGGTGGCCGTCGCAGCAATAATTCCAGCCGGAACCGCTGCTAGCGAAACAACTACACCCTTTATCAAAGTCGACCTTGCGATGATTCGCAGATCATCCAAGTCGCACTCAACTTTTCCACCTGCCTTCTCAAAAGCGACAACAATTATCGATTTCTTTGAGGCATGCTTATAGTACCAAGTTCGCGGAACATCAGTCGCCAAAGCACCATGTTTCGCAAGATACTTCAACATCACAACCTCTTTGAAATAGTGCGTAGCGCCGTGCTCATCTTCATATCTAACACGTCGATAGAGAGCGTCTAGATCACCGCTCACCTGGGCATCATAGTTCTTAACAGTCAATGTCATTTTCTTTAACTCGGACATGCTTCTTCCCTTAAACACACGTTAACTATTAATGATTTAGATGACGATGGGGCCTAATGAATCGGGCTGAGACAGCGGCCTCAATGACGCGGGGGCACTCAAGCGGCGACAGGCAATCGGCTGACCATGACGTAATGATCGTTGCCTGACACTGTCCGCAATAACGCCATGCCTTCGACCTCCGCTATCACCTCACTAGGGGGTGTCACAATTGTCATCCCATCAACCAGTTGCCCTGAAAGATCGCCATACACATACGCAACGAAACGATCGCCAACTTCAGCTGCATCTACCAGGTACGCGTCCACTAGCGCACCCCAATCATGGGCCTGCGCAATCGCCAACTTAGCTGACACCAGACTGGGCAGTCGTACCCCGCCCTCAGCCGTCCAGTCCTGGGAATTCAGACAACTCATGGATTCTCCATCACGTTCGAATTTGAAACCTACTCACTGCTGAACAAATCTAAACACCAGCAGCCTTATCAGTCTTCATACACTGATAACTAGGTCTGGCCGGAAGCCAGTTTGTTCAGAGGGATAACCACGAGGATTACTCACAAACCGGACGCCATTAACCACCTCATCCACGGCTTCGTGGGTATGGCCAAAGATCCATAGATCGATCTTAAAATCCATCAGGCCATCCCAATTGTTGCCATAGGCTGCTCGCAAGTGAAGATCGGCTCCTTGGTCACTCACGAACTTCATAAGGGGCGGATGGTGAGTTACAACTACGCGCTTACCGTTGAATGGCAGCGACAGCTGGCCCTCCAACCACTCCTTCGTCTCTCGATTTCTCGCGATCAGATCATCAGGGCGCAAACGCCGATACTGTTCACCGACACGGATTGCGCGAAAGTCATTCAGTGAGTTACGAGCGCACCAAGAAGCAGCTTCTGGGTCTCCGGTTGCGGCCAGGCTCGTCCAACCCGTAGCGCAGAGAAACTGCACGTCACGGTGTTCTAAAACCTGATTTTCCAATACGTGGACGTGCGCCTCAGCAGCGTCAAGCAGCTTGCTGTGGGTTCGATCTATATTCCCGCTGTAGTGCTCATGATTGCCCATGGCATATATGACAGGCGTGCTGAAGGTCAGGCTGGCCCATCTGGCCCCCCTGGACTTCACGTGGATGTCGCCAGCTAGTACGACCACGTCACAGTCCACCACAGGGGGGACGAAATCGGCGAACTCACAATGTAGATCAGACAGTATATGAAGCTTCATCCCAAGCCTGCTGACGTCGACTTTCTAATAAATTGATCATTCCCTGGCCCGGTCGCTCGGACGCGGCGAGGCTGCCATCAGTAGGCCCACGATAAACGATGATCGCCATTATTGCTAGCTTTCGATATTTATCGACGCATGGCGCTGTGGCCCTATTCTTCGTTTTGAGCGCTCAGCATGCAGAACGAGATAGCAGCAATAGTCCGAGCTCTGCGCGACCTTAGAGGATCGGCCCAGGAGGAGCTTGCCGAGATCAGCTCCCAAGCCAATCTGTCGCGATTGGAGCAGGGGAAAACGCAGGTCTCTTTGGTCAAGCTGAGCAAGATTGCGCGCACCCTGGATTTCGATCTCGTCGCTCTCGTCGCCCTATGTCAGGCCCTCCAGAATGGGGCATCACCTATCGATGTCATGGCGAAGGCTTCAAAGGACTTGGAAGGCTTCGTAGCCCAGGGAGGCTTGCAGGGCCTGAAGAGGCACTGGGACGCTGGTGAAGGGCTGGTGAAGCGCACGCGAGGCAAACCCAGCAGCCCAGATCGAATCCGGGCGGTACTGGAGCTCAAGGCCACTGGCATGTCGAAGGCGGAAGTGGGGCGAGCGCTGGGGTTGCCTGAAGCGACTGTCAGGCGTTACTGGCTCAAAGAACTGCCTGGTTAGAAAGGGAGTTGTGGGGTGAGAGCAGAGAAGCTCTCCACTTGCCCGATTCGATTTAGCGTGGCGGCAGATCCGTGAAGCGCAGCCGGGGATAGATCCGCCTTTCCTCAGCGCATTTGGAAATCTGCAAGAACGCTGACAGCAGTGCATCTTCCGAAGGGCAGTGGCGGGTCATGACCTCGAACTCGTTGTAATCGAAGGCTAGGACGCGAACGCCGACCTCATCCATGAATTTCAAAATCATGGCGCTGTATTCATCGTAGTTGTCGATAAAAAGCTCTCTGACCACGACAACTCCCACCAGGGGGCGTGCAGCAAGATCAATGTCCAAGGGCGTGCCGTCCACAAGCGCTAAGGCTGGATTGCCTTCTCGCCTGATCGTTGAGATGGCGCCACGTAGTTGCTGCAGGCCGTTCTTCAACTGACTTATGGCCTTCTTTCGCTTTCTCTCAAGCGTTGTGTTCATCATTGCTGGCGTATTGGGACTGTCCTTCGCCTGCAGCAGCAAAGTCACTTCATCGCCCATCACCACTACGTCAGCCAGCTCCTCGCCATCGGAGACCTTCAAGGGGCCATGGATGATCCGCTCGGAGGTGTATGCGCGCTGGAGAAGATAGATGATGTCCAACTCCTGAAACGTGCCCGGCTCAGTGCGCTCCAACTGTGTATTGGAGAAGCCTTTGGAGCCTCGAAAGTCCTGGCGGGTCAGGTCGGTGATCAAATAGTCCGAGGGGAACAGATCCTCCTGTAGGAACACCGTTGTGGCACGAGCGTCGTCCTCATAGGTCGTGAGGCTGAACCATCTTTCCGCCTGCTCATACATCTTGGGCCAGTGATCTGCTCCAATGGGGCTGAGTGTACCGAGCTCCTTGCGGAGCTGACCTAGCTTGGCCTGGCCCTTACAACTGAACAGCTCACGGTTGTGCTCGTCGAAAAAGCACACACTGAATTCGTCAGGGAAGCTCTGCAGTGCCTCGGTGAGAGGGTCACCAGGGATGAGTGGGGTTTTGATCAATAGCGGACTTTGTGGGTCATCAAAGCAGGCGGTGAGAAGCGTAAGCCCTTTCGTTTCGTCTGCCTTGTATGGCGCGAGGTAAAGCTTCAATTCACGCCTTTGCTGAGCGGCCAGGATCAGTTCTTTCCCGGCCTTGATTACCAGCACGAAGCCTTCAGGGCCTTCAACGATCCATAATCCACGGGCTAAGACAGCGATTTGCTGAAGCGCTTGTGGCTTCATGATCGTGAGGTACATGTGAACTCCTTGTCGGTTGCCTGATTGCGTCCTGCAAAACCCGAAGCCTAAAGCGATGAGGCGAGGCCTAGACTTGCCATTCAACATCCCCATCCTGGCCAACCAAAATTTGGCTAGCCAGGCATCGACTCAGTTAGATCGATACGGGAGCAGGGATATGAGGATGTGGGTCATAGCCCACAATCTCAAAGTCTTCAAACTTGTAATCGTAGATGCTGTCTGGCTTACGCTTAAACTGCAACTTAGGCAGAGGGCGAGGATCACGAGTTAGTTGCAACTTAACTTGCTCAATATGATTCAAATAAATATGCGCATCACCCATGGTAACTACAACTTCACCAACTCCCAAATCGCACTGCTGTGCGAGCATATGAGTTAGGAAACTAACCCCAGCCAGATTATAGGGATTTCCGAGCAGTAGATCTGACGACCGAATATATAGATGCGCCGACAACTTATTGTTAGCCACATAGAATTGATAGAGCAAATGGCACGGTGGCAACGCCATCTTCCCGTTACGTGCATTCTCTTGTGGGCTAACCGACTCATCGGGAAGGTACTCGACGTTCCACCCATGGAAGAGGATGCGACGGCTGTTTGGGTTCGTCTTAAGCGTATTGACGACGTAGTCGATCTGATTGATGGTCTTGCCGTCCTGGGTGGGCCAGGCCGTCCACTGCTTGCCGTAGATCGGGCCGAGGTCACCGTCTTCAGTCGCCCACTCATCCCAGATACTGACACCGTGCTCCTTGAGCCATTTGGTGTTGGTGTCACCGTTCAAGAACCAAATCATCTCGTTGATGATGCTCTTGAAATGCAGCTTCTTGGTGGTGAGGAGCGGGAAGCCATCCTCCAGGTTGTGGCGGAATTGGCGACCAAAGACACTCAGCGTGCCTGTGCCGGTGCGATCGCCTTTCTCGACGCCATTCTCTAGCACGTCGGCCAGCAAATCGTGGTACATCTTCATTTCGGTTCCTCAAGGTTCGCGCTGATCAAATCCAGCGCGTCACGTAATTTCAAAATTTCGGCATCTTGCTCTTTGATCTTCCGGCGCAGCTCATCTGCGACTTGGACGTAGTAGTCCCTAGACTCGCGGACAGTGTCCAATCTCTTGTCTAGCGTGGCACAAGAGTTCTCAGATTCCTGATACCTATTGAACCAATAAAGCACTTCCAATCGACTCTTTTCAAGGCGTTGCATCAGAATCGTCTTGGGATCCTGCTTCTTCTCAGCCTTGACCTTCTGAGCGAGCACTTCAATGCGGCGATTGTCCTTGATCGCCTCAAGCCGCTGCGCCGGGAAGTCGCGCTGCCGGATAGTGTTGCGATGAATGCCTGTGATGCGGCTCAGCTCCGCCATCGTCGGCTTCAACTTCGGATCAGAGGCGATCTGCATGAGCCCCTGAGCCAGCAGCTCAGTGTTCCGGTCATAGTCGAGCTTATTTTTGGCATCAAACGCCTGGCCTGTCATACCTCGACCTCCTCACCCAGGTGCTCCAATACACCCTTGGCTTCCTCCATCGCCGCACGCAATTCTTCCTCCGCGCCTGCTGAGTTCGGAGAGCTCAAGGCCAACCTGTTCTGCACATAGATCTCCCGCCATTTAGGAGCGTGAGCCTTTGTGACCACGGCGTTTTTGCACCGATTCGGATTGCAACGCAGTGATCCGATGCAGGGCAGAGACTCGTCAAATACCTCGCGCTGACCGCCATAGCAGAAGCCTTGTCCCACATTGATGATCGCCATGCGCTTCTTGGCCATCTGGGCGATGATTTGCTCCTTGGTGTAGCCAGCAGCCATGTACCCGCTGAACACCTTCTTCATCCGCGCCTTGTGGCTCTCCGCATTGGGGCCGGCGTAGTTTCCGTCGGGATCGCAGTAGCTCTGGATGTACTCCTCCTCGGCCATTTGCGTCGGCGTCTTGCTAGATGAACGCCCACCCTTGGACAAGATCTCAGCGATTGCTCCGTACCCAAGCGTCACCGCACTGAATGCCTTGTTCTGGCCAGCACTACCGATAAGGTCACCAAAATGCTTCAACTGGTGAGAGATGAACGGAAGACCAAGCTCTGCCCTAGCCATCTGATAGGCCAACGTGTGCCGCAATGTGTAAGGCGAGAATTCCAGCGACTCGAACTCCTCGTCCGTCAGAATATCCTCGAAGAAAGCTCTGAACTGGTGAGTGATTCCAAGCGAGGACATTGAGTTTGGTTCGGCGTCCTGCGCGACAGTATCCACATTGGAGAATAGGTAAGGATTCTGCTTTACCTTAGCGATGAGGCAAGCCGCACGGATAGCGTCACGCACAATCGGGATCGCGATCCACTTGTCGTCGAACAGCTTGGCCAAGCCTTGGCGATGTTTGATCACATTGCTGATCAGCAACCAGTAGTCGCTCTCTTGCTCCATGCACGACTCGACCAGGATCTCGGAGAGCTCTGAGGGCCGCATGCCGGTGTACTGCGCCACGAGATAGCAGGCACTGTACGAGACGAAGTTGATGTACCGACGAAATTCATCGTCCAATTTCGCACTGGTGAGCTTGATCAAGGTTTCAGGTGCCTTGAAATCATGCTGACCGATCTCCGACAGATATTCAGGTCGAACCTCATCTAACGCCTCAGCCATCGCGTTGGATTCGTAGCCTTTCCTACGGAGCCGCAGAGCCACGTAGAGATCGAAGTTGTACCGCGACAGCTCTTGAGCGTTGGCTAACGAGTAGCCGCTAGCGTTTTGGCGGGTAAGGGCAACCAGGTCATCCACAGGCTCCCCCATAGTGCTTAGGAAATCGACCACTGCGAACGACGCCTCGCGAGAAGCCTTCTCAAAAACATCGTTCGGCAGAATACGGTATGTGCGCTCAGAATCAGCGACGTGCTTGAGTACCTTGGCCCAGACGAGCGATTCCAGTTGAACGTAAGGCAGTGGCTCTTCGAAAATCTGCTCCTCGAAAAATGGCGACCTGACCAAGGTAAAGAACTTCTTGAGATCAGGGCCAAAGGCGTAGGGATGAATGAGCGCTGCCTCCCGGTACATGCCCGCGTCGAAGTACGTCAGACCATGGTATCCAACCTCGAAGAACTCATCCGTCATCAGCTGACGCGCCTGCCCTGACATCGTATCCAGAAAGCTCAATCCCGCCTTCATGCATGAAATGGCGGTGTTGGCCTTGATGCTTCTAGGTGAGGCAAACGTGCGCAGTGCCGAAGGCATTTTAAGCCAGCAATACATGGCCACCTTGATCTCCAAGACCGCCGACCGATTGAGCAATGGGTATGCTTCAAAATTGAGCCGTAGCTTGGCTCCCTGGACGTTCCTGGCGGCGTTCGGATGATCGTCATTGAAGTCCCAGACGGCGTCGCCCAAGACGGAAGTCTTACTGACAGGCAACGCCATCAGCGCCTGGTACCAAGAGAGGGCCTCCATCGAAACAGGGGCCGGAACGGCAACGTTCTTGTGCAACTCAAGCATCAGGGTGTGAGCAGCTGTACGCCACTGTTTGTACGCAGCAAGTTCAGGGATCAGGGCGTGGTTCACAGCGTTACTCCCTCGGTCAGAATGCTGACCTGCAGGTTTTCAGAGAGGCGCTCAGCCTTGTTCAGCTCCTCTGCGGAAAAGTCCGATGTCTCAGGATCTAGAAGGTTGTTGAGCACATCAAGGTTGTCCAGGATGACGGCTCCGTAGGGCGTATCGAGCACCCGGTTGACCTCAATCATCCGCTGGTAGTCGCGCCGCATGGCGAAGAGCTCCGGCAGGTGCGACACCGTGATGATGCTGTTGCTGCATGAAAGGCACATGTTGAACAGCGTGCAGGGCTTTTTAGGGTCGTAGCTTGCCAAAGCCTTGATGAATGCTGGTGGATCAAAGACGTTCATGCAGGTCGCTAGGCCAGACCGAAGCGGGATCGCTTCTGGCGCCGACTCGATAGTTGTAGTCGGGATGAGCTTTGGAGCCTCCTGCAACGTGTCTTGCTGCATTTCATGGAGAACCTTATTCAGCATTCGGCGCGCCATGGGGTTGAAGTCCATCTGATCCAGATAGGCCATGGTGGTGCTAAGGCTCTTATGGCCTAGGAGCACCTGAATCTCGCGTGGAGACACGCCGCGTTCGATCAACTCGCTCACAAAGCTCGGTCGGAAACGTGACGGTGAGAGTTTGAGGGGGTTGCCATCTTCGTCAAGCAGCCCGTGATCCTGAGAGAACTTCTCCAGGGTCGTATTGAGCCGGTTGGAACCTGAGTTCTCAAAGGAATCTACAACTCCGTATTTCCTGGGAGAGCTTGAGCGGTAGATGAAGAGCTTGTTCTGAGCCTCGACAGGCGCATTCAAGCGGATCTCACGGGTCAGGTGCTTCACATCGTCAAAGATCTGCTTGACCACACGGCCTTGAGAGCTCGTCAGCCAAGAGATTTCCGCATGAAAAATATCAAGGGGAAGCATCTTTGCGCCTTCCGAACGCTCTTTCCAATACAGCAAGCAAGGGCGATCGGTTAAATCATGGCGCTCAATGAAATCATCCAGCTCCAGTCCCAGTAGCGAGTCAGCGTTCATCCCGGTAACTTGGGCAAGCCGAGCGATGTATGGCGCAATGACTCGACCATCAACCTGATACTGCACGCCCCAGCTTTTATAAACCTCGAAGATCGAAATTGACGAAGCCGAGATAATCGACATAAACGCCTTTTGATAAGGGTCGTTTCTATCTACGGATTCGAAGCTCAGGGGCTTGCAGTCGAGTTTGTTCTCAAAAATCCACCGAGCGTTATCCATGGTTTTGAGGCCTCTGCGCATGCTCCCGTCAGGGCTTAGTGGGTCTTCCCCTACGCGGCTTAGGACGTAAGGTTGGGCCAAGCGATTGGTTTCCTCAATCTCTTGCTCAATGACTTCCGAAATACGGTTTCTCACAGCCTGGGGATAAGGCTTGTACTGATCAGTTTCACGCTCAGCATCGAACCCCGCAGCGTTGACGAAACTGGTCAGTCCGAGTCCTTCGATTTGGACTGCGCGCGCCATCATTTTCCGTGCAGAGCTCATCATCGAACTGCTGTGGCTGGTCGACAGCGAACGCTCAAGGATCTTGTCCTGGAGATATGCTCTGAACTTGGGAAGGGTATAGGGGGTTACGAGCTCCCGGATATCCTCCATGCCTGTGTAGTTGGCCTCTATGAGATAGGCTCGGTAGTATTTGAAAGCTTCGATGAAATTCGACTGCCCTGACGCACTACTGCTCTTCATTGATGAAGCACTGAAGAGGTGCAGCAGGTGCTGGAAGGGGCGCTCCGGTTCCGGACTTACGAGGTCGGACAGGCGATGGATGCGGACTGAGCGCAAAGCGTTGAAGGCGTATCGCAAAGATTCCGTGGGTTTGCTCTCTGGTTTAGAGGCAATCCGTTGTTCAACAGTTTGGTATTCAGGATCGAGTACGCCGAGCTTTCGAAGGTCGTCAAGGATCTCCCCAAATGTGATCCTCACGAGCTCATATTTCGTCCTCACCCCACTGAAGCCTGCTAACTCTGGAATCTCGCTGAGGTAGCCCCGATCCTTGATGTTATTGCCAAACACCGGAATGGCCAGCTTCTCCTCCATAGACATACCTTCGTACCAGGCAAGGATCCGGCGACGCCATTCACAGGCGCCCGAGGGATGACCAGAGATGATGATGCCTTCGGCTCGCATCGCATCGAAGATCGGCTCAAAGTATGAAGTGCGCTTGGAGATCGCCATTTGGCTGAGGTTGGTCTGCTCAATGACGTAGCTAGGAGCTACGGCCAAGTCCTCCCCCCTGCTTAGGCATACCCTGAGCAATGATTCACGATCATCAGTGACGCGGGCCACAAACGATTCAATGACAGCATCTACCTGAGCGCTAGTCAGCCGACTCATTTCATATCTCCCGCATCAATTTTCAGGCGCGTCTGTTGGGATAGCTCAGCCATCTCGCCTGCTTTCGTCTTGGTTTCAGTTCCGGGGCGTACGAGCTTCTGGTAGAGGTCGTAGGGGATCTGGGTATAGGTTTCCGACGTGCTGAGGCGCGAATGACCCAGCGTCTTTTGCACGGTCACTAGCCGGTCAAGGTAATCACTACCAATGTCTGGCGTCCTCAACAGGGCATAGGCGTTCCCGTGCCTCAACTTGTGGGGAGAGATCATCCTGTCGATTTTCAGCAGGTTCAGCGCTCGCTCGGATGTGCGCTCCAAGAGCTTGGAGATCGAACGAGGGGTGTACTCACCACCCTCCGCATTCAGGAAAGCAGGGGTGTTCTCAGCTCCCTTGAATTGACGCTTGGTCATTTTGTACAGCGGCGAAGCATGGTACTTCTTGATGCGCAGCAGCGTGGCGCGGCTGACCAATGTCTGGCGGGGCTTGAAGGAGTCCGCAGGGCCTTTGCTTCCATCAATATGCAGCGGGCAGTAGTCCGCGTTCACCGGTTCTGAGACACCAGGTGAGATGAACAACGTGTCCTGGAATTGAAGGGCATCATCGATGGCCTTGAGGGTCACTCTCGGGACTTCTGAGCGGCGCACGCCTGCGTCGTACATGAACTGGAGCAAGCAACGCTCACGCTCACTCTGCGTGGCCAGGATGAGCTCTCTGAGATTATTCAGGGAACAGGCCACCACCAAGTTCTTGTTAGGACGGGGAGATAGGTACCCGGCAGTGTAAGGGTTAGGCGCGGTACGAGGCGCGGGTACGTCGTCCACTCCCCGGCATAGAGAATCGTTGAAAAACGCCATCAAAGCCGAATCCCGGTTGCGCACCGTCTTCTTGGAAAGGCCTTCTGCCTCGCGCAGGTGAGCGAAGTACTCCTCGATCACGTGGGTGCGGATTTCCAAGAACCCTGAGTCACGCTCGCAATCACGGAACTCACGGCGGTTCATCAGGTACTCGCAGGTGTACCCGAGGTTGCGACCATAGGTGATGGCCGTCTGCTGGGATATATCGGCTTCCCGGAGCGCGTAGGATAGGTAACCCGATATCAAGGGCATCAGGCGCTCATCGTCATCAAAGACGGCTGTCCCTGTGACGTTCACGGCTTCCTGAATTGGGGATTCTTCGGAGGGGTCGTCCCGCCTGGTTGGGGACTCTCTGAAATCTAGGGGGGCGCCCCTAACTGCAATGACCTTCACGGCTTCCTCTCTCTTCAAAGCGGCCCGTACTATACACAATGTGCATTTCGTACTGGGGCACAATAAATGAGCTTGGAAGGTAAAGCCTTACTACGCAGCCATTGCGTACTGTGCAGGTTCTTCGAGGGGGTATAATAGGCCCAGGTCGTTGGAGCGGATGTAGAGCGTCAGGGAGATCTCTTTGGTCTCGACATTCGGGTGGAACTGGTACAGCAGGTGGCACGGCGGCAGGGCCATTTCGTCCAGCTGGGCGCAGTTCCAGCCGTGGAACAGGATGCGCCGGCTGCCCGGGTCGTTGGCGATGGTGTCCAGGCACTGGCGCACCTGGTCGATGGCCTTGTACAGGATGACGAACGCCTGGCCGTCCTCCTCGTCCTTGGCGATCTGCCGGAAGCCGGCCTTTTCGGCCATTTCGATAGCCGCCGGGTTGCTCAGCGGGATGCGCTTGTAGCCCGGCCACTGGCGCCATTGCACGCCGTAGATCTCGCCGAGGTCGTCATGCCCCTGGCGGAACGGGTTGGCCAGCCACTGGGCGTTCTCGTTGGCGTTCTGGTCCCAGACCTTGCAGCCCAGCTCGCGGAATTGGCCGGCGTTTTTCACGCCGCGCAAGAAGCCCACCATTTCGCCGATCGCCGACTTGAACGCCAGCTTGCGCGTGGTAACGGCCGGGAAGCCCTTTTGCAGGTCGAAACGCAGCATGGCGCCCGGCAGGCTGATGGTGCGGATACCGGTGCGGTTTGCCTGCAGCGTGCCGTTTTCGATGACGTCACGGACCAGGTCCAGATACTGTTTCATGGCTTACCTGTAGCGAACACGGCAGGGGGATCGCCCCTGCCGTGGTGGGTTCATTGGGCGGGTGTCGCCGTTGGCTTGCGATTATAAGCCCACCAGATCAGGCCGAGGCCAGCCAGGATCATCGGCACGCAGAGAATCTGACCCATGGTCAGCCAGCCCCAGGCGATATAACCCAGCTGGGCGTCCGGTACGCGGACGAACTCGACGATGAAACGGAAGATGCCGTAGAACAGCGCGAACATGCCGGAAACCGCCATGGTCGGACGCGGCTTGCGCGAGAACAGCCAGAGGATGAGGAACAGCGCCACGCCTTCCAGGGCGAACTGGTACAGCTGCGACGGGTGACGCGGCAGCTGGGCCGGGTCGCTGAACGGCGGGAAGATCATCGCCCATGGCACGTCGGTGGGCTTGCCCCACAGCTCGGCGTTGATGAAGTTGCCGATACGCCCGGCGCCCAGGCCGATCGGCACCAGCGGGGCGACGAAGTCCATCAGTTCGAAGAACGACTTGTTGTTGCGCTTGCCGAACCACAGCGCCGCCAGCATCACACCGATGAAACCGCCGTGGAACGACATGCCGCCCTTCCACACCTCGAAGATCAGGGTCGGGTTGGCCAGGTACTGGTGCAGGTCATAGAACAGCACGTAGCCCAGGCGGCCCCCGACGATCACCCCCATCGACAGCCAGAACACCAGGTCGGAGAGTTTTTCGCGGTTCCAGGTGGGGTCGAAGCGGTTCAGCCGGCGCGAAGCCAGCAGCCACGCGCCGCCGATGCCGATCAGGTACATCAGGCCGTACCAGTGGATTTTCAGCGGCCCGAGGGCCACGGCCACGGGGTCGATCTGCGGGTAAGGCAGCATGGTTAGTCCTCTTGGTTCAAATCAGAAAGCTTGCGCCGACGCAGAACAGCAGCGCGGCGAACAGGCGCTTGAGCAGGCGCGGCGACAGCTTGTGCGCCAGGCGCGCGCCAAAGCGGGCGAAGAACATGCTGGTCACGGCAATGCCGACCAGCGCGGGCAGGTATACGTAACCCAGGCTGTGGGCCGGCAGGTGCTGCTCGTGCCAGCCCAGCCACATGAAACTCAGGGCGCTGGCCACGGCGATGGGCAGCCCGCAGGCCGACGAGGTGGCCACCGCCTGCTGCATCGGCAGGCTGCGCCAGGTCAAAAACGGCACGGTCAGCGAGCCGCCACCGATGCCGAAAATCGCCGAGGCCCAACCGATCACCCCGCCTGCAGCAGTCAGCGCCGGCTTGCCGGGGATGCCGCGGCTGGCTTTGGGCTTGACGTCCAGGGCCATCTGCACAGCGATCACCAGGGCGAACACGCCGATGATCTTCTGCAGCATCGGGCCCTGGATCAGCGAAGCAGTCTTGGCCCCGACCAGCGCGCCGAGCAGGATGCCGAGGGTCATCCAGGCGAAGATCGGCCACTGCACCGCGCCCTTGCGCTGGTGCTCGAGCACGGCATTGATCGAGGTGAAGACGATGGTCGCGAGCGAGGTGCCGACCGCCAGGTGGGTGAGCACCGCGGGGTCGAAGCCTTGCAGGGTGAAGCTGAACACCAGCACCGGGACGATGATGATGCCGCCGCCCACGCCGAACAGCCCGGCCAGCACGCCGGCACAGGCTCCCAACAGCAGGTAGAGTACGAATTCCATTCGCCGCCCCAGTGAAAACGATGCGGCATGGTAACGGAAGCCGCGCCTGTGGCTCTAGTGAACTCTGTGTCAGGTGATGGCCTGGCGCCGGGGGCGCGGGTAGAGTGGCGAAAAACACAAGGGGCAAGCTATGTGCCTGATCGTCTTCGCCTGGCGGCCCGGGACCGCCCGGCCGCTGATCGTTGCGGCCAACCGTGACGAGTTCTACGCCCGCCCCACCCAGGCCCTGGCGGCCTGGGAAGACACGCCGGGGGTGCACGCCGGGCGTGATCTGGAGGCCGGCGGTACCTGGCTGGGGGTCGGGCCGCAGGGGCGCTTTGCGGCGCTGACCAATATCCGCGACCCGGGCCAGGCGCTGGGGCCGCGTTCGCGGGGCGAGCTGGTGGCCAGCTTTCTGAGCGGCGAGCTGGGCGTCGAGGCATACCTGGGCCAAGTAGCCAGCCGTGCCGGGCAGTATTCCGGGTTCAACCTGCTGGTGGGCGATGGCCAACAGCTGGGTTACCTGCATGCCCGCGAAGCCGCGCCGCGCTTGCTGGCACCTGGGGTGTACGGGTTGTCCAATGCCGGGCTGGATACACCGTGGCCGAAGCTTGTGAAGGCACGCAGGGGGCTGGAGGGGCTGCTTGAATCGACCGACCCGCAGCGCTTGCTGGAATTGCTGGCCGATGGTGAGCCGGCGGCGGACAGCGAACTGCCGGAAACCGGCGTGGGGCTGGCTACCGAGAAGCTGCTGTCGAGTGTGTTCATTGCCAGCCAGAACTATGGCACGCGGGCGAGTACGGTTTTGATTGTGGATAAGTCAGGGCGGCGGCACATGCTGGAGCGCAGCTTCGGGCCGTTTGGGGGGCATCTGGGGGAGGTCAGCCTGGAAATCTGATCGCGGGGCAAGCCCGCTCCCACGCCGTGTGCCATAGCGTGGGAGCGGGCTTGCCCCGCGATAGGGCCGGTGCAGGCTTCAGAGGCTCTTGTTGGCCCCAGGCCCGATCATCCGCGCCAGGCCCAGGTTCTTCAGGGCCAGCTGCAGCGCGCTATGGGTGAGTTGCGGGTTGTCGTGGCTCAAGGCGTCGGCCAGCAGTTCCTTGGCCTTGCTCATGTTCACCTGGCGCAGCATCCACTTCACCTTCGGCAGGTTGGTGGCGTTCATCGACAGGCTGTCAAAACCCATGGCCATCAGCAGAATCGCCGCCGCCGGGTCACCGGCCATCTCGCCGCAGATGCTCACCGGCTTGCCTTCGCCATGGGCGTCGCGCACCACGGTGTTGAGCGCTTGCAGCACCGCCGGGTGCAGGTAGTCGTACAGGTCGGCGACCCGCGGGTTGTTGCGGTCCACCGCCAGCAGGTACTGGGTCAGGTCGTTGGAGCCCACCGAGAGGAAGTCCACCTGGCGCGCCAGCTCCTTGGTTTGGTACACCGCGGCGGGGATTTCCACCATCACCCCGACCGGCGGCATCGGCACGTCGGTGCCTTCGTCACGCACCTCGCCCCAGGCGCGGTGGATCAGGTGCAGGGCTTCTTCCAGCTCGTGAATGCCAGAGATCATCGGCAGCAGAATACGCAGGTTGTTCAGGCCCTCGCTGGCCTTGAGCATGGCGCGGGTCTGCACCAGGAAGATTTCCGGGTGGTCAAGGGTGACGCGGATGCCGCGCCAGCCGAGGAACGGGTTTTCTTCCTTGATCGGGAAGTACGACAGCGCCTTGTCGCCGCCGATGTCGAGGGTGCGCATGGTCACCGGCAGCGGGTGGAAGGCCTGCAGTTGCTCGCGGTAGATCGCCAGCTGTTCCTTCTCGCTGGGGAAGCGCTGGTTGATCATGAACGGCACTTCGGTGCGGTACAGGCCCACGCCCTCGGCGCCGCGCTGCTGGGCGCGGGCGACGTCGGCCAGCAGGCCGGTGTTGACCCACAGCGGCATGCGGTGGCCATCGGGGGTGATGCACGGCAGCTCGCGCAGCGCATCCAGGCCTTGAGCGAGCTGGCGTTCTTCCTCGACCACTTCGCTGTACTGCTTGCGCAGCACTTCGCCGGGGTTGGTGAACACCTCGCCCTTGTAGCCGTCGACGATCAGCTCAATGCCGTCGACCTTCGAATACGGCAAATCGACCAGGCCCATGACGGTGGGGATGCCCATCGCCCGGGCCAGAATCGCCACGTGGGAGTTGCCCGAGCCCAGTACCGAAACCAGGCCCACCAGCTTACCTTCAGGCACTTCGCCGAGCATGGCCGGGGTGAGTTCTTCGCTGACCAGGATGGTGTTGTCCTGGTACACCATTGCCTGCGAGCGGGCCTCTTGCAGGTAGGCCAGCAGGCGCCGGCCCAGGTCCTTGACGTCGGAGGCGCGCTCGCGCAGGTAGTCGTCGTCCATCAGTTCGAAGCGGTTGACGTGCTCGCCGACCACCTGGCGCAGGGCGCCCTGGGCCCACTGGCCGGTCTTGATGACTGCGACCACCTCGCCACCAAGGGCGGCGTCTTCGAGCATCATCAGGTACACGTCGAACAGCGCGCGCTCTTCGGGGCGCAGCTGGGTGGCCAGCTTGGCCGACAGCTTGCGCATGTCTTCGCGCACGCCTTCGAGGGCGTTGTTGAACAGCTTGAGTTCGGTGTCGATGTCTTCGACGGTCTTGTCCGGCACCACCTCGAGGTCGGCCGGCGGCAGCATCACCACGGCTCGGCCCACGGCAGCGCCCGGCGAGCCCGGCACGCCGACGAAGCGCGCCTCCTGGATGCCTTTGCCCTGGCGGCCCAGGCCACGGATGGAACCGGTGGCCTCGGCGTGGGCGATAACCCCGGCAAGCTGGGCGCTCATGGTGACCAGGAAGGCTTCTTCGCCTTCGTCGAACTGGCGGCGCTCCTTCTGCTGGATGACCAGCACCCCTACCACGCGGCGGTGGTGGATGATCGGCGCACCGAGGAAAGAAGCAAAGCGTTCTTCGCCGGTTTCGGCGAAGTAGCGGTAACGCGGGTGGTCGGCGGCGTTTTCGAGGTTCAGCGGCTCCTCGCGGGTGCCCACCAGGCCCACCAGGCCTTCGTTGGGGGCCATGCTGACCTTGCCGATCGAGCGCTTGTTCAGGCCTTCGGTGGCCATCAGCACGAAGCGGTTGGTTTCCGGGTCGAGCAGGTACACCGAGCAGACCTGGCTGCCCATGGCCTCCTTGACGCGCAAGACAATGATACCCAACGCCGTCTTGAGATCTTTGGCGGAGTTCACTTCCTGGACGATCTTGCGCAGCGTATTGAGCATGGCTCGGGGTCGGACTCCGTCGTCAGTCGCGCGTCAGCAGGCGCGGGGCTAGCTCTTTCAGGGCGCGCCGGTACACCTCGCGCTTGAATGTCACCACCTGGCCCAACGGATACCAGTAGCTGACCCAGCGCCAGCCGTCGAATTCCGGTTTGCCGGTGAGGTCCATGCGCACCCGTTGCTCGTTGCTAACAAGGCGCAGCAAAAACCACTTCTGTTTCTGGCCGATACACAGCGGCTGGCTGTGGGTACGCACCAGGCGCTGCGGTAAACGATAACGCAACCAGCCACGGGTGCAGGCAAGAATTTCCACGTCCTGGCGTTCCAGGCCCACTTCTTCGTTCAGCTCGCGGTACAGGGCGTCTTCTGGGGTCTCGTCAGGGTTGATGCCACCCTGGGGGAACTGCCAGGCATCCTGGTTGATCCGGCGAGCCCATAGCACCTGCCCGGCATCATTCGTAAGAATGATCCCGACATTGGGGCGAAAACCATCCGGGTCGATCACGGCAGCAACCTCGCAAACGCATGTCACCGCATTGTTCCACAAAGCCTGCGAGCGCAGCAACGCACCCGCAAGCTTATGTGCAGCAAGGTGAAAACGCCGTATTCTGCGGGGCCTCCCGAAGATTTGCGCGAGACTTGCACATGCGCCTGGCTTTATTCGACCTGGACAATACCCTCCTCGGCGGCGACAGCGACCACGCCTGGGGTGACTACCTGTGCGAACGGGGCATTCTCGACCCGGTCGCGTACAAGGCACGCAACGATGCCTTCTACCAGGACTACCTCAACGGCACCCTGGACCTGCAGGCCTACCTGGCCTTCTCCATGGAAATTTTCGCCGCCACCGAGCCTGAACAGCTGCACCGGTGGCACCGCGAATTCATGCGCGACTGCATCGAGCCGATCATCCTGCCCAAGGCCCTGGCGTTGCTGCAGCAGCACCGCGAGGCGGGCGACCAGCTGGTGATCATCACCGCCACCAACCGCTTCGTCACCGCGCCCATCGCCCGCCGCCTGGGCGTGCGCGTGCTGCTGGCCACCGAATGCGAAATGCACGACGGGCGCTATACCGGGCGCAGTACCGATATACCCTGTTTCCGTGAAGGCAAGGTGACGCGGCTGAACCGCTGGATGCTGGAGAACGGCTTCGACCTGCAGGACAGCTACTTCTATAGCGACTCGATGAACGACCTGCCTTTATTGGAGCAGGTCACTCACGCGGTGGCCGTGGACCCGGACCCGAAGCTGCGCGCCGAGGCCGAGATGCGAGGGTGGCCGGTGATTTCGTTGAGGGATTGAGGCTTTCCTGTTACGGCCCTTTCGCGGGTAAACCCGCTCCCACAGGTACTGCACAAGCCTTCAAGCCTGTGAGATCCCTGTAGGAGCGGGTTTACCCGCGAAGAGGCCCGCCCAGGCGATAACAGCCTGTCAGACCGGCTTGGCACCCATCAGCCCGGCAATCGACAAAAAGCACACCCCGCTGAACACCGCCAGCGCCAGGGTGAACTTCAGCCCCACCAACTCAGCCTTGCGCAGCCGGTTCAGGCGCACCAGCAGCCACCATACGGCAAAGGCGCCGAAGGTATAGATGACGCTGGAGGCCAACACCCAGGTCTGCCCCAGCGGCCAGCCCACCAGGTGCACCAGCCACCAGCCGGTGAACGGCATGCTCACCAGGCACAGCCCCATCAGCAACCAGACGAACACCAGCGGCCGGCGCAGCAGCTTGGCGTAGGCCTCGCTGTCGCCCTTGCGGCGGGCCAGCACGGTCCAGATGGCCAGGCCCAAGGCGCCGAGCAGCAGGATGGCGGTGGCGGCGATGTGCAGGGTCTTGAGGGTGGTCAGGTGTTCCATGTCTTGGTTGTCCTTAAGCAGGCCTTTTTGCAGCAGCTTCTTCGCGGGCAAGCCCGCTCCCACAGGGACCGCACAGGCCCTTATGCCCGTGAATAACCTGTAGGAGCCGGCTTGCCGGCGATGGCGCCATCAGCCCAAGAATAGCTTGTAAGCCGGGTTCTCGGTCTCGTCCCAATACGGGTAACCGATCTTGGCCAACGCCGCCGGCACCAGGTGGCGCTCTTCCTCCGGCACCTGCAGCCCCGCCACCACGCGCCCGTCAGCCGCGCCATGGTTGCGGTAGTGGAACATCGAGATGTTCCAGCGCCCACCCAGCTTGTTGAGGAAGTTGAACAACGCCCCCGGCCGCTCGGGGAACTCGAAGCGCAGCACCATCTCGTCGCTGGCCCCGGCCGAATGGCCGCCGACCATGTGGCGGATGTGCAGCTTGGCCAGTTCGTTGTCGGTCAGGTCGGTTACCGGGAAGCCCTGCTCGGTCAGTTGCTGCACCAGCAACGCGCGCGGGTCGTTTTCCGGGTGGGTCTGCACGCCGACGAAAATATGCGCTTCGTCCGAGGTGTGCTTGCGGTAGTTGAACTCGGTGATCTGGCGCTTGCCGATGGCCTCGCAGAACGCCTTGAAGCTGCCCGGGCGCTCGGGGATGGTCACGGCGATGATCGCTTCGCGCTTCTCACCCAGCTCGGCGCGCTCGGCTACGTGGCGCAGGCGGTCGAAATTGACGTTGGCACCCGAATCGATGGCCACCAGGGTTTGCCCGCTCACGCCCTTGAGCTCGACGTACTTCTTGATGCCCGCCACGCCCAAGGCGCCGGCAGGCTCGGTGATCGAGCGGGTATCGTCGTAGATATCCTTGATTGCCGCGCAGATCTCGTCAGTGCTGACGGTGATCACCTCATCCACATGATGGCGGCAGATATCGAAGGTGTGCTGGCCGATCTGCGCCACCGCCACGCCGTCGGCGAACAGCCCGACTTGCGGCAGCACCACCCGCTCGCCAGCAGCCAGCGCGGCCTGCAGGCAGTTGGAATCGTCCGGCTCGACGCCGATCACCTTGATTTCCGGGCGCAGGTATTTCACGTAGGCAGCAATGCCGGCAATCAACCCGCCGCCGCCCACCGGCACGAAGATCGCGTCCAGCCGGCCCGGGTGCTGGCGCAGGATCTCCATGGCCACGGTGCCTTGGCCGGCGATGGTGTGCGGGTCGTCGTAGGGGTGGATGTAGACCAAGCCCTTTTCGTCGACCAGCTTCAGCGAGTAGGCCAGGGCCTCGGGGAACGAGTCGCCGTGCAGCACCACCTTGCCGCCGCGCGAGCGCACGCCTTCGATCTTGATCTCGGGGGTGGTCTTGGGCATCACGATGGTGGCCTTGATACCCAGCTCCCGTGCTGCCAGGGCCAGGCCCTGGGCGTGGTTGCCGGCAGAGGCCGTGACCACGCCGCGGGCCAGCTCCTCGGCGCTGAGCTGCGCCAGCTTGTTGTACGCCCCGCGAATCTTGAACGAGAACACCGGCTGCAGGTCTTCGCGCTTGAGCAGCACGTTGTTGCCCAGGCGCTTGCTCAACTGCCCGGCGCTGTGCAGCGGGGTTTCGACGGCAACGTCGTAGACGCGCGAGGTGAGGATCTTCTTGACGTACTGTTCGAGCATCGGGAAAGCATCACTGGGCCGCGGGACAAGGGCTGGGAGTCTACCGCAGCGGGCTGTCGGGCGACCACAGCAAAGCCGCGCAAGCCGTTATACTAGGCGACTTTGCAATCCGCCCTGCCCCTTCCCGGAGCCCGCATGACCCAGGACCAACTGAAACAGGCCGTCGCCCAGGCCGCTGTCGACCTCATCCTCCCCAAGCTGGATGACAAAAGCGTCGTCGGCGTCGGCACCGGCTCCACCGCCAACTTCTTCATCGACGCCCTGGCCCAGCACAAGACCGCCTTCGACGGCGCCGTGGCCAGCTCCGAGGCCACCGCCCAGCGCCTGAAGGGCCATGGTATTCCGGTGTACGAGCTGAACAGCGTCAGCGAGCTGGAGTTCTACGTGGATGGCGCCGACGAGAGCGACGCGCACCTGAACCTGATCAAGGGCGGCGGCGCGGCCCTGACCCGCGAGAAGATCGTCGCGGCAGTGGCCAAGACCTTCATCTGCATCGCCGACGCCAGCAAGCTGGTGCCGGTGCTGGGCGCCTTCCCGCTGCCGGTCGAGGTGATCCCCATGGCCCGCAGCCACGTGGCGCGCCAGCTGGTCAAGCTGGGCGGCGACCCGGTGTACCGCGAAGGCGTGCTGACCGACAACGGCAACGTGATCCTGGACGTGCACAACCTGCAGATCACCAACCCGGTGGAGCTCGAGGCGCAGATCAACGCCATCGTCGGCGTGGTCACCAACGGCCTGTTCGCCGCCCGCCCGGCCGATGTGCTGCTGCTGGGTACTGCCGAAGGCGTGAAGACGCTCAAGGCCGAGTAAACAGCCCCCTGTAGGAGCCGGCTTGCCGGCGATAGGGCCCGATCAGGCAAAGTTGTTGCCCGGTCGGGCGCCATCGCCGGCAAGCCGGCTCCTACAGGGGTCGCGTCAGCCTTCAGGTTTATATCCTGGGGTACGTCAGTCCTGGGGCTTTTCGAACACGTAGAACAGGTTCGGCTCGCTCACCAGGTACAGCCTGCCCGCCTCGTCCATGGCCATGCCCTCGGCCTGCGGCACGGTTTTCTTCAGGCCCTGAAAGCCCTTGCGCAACGACAAGGTGCTCAGCGGCCGGCCCTCGACATCCAGCTCCAGCACCAGGCGCGATTCATCCGACAAGGCCAGCAGGTGCCCGCTGCGCTCGTCGTACTGCAGGCTCGACAAGTCGCGCACGAATAGCCGCCCATCACGCTTGCGGTCCTGCACTACATGCACGGCATACGGCTGCTCGGGGTTGGTGTGGGGGAACCCATGCACCTCGTAGATCAGCATCGGGTCGCGCTCCTTGGCCACGAACAGGCGCTGGCCCGCCGAGTCGTAGGCCAACCCTTCGAAGCCCTTGTTGCCGTTCAGGCCGATGCCCAGGGTGAGCTGCTCGGCATCGCTGGCATCGAGGAACAGGGTGTTTTCGTCCAGGCGCACACGAATCAACCGCTGTTGGCGCTCATCGGTGATCACGTAACTGCCCGGGCCCACGTATTCCACCGCTTCGGGGTCGCCGAAGCCGGTCAGCGGCACGCGCCGCAGAATACGCCCGTCCAGCGACAGCTCGATCAGCTCGGGGCTGGAGTTGGTCACGGTGAACAGGGTCTTGCGGTCGGGGTCGTAGGTCAGCGCCGAAACATCGTCATGCAGCCCGTCGATGGGCTGCGCCTCGAGCATTACCCGATAGCGATCCAGGCCGATGCCCTGCTCGCTCGGCTGCCACCAGGCCTTGAGGTTGAACCAGCCACGCTCAAACAAGCGAAACTCATGCCCCGCCACGCCCAGCAGGGCCAGGGTTGAAAACAACAGGGCAGCAATGATCAGGCGGTAGCTTCGGCGCATCAGGGCAGGCTCGGACTGGTAAAGGTGCGAATCTAACCATTAACGACTGAAGCAAAGCTTAAAGCCTGCGTGGGAAACAACTGGCAGTTTTGTCAGTTCTTTCTGAAGCGATAGAACAGGTTGGGTTCGCTGACGAAATACAGGTTGCCCTGGTCATCCATGGTCACGCCTTCGGCACGCGGGATACCGGCCTTCAGGCCGTTGAAACCACCCAGCAGGGCCATGAAACTGACCTGGTCGCCCTTTTCGTCCAGCTCCAGCAGCATGTTGGAGTCTGCCGACAGCGCCAGCAGGTGCCCGGTACGTGGGTCGACGGCCAGTGCCGACAGGTTGCGCAGGTCCAGCTGATCGCTGGGCAGGGCCTGTTTTTCACCCTTGGGCGGGCTGCGCCCGTCACTGCTCCAGGCATACAGCTGCGGCGGGCGCTCGGCGCCAACCAGCAGGCGCTGGCGCATGGCATCCCAGGCAAGGCCTTCGAAGCCCTTGTTGCCCTTGCCGGCATCGCCAAGCTCGAACCCTTGGTAGTCGCTGCGCTTGAGCGAGGTGGTGGTGGCATCGACCTTGACCATCACCAGGTCGTGCTGGCGCTCGTCGACAATGCCGATCAGGCCGTCTTCCATCACCGCCACGGCTTCCGGGTTGGACCAGCCCTCCAGCGAGATCTTGCGCAGCACGTTGCCGTCGAGGTCGAGCTCGGTGAGGAAGGGGTGCTTGCCCATCACCGCGAACAGGGTACGGGTATGCGGGTTGAACGACAGGTCCGAGGCTTCATCCCGCTCCATGCCCGGCAGCGGCTTGGCGTCGATATCCACCACGTAATCCGGCAGCCAGATGCTTTCCTGGCGCACGGCAGCGCTTTGAAAGCGCTCCTTGAGCCACAGCAACCCGCGGTCGTCCCAGTGCATGGCCATGGCCACGCCGTAGGCGATCACTGCCAAGGCACCCAGCCAGACAGGCCAGCGCAGCCACAGCTTGCGTTTGGGGGCAGGTGAATGGGGCGCAGCGGTGGGGATGACCATCAAGGGATCCTGTCAGTTTGCCGTGATGTCTTCCTAGGCTTTTTAGGAAAAGTGCCTGCGCGACGATCATGCTGCGTTGAAAACAGGCTCGGAATGCTCATTTGCAACCAGCAAACTCCGCTTCCTCGCCTGTTTTCGCCT